>CAINQO010000096.1 GCA_903852325.1 Candidatus Omnitrophota bacterium
ACCCAGGAGTGCATCGATCTTTACCAGGAGGAGGCGCAGAAAGAGCAGGCTTCTTTAAGCGCGCTGCCCAAAAACAAAAAAGAGATCGAAGCGGTGACCTCCTTGAATGATGTGGCCACCTGTTATTTTATCCAGGCGGAAAGCCTGATGCGCCAGCAGAAAAATGATGAGGCCAAGAAAAAATTTAAAATAATCATCGCCAAATATTCTTACGGCCAGGCCTGGGATCCCCGGGGATGGTTCTGGTCGCTGCGTTTGGCCGCCGAGCAGAGCATTAAAAAGATCGAAACCGGTTCCATTGAGGTGGAGGTCAAGAAAAAAGTAAGCCAGCTGCCGACCAAACTGGTTTTAGCCTACCCGGGCAAGGAAGAATTTGTCGATTATTCTAAATACGGCGAATTTAAAGATGTCGGGACAAAAGATTATAAATACGAGGTTAAGGACCAGGAGGGGCTGATCGCTGCGGCCGGAGAAGGGGTTTACCCCAACAGCAGCGCAATAAGGAAGGATCCTATTTATAAACAGGTGGTCACGGATAAACGTTTGGAGGGAGAGCTTTGGGATTATCTTTACTCTCCCGACCAGGAAGCCGCATTTGTCAAGTGGTCCACCTCCACTGAACCGCAAGGGGTAAAATTATTTTGCACCGGCTTGATCCTGGAAAGGGCAGGATTGATCACCCAGGCGATCAAATGTTATTATTCTATCCTGGTGCATTTTCCCGGAAGCTACGGCTGGACTTATTGGCACACCCCCTGGTATGTGGGCCAGGCGGCAATCGCTAAAATTAATTTTCTCCTGCGCCGCAATCCCCAATTGGGTTACCGGCTGGAGGGGGCTAAGGTGGATATCCTTAACGGTTTTGATAATGATATTTCCAATGATGTGGCGATCGCCAATCCCGGAAAATTCGTTAAAGTCGACCTGGCCCAGGAAGCGGCAAAAACCAAGCCCACCGCCGAATCCGTGGGGATCAAAAAAGAGGTCGGCCACGGCAAGGTCCGCCTGGTGCAGTATAACAATGATGACTGGCAGCTTTTAGTGGACGGCCAGCCTTATATAATCAAAGGAATTACTTATGCCCCGACCAAGGTCGGCCAATCCCCGGATGAGGGCACTCTGGCCAATTGGATGGAGGAGGATCTGAACAAGAACGGCAAGATCGACGGCCCCTATGACGCTTTTGTGGATAAGAATAGGAACAATCTCCAGGATGCCGATGAACCGGCAGTGGGGGATTTTAAATTGATGCAGGATCTGGGAGTCAATACTATCCGTTTATACCACCACCCGCTTAAGATCAATAAAGAATTGATGCGGGAGATGTACAGCCATTACGGTATCCGGGTGATCGTCGGGGATTTCCTCGGTAAATATGCGATCGGCTCAGGCGCTTCCTGGAACCCCGGTACGGATTATAATAATGAAGAGCAGAAAAAGAAGATGATCGCCTCCGTCACCGAGATGGTCAATGAATTCAAGGATGAGCCTTATGTTTTATTCTGGCTCCTGGGTAATGAAAATGTTTACGGGTATGCCTGTAACGCCAACGAGTATCCGGAAGCCTATTTTAAATTCGCCAATGAAGTCGCCAAGGTGATCAAATCCATCGATCCTGATCATCCGGTAGCGATCTGCAGCGGAGACATTTTGTTCCTGGATAAATTCGGTAAAAATTCTCCCGACATCGATATTTTCGGCACCAACGCTTACCGCGGGGATTACGGGTTTGGGGCTTTCTGGAGGCAGGTAAAAGAGCAGGCGGGCAAGCCGGCGTTTATCACCGAGTTTGGCTGCCCGGCTTACGCCGAAAGCAAGAGCGCTGACGAGGCCGAGGAATTCCAGGCGCAATACCATTTAGGTTCCTGGGAGGATATGGAAAACAATATGGCTTTTTCCGGCGGGGCGGGCAACTGCCTGGGCGGAGTGGTTTTTGAGTGGCTGGATGAATGGTGGAAGGCTTATGAGCCGGCGATCCACGATACTAAAGGCCTGTGGGCCGGCCCGTTTCCCGACGGTTATATGCATGAAGAATGGCTGGGGATCTCCGGGCAGGGGGACGGAAAACAGAGCCCGTTTTTAAGGCAGCTGCGTAAAGCCTATTACATGTATCAGAAGAAGTGGAAATAACTTAAACTCTAAACACTTAGGGTTTAATTAGTAAAGCAACAGTGGTGGATTACACCCCGCGCCAAGAGGAATTGCGCGGGTGTTGTCTACGTAGACAAAGGGGAGGTGGGTATGAAAAAGTTGTTAACAGCAGTATTGGCTTTCGCTCTCTTGGTTCCGGTTATGGCCGTAGCTGAAGAAAAAGCCGCAGGGACGACAGGAGCAGTGGCAGTCACAGGAATAGCCGCAGGAGCAGGGGCCAAGGAATTCGTGATCTACTTGGATAAGAACGCCAAAGACAATCATTATATTCCTTCCGGCTGGATGGGTGATTACGGAGATATAAAAATGAATGACCAGGCGGCGGACAATCCGCACTCCGGTCCAACCAGCATCCAATTCATTTATAGCGGTAAGAGATCGCAAACTCAGGGCTGGGCCGGTGTTTACTGGCAGAATCCGGCAAATAACTGGGGAAACAAAAAAGGCGGTTTTGATCTGACCGGGATGACCAAACTTACCTTTTGGGCCCGCGGGGCAAAAGGCGGAGAGATCCTCCAAAAAGTAATGGTCGGCGGGATCAAGGGGACCTATCCGGATTCCCTGATGGTGGAGATGGGTCCGGTAGAGTTGACCGATACCTGGAAACAGTATACCGTTAACCTGGTCGGTAAAGACCTTACCTATGTTAACGGGGGTTTCGGCTGGACCACTACGGCTGACCTTAATCCTAACGGGGCCACATTTTATATCGATGATATAAAATTCGAAGCGGATACCACCCTTAAGCCTGAAGGCAAAAAACAGCAGGCGATGCCGTTCTATATTTATGCCGACCGTTCCAGCGTCTCCAACCATTTTATTCCTTCCGGTTGGATGGGTGATTACGGTGACATCAAGTATGACGGGGCTTCCAAAGAGGATGCCTACTTAGGGGATACTTGCATTAAGATACTTTATAGCGGTAAAGCCACGCAGGGTGCCCGCTGGGCGGGGATCTTCTGGCAGAATCCGGCGAATAACTGGGGCACGATCGATGCGGGTTTTGACCTTTCCAAAGCCGCCAAGCTTACTTTCTGGGCTAAAGGCGCCAAAGGCGGGGAGCGCATCGAAGAATTCAAAGTTGGCGGGATTATGGGAGAGTACTCGGATTCCGACAGCGCCACTATCGGGCCGGTGATCTTGAATAAAGAGTGGACACAGTACACCATCGATCTAAGAGGCAAAGATATGTCGAATATTATCGGCGGTTTTGCCTGGTCAACTAATGTCGACAATAACCCGGAAGGGGCCACATTCTATTTGGATGAGATTAAGTTTGAGTGATCCAAAGAACATGTTGATTAAAACTGCAGGCTACGGGCGTTTATTGCTCGTAGCCTGCAGTTTTTTGTTTTTCTTCCTTGGCTGCGCGGCTCAGGCGGCCAAGCCGGAGGTTTATATCCAAACGTTGAAAAACAAACATTACCGGATGATGGTCGCCGGTAAGCCTTATATTGTCAAAGGAGTTTGTTATAATCCTATCCCCATCGGCGCCAACCATGAATACAACTGGTGGGCGGATCCGAACAAGCCCTGGATTACCGACGGAAAACTGATGAAGGAAATGGGGGTAAACACTATCCGGCTCTATCAGGTGGGGGAAGACCCGCAGGCAGTCAAGCAGGTGATCGGCGATTTATACAAATTATACGGGATCCGCACGATCCTGGGGGATTGGCTGGGTTTTTGGGAGTATCCCTGTCCTTTTTACGGGGATAAAGATTTCCGGGAGAAGGTAACGCAGCAGGTTTTAAGCATGGTCCGTCTTTATAAAGATGAACCCGGAGTCCTGGGCTGGATCTTAGGCAACGAAAACAATTATTCCTGCCTCGGCCAGGTCAACCCCTGGAGCAGCCCGGAGGTAGATAAAGAGCCCGACCCGCAGAAGCAGAAATTAATGCGCTTTGAAATTTACTATTCTTTAGTTAACCAGATCTCCAAAGAGGTGCATAAAATAGATTTTCGGCATCCGGTGGGGCTGGGCAACGGGGAATTGATCGGGCTGGATTCGGCCGCGAAATTCTGCCCGGATGTGGATTTTGTCGCTTGTATTATTTACCGCGGCAAAACCTTCGGCAACCTTTTCCATTCTTTAAGGGTGACCTTTGATAAGCCTCTATTGATGGCGGAGTTCGGCGCGGATTGTTACGACGCTTATTTGGCAAAAGAAGACCAGAATATGCAGGCATTCTTTTTGCAGTCGCAATGGGGCCAGATTTACGAGAACCTGTATAACGGTAAAGAAGGAGAAGGCAACTGTATCGGCGGGACGGTTTTTGAATGGACGGATGAATGGTGGAAGCACGACCAGGATAACCCGGAAAGCTGGAAGGCGCACGACACGGAAAGCAGCTGGTCTAACGGCAGTTATTATTCCGATATCCGCGCCCCGGGCAATAAAAATATGAACGAAGAGTGGTTTGGGATCGTGGCGCTTGGCCCGGATTTAGAAAACGGGTTAAATAAACGCATCCTGCGCAAAGCTTATTATGTGATCCGGGAGTTTTGGAAAAATCCCGTAATTAAAAAACCCAAGAAAAATAAGGCCCGTTAGGGTTTTGGCCGTTGCTCGAGGAGGAAACATGTTATTTTTAAAAAACGCATTGATTTGCTTAAGCATCATCCTGGGGTTTCCCTCTGTTTTTTTCGCCCAGACCCCGGATGCCGGAGCCGTCTCCTGCTGTGGCAATCTTGAAGAGGCTAAAACCCAATACCTGGCGGAGAATAAGTATAATGAATTTGTCGATTTTTTGAACAACCCCAAAGACAAAGATAAAACGCAGGAGCTTTGCCGGGATTATTATAAGGCCCAGGCCCGCTATTTGCAGCTTAAATCCCTGGAGGATAAACAATCCTGGGATGATTATTTCGCCAACGGCAATACTTACCGGGAACAGCTGGTGGAAAATGCCCAAAAGGTTGTTGCTCAAGCGCCAAGCGGTAACTGCCTGAAAGTAAAAAGCAGGCTTTTACTTTGGCAGTTCCATTCCGGCCAACAGGACGCTTTCGCCCAGGAAGCTATGGATAATTTGATCGCCGATACCCAGGCTTTCGGCGGTTCCAGCGACCCGGGCCTGATCAAAGAAGTGGCGGATACCCTATCGGCTTCAGGAGAAAAATCAAAAGCCCGCTCGATCTATAAACTTTACGTGGATGGTTTGGTCTCCAGAAAAATGACTGCGGAGCAACTTAAGGCCGCGGCTGCCGGATTTTATAAACAGGGCAACCTTGACTTGGCGCAGAGCATCTATGATATTTATATCGAGGAAATAACCAAGACCCTGGCCCCGGAAAAACTTTCCGCTGAGCTTTTTGAGATCGCTTCCCTGTTTGTTTACCGGCAGACCGGTTTATACGACATGGCTTACGCGGAGAAAATTTATTCCCGGATCGAAAAATCTTCCCCCAAAGACGCGTTTAATCAGGATGCCCTTTATGCGCGCGCCTTTAACCTGGAAAAAATGAGCGCTTATAAAGACGCGCAAAAAATCTATCTTAAACTGGTCCAGGAGTTTCCGCAGACCGGGCATCTTGATGAAGCCAGCTATAAAGTGGGAATGATCTACGCTTACAGCTTGGGAGATATCGCTTCGGCGCGTAAATATTTTGAAAGTTTAAGCGCGAAAACGGAAGTCAGCCCTCAGGCAATCTCTTCTCTCTACCAGTTGGGGCTTTTGTCCCAATGGGAGGGGGATGCGGTGAAGGCCGACGGCTTCTACCAGCTGCTTTTGAAAAATGCCCAGGACAAATTCGTTTTGACCGCGGCCCTGGCCCGGGAAAGGATCAAGGAGATCCAGGAAAATAAGCCGTTAGCCTATAACTTGAAGAATTTTCTTGACCTCACTTTGAAAAATGAACCGCCGCTTTTAGAGGCAAATAAAGCGCAGTTACAAAGCGCAAGCTATATCCTGGCAAAAAATCAGAACAACACTATTTCTTCTACCGTGAACATGCCCCAGAGCGGCTGCAACCAGGTTGATCTTCAGTACCTGTGGAGCGGTGACCTGGGAGGGGTCAGCCCCGCGGTAACCGAAAGCAGTTTTCAGGGCATCTACTCCGACAGCGGGACTAAGGAAATAAACCTGGTTATTGTTTCCCCTTCCGGGGTCATTGACCGCGCCTTTATCCTGGTGGATGTTTATTAATTTAAAAGGTTTTCGCTGCAGTTTCCGCTGTTTTTGCGCGAAGGGGCCGGGGGCGACTTCGCCGCGTTCCATTCTTTAGAAGAAATATCCCAAATTAACCGATTCTCTTGAAAATACTTGACTTAAGAATTGTTTAGTAGTATAAATAATATACATATAAAATGGATTTACTCCGGCTTATCCGGATAATTTTAATTTAGAATTTAAGAAATCAAAGTAAACACAATGCGCGCGCTGGATTTACAAAAAGAAGCCTTTAGCGAAAAAGAAAAACGCAATATCGAGATCCTGGGTATTCTCCGCAGGCAGGGTCCGATCAGCCGTTCGGATATTTCCCAGGAGATGGGGATCAATGTCGTCAGCATTTCCAATTATATCGACGATTTTATTAAATGTAATCTGGTTTATGAAAAGGAGCTGGATGTATCCGAGGGAGGGCGCCGCCCGGTGCTCCTGGATCTGAATCCGCGCGCCGGTTACGCTATCGGGGTGGGCCTGAACC
Organism: Candidatus Omnitrophota bacterium; assembly: GCA_903852325.1. GTDB lineage: Bacteria > Omnitrophota > Gorgyraeia > Gygaellales > Profunditerraquicolaceae > UBA6249. The sequence goes on from CAINQO010000096.1 coordinate 6,799, forward strand.
TGATGAACATGGTCGGGCTCCTGGTGGATTTAAAAGGCAACATCATTACCAAAACCCAGATCGCCCGCCCGCAGGCATCGGTAAAGGAAGTTTCCGAGTGCCTTTTAGAGATCGTGCGGGAAATTTTACGCCGTTCCAAAGGATACGTGGAAAATATTAAAGGCATCGGAGTAGGGATCGCCGGATTGATCAATAAAAAAGACGGCTCCATCCACTGGCCGCAAAAGATGGACCATTATTATACTTACGCTTCGGTGGACCTGCCTTTGCGGGGGTTAATGGAAAAAGAATTTAATTTGCCGACCTTGATCGAGAATGACGCTACCAGCGCCTGTTTCGGCGAGCACTGGCTGGACCTGAAGCAAAACTATAAAAATGTACTTTATATGTTTTCCGGGGTCGGCTGCGGGATGATCATTAACGGGGAGCTTTACCGCGGGTCGCAAGGTTACGCCGGGGAAGTTTCCGTTTATAATTATAAAGAACAGGACCAGTTCAGCTGCGAAACCGCCAAACCCTGTTTTATCAAACGCTGGGACCTGGATTTGGGGATTATCCAGGAGGTAAAAAAAATATTGCTCAAAGACAGCGTAAAGCAAGAGGAGTTCCTGCGGATTACCGGCGCCTCGATGGAACACCTGGACCTGAAGAATATTTTTAACGCCAGCCGCCTAAAAAATCCGGCGGCTTTATCCGCCCTGGAAACGGCCGCTTGCCGGCTGGGAATAAAAATAGCTTTCCTGGTGAACTTGCTGAACCCGGAGGTTGTGGTTATCGGCGGGGGTTTTGAAGAATCAGGGGATGAGTTCTTGAATACCGTCAAGAAAACGGTTAACGAGTGGGCCTTCCGCGAGTCAACCGCGAATTTAAAGATTGTTTATTCTCAATTAAGGGAAAATGCCGTGGCCATGGGCGCGGCAAGCCTGGTTTTAGAAAAAGTATTCGCCCAACTATAGGGGGGATTATGGAACAAAAAGCAAAATTTATTGTTATCGGCTTAGCCGTCTTCTGTGTCGTCTGTCTTTTTCTTTTTGTCCAGTCGGCCAGCCAACAACAGAGGTTGCTTAGGGAAAGTAACGATCTGAGGACCGAAAATACCACCCTGACCAGTAAAGCGGCTAAGCTGGAGAATGACCTGCGGGAAAACCAGGGCAGAATAAGTACCCTTACTGCCGAAAGAGACAGGGGGACCGAGGAGCTTAGTGTCTTACAGAAAAAGCTGGATGCGGCTGCCAGCGCCCGGGATGAATTGATCGAAAAACTTAAGGAAAGAAGCCGGCAGCAGCAGGTGCAGGCCCCCGCTCCGGTTGCGGAACAGCCGCCGGCTGCCGTTACCGCGGTCCAGAATAACGATGCCTATTGGGCGACCGTGCTTAAGGCTAAAAACGAGCTGGAGATGCAGCTTCGGGAAATCCGCGCGGAATTAAAAAATCAGCAGGCGATTAATGTCGAGTTACGCAACGAGAAGAGGAAGACCGAAGGGGAGATCCGGTTAGAAGGCCAGGTCGCCGACGTGCGTTCGGAATTGCGTAACCTGCAGATTTCTAATGAAGCGTTGCGCAGGGAGAAAGGGATCTTAGAGATCGACCTGAATAATGCGCGTAACGAAAAGAAAGACCTGCAAAGACAGCTTGATTACAACCAGAAACTTTTAGACAGCATGTCCCAGGAGGTGGTCCGGGAAAGAAACGATAAGCTGGAGATCTCCGATAATTTTAAAGGCACCAAGGCCAACAATACCGTTTTGTTGCGGCAGTTAAAGAGTCTGACCAACCGCAAGCTGGCGCTGGACAAAAAAGTCCAGGAGCTGCAGGAAGGAAAAAGAGACCTGGAAAAGCGCTTGAGCGAAATGGAAAAGATGATGGCCGGCAGGAGCTCCAAGATCAATTCCCTTAAAACCGAACTGGAGAGTGTCAAGAGCGGCAAGGATGCTTCCGATAGCGGCAATGGATCGGTAGATCTTCCGGCGATCGTGGTGCATTCGGGGGCAGGGGCTTCTTCGGGGGTAGATAAGGCTAAGGTGTCGCTGCAGGAATTTCCCGGCAAGATCCTGGCGGTAAACCTGGACAGTAACTTTGTGGTTATCGACCTGGGTTCTTCTTTCGGGGTCAAGGTCGGAGACGTATTCAATGTTTACCGTAACGGCCAATCTATCGGTAATATCGCGGCGATCCAGACCCGGGACGCGATCTCGGCTTGCGATATCAAAAGAATGACTACGACCCTGCAGATCGGGGATCAGGTTAAGCAATAATAATCTCCGGATAGAGAAACCGGAAAATAAGTTTTTGTCAATATCATGACGCGCGTAAAAAAAACCCCCTCCAAGAATATCTCCATTATCGATGTGGCCAAGGCCAGCGGTGTATCCATTACCACCGTTTCCCGGGTAATCAATAAGATCGGTACGGTAAAAGAAGCTAACCGCTCCAAAGTAATGCGGGCGGTCAAGGAACTGAAATTCTCTCCTTCGATTTTCGCCCAGCGCCTGGCTACCGGTAAAAGTAATGTGGTGGCGCTGGTTATCCCCCGCTACGAAGGGGTATTTTATTCTTTTTATGCCCTGGAACTTATCCGCGGCGTCGGGACAATGTGCGAAGTTTTAAAATTGGACCTGCTTTTGCATTTGACCGATGCACGCACTCCGCTCTCCTTACGCGGGGTAGGGGGAGTGATCTTTTCCGATATTATCGGAAACCGCGCCCAGATCGAGGATACCCTGGCCAAAGGGATACCCTGCGTAGTAATTAATTATTACGTGGAGGACCTGGATGTCTCCTGTATCGCTATCGATAATGCCGGCGGGGCGGAGAACGCGGTCAATTATCTGGTCGAGTTGGGGCATAAAAAGATCGCCCACATCACCGGCGATATCATGACTCAGCCGGCCGCCAAGCGCCTCGAGGGGTATAAGCGGGCGCTGGAAAAGAACGGCATCCCGGTGCGTGCGGATTATATTTTTGAAACGGATTATTCCCGGGGCCAGGCTCGCAGTGCCGCGGAAAAATTACTCAAACTCGGCGATCCGGCCACTGCCGTATTTGTGGCCTCCGACGCGATGGCTTTGGAGGTAATGGCGGTAGCGCGCGAGTTGGGAAAAAACATTCCCAATGATTTGTCGATCGTCGGTTTCGATGATAACCCCAGCGGGCTTTACGGGCCGGTAGGCTTAACCACGGTGCGCCAGCCGCTGATCCGCATGGCTGAAGAAAGCGTTAAAGAATTGAACCGGTTGATCGGCTTAAATAAAAAATCAGTTAAAAAAATCCTGCTTCCGGCGGAATTGGTCATCCGGGAATCCTGCAAGCCTTTTCCCGTCGGATAAGTTTCCTACAATATGTTGTATACTTCTGTTAATTCTACCCCACCGCTTGTAAAATTATTTATTGACCGGAGTCTAAATTATGATACAATGTTTGGCGTGCGGTTTTTTAAAGTCAGATTGACAAGGCTTAAAGGTTTTGATATAGTTTAAAAAACAACAACGGTAACGGTTTCATATTTAACCCTTCCTTATTACTCGAGGTGAAAAATGGATTTAAAGTTAACTCCCAACGCCATTAAGGTCTTGGAGCGCAGGTATCTGCGCAAGGACCCGGAAGGCAAGCTTATTGAAACCCCGGAACAATTGTTTACCCGGGTAGCCAGCGCGATTGCCAGTGCCGAAAAAGAATATGGCGTAAATGAGGAAGGGGTCAAAAAACTGCAGGATGAGTTTTTTACCATGATGGCCAATCTGGAATTCCTGCCGAACTCTCCGTGTTTAATGAACGCCGGAAAAGAATTGGGCCAGTTATCCGCCTGCTTTACCCTTCCTATCGAAGATTCGATGGAATCGATCTTTGAGACTTTAAAGATCACCAGCCTGATCCATAAATCCGGCGGAGGAACGGGATTTAATTTTTCCCGCCTGCGCCCGAAAAACGCGGTAGTCAAAACTACCGGCGGCGTTGCCTCCGGGCCGATCTCTTTCATGCGCGTTTATGACGCGGCTACCGAAGCGGTGAAACAGGGAGGGACCCGCCGCGGGGCGAACATGGGGATCCTGCGCGTGGACCATCCGGATATTATGGAGTTCATCACCTGCAAGGAAAATAATAACCACATCACTAATTTTAATATTTCCGTGGCAATCACCGACGAGTTTATGCGCCGCCTGGCCAAGGGTGAGGATTATGACCTGATCGATCCCCACACGCATAAACCCGTGCAGCGGATCAACAGCAAGGAAGTATTTAATTTGATCGTCAAGCAGGCGCATAAAAACGGGGAACCCGGAATTATTTTTATCGACCGGATCAACCAGTATAATCCTACGCCGCGCTTAGGGATGATCGAAAGCACCAATCCTTGCGGGGAACAGCCGCTATTGCCTTATGAGAGCTGTGATTTGGGTTCGATCAATTTAGACCAGATGTGCAAGCGCTCCGGTTCGCGCTGCGAGATCGATTGGCAGCGCCTTAAAGAAGTTACTGCCCTGGCGGTAATCTTCCTGGATAACCTGATCGACGTCAATAAATTTCCGCTGCCGGAGATCGAGAAGGCGACTAAAGCCACCCGCAAAATCGGTCTGGGGGTAATGGGTTGGGCCAGCATGCTCATCCGCCTGAACATTCCTTACAATAGCGAAGAAGCGGTAGCCTTGGCGGAGAAAACAATGGCTTTTATTTTGGATGAAGCCAATAAGAAATCCCTGGAACTGGGAAAAACAAAAGGAGTATTCCCGGCTTTCAAAGGGAGTATCTATGACCGCAAGGACGGCACTACCCGGATGCGCAACGCCACCTTGACCACTATCGCTCCTACCGGTACGATCAGCATCATTGCCGGCCCCTGTTCTTCGGGAATCGAGCCCTTGTTTGCCTTATCCTACCACCGGAATGTCATGGATAATGATAAGCTGGTCGAAGTTGAGCCCTTATTCGAACAGATTGCCCGCGAGCGGGGTTTTTACAGCACCCAGCTGATGGAAAAGATCGCCCAGAATGCCTCGATCAAGGAGATCAAAGAGATCCCCGAGGATGTGCGCCGGGTATTTGTCACTTCCCATGATATTTCGCCTGAGTGGCACGTGCGGATGCAGGCGGCTTTCCAGAAATACGTGCATAACGCCACCAGCAAGACTGTTAATTTTCCCCATGAAGCCACTGTCGAGGATGTGCGTAAATCTTACATCCTGGCTTTTGATGCAAACTGCAAGGGGATCACGATTTACCGGGATAGAAGCCGGGAAGAGCAGGTCTTAAACGTCGGTAAACCTAAAGAAAAACAGGAAGCAAGAAGCATCCATGAGATCAAGAAAGAGATCGCCCCTCGCCCCAGGCCCGAGGTGATTATCGGGACCACGACCAAGGTTTCCACCGGCTGCGGCAATCTTTATGTGACTATAAACATTGACGAGGACGGCAAGCCTTTTGAGTTGTTTACGCAGATGGGTAAAGCCGGGGGGTGCGCCGCCAGCCAGCTGGAAGCAACCGGGCGTCTGGTTTCTCTGGCCTTCCGCGCCAATATCGAAGTAAAATCGATCATTGAGCAGTTGCGGAACATCCGCTGTCCTTCTCCTTCCTGGGAAAAAGGGCAAAGGATATTTTCCTGCGCTGACGCGATCGCCCGGGTTATCGAGCGGCGCCTGGTCAACGTGCAGCCGGCACCGATAGCCGAATCGGTGACTATTCCGATGAAGCATTCCCATGATGACCAACTGCAGTCTACTGATCTTGATGAGCAGGTCAATATCGTCGGGATGTGTCCGGATTGCGGAGGTGCGCTGCGCCATGAAGAAGGCTGCGTTAAATGCCATGGCTGCGGTTATTCTAAGTGCTAATTTAATTTTTAAAAAATAAAACCTCAATTAGGGACAGCATTAATCTTGGCTGTCCCTAATTCTTTAATGCGGATATGAATAATTATGATGTGATTGTAATCGGCGCCGGACATGCCGGGATCGAAGCGGGATTGGCCAGCGCCCGGATGGGGGTAAAAACCCTCCTGTTGACCTTAGATATCCATTCTCTCGGCAGGATGAGCTGTAATCCGGCGATCGGCGGGGTGGGGAAGGGGCAGCTGGTAAAAGATATCGATGCCTTGGGCGGCCAGATGGGCAAGGCCGCGGACGCCTGCGCGATCCAGTTTAGGATCCTGAACGCTTCTCGCGGGGCGGCAGTGCAATCTTCCCGGGCGCAGATCGATATGCGTAAATACGGCCGCTATATGGAAAAATTACTCGGCAGCCAAAAAAATCTTACGGTCAAAGAGGCGGAAGCGCACAAGCTGCTTGTCCGGGAAGGGCAGGTCGGAGGGGTAGTTACGGACAAAGGAGAATTCGGCGCCAAGTGCGTGGTAATTTGTCCCGGGACATTCCTGGAAGGGTTGATCCATGTGGGCCTGAAACATTTTTCCGGCGGCCGGCTCAATGAACGCGCAAGTTTCGGCCTGGCGCAAAATTTAAGGGAATTGGGTTTTCAGATCTTACGTTTTAAGACCGGAACCTGCCCGCGGCTGGATAAAAATACGATTAACTACCTCGATCTTATCCGCCAGGACGGGGACTGCCTCCCCAAGCCTTTTTCTTTCTCCTCTAAAAATATAAAGCGCAAACAAGCCCCCTGCTACATAACTTATACTAACCCAAAGACGCACCAGGTCATCCGGGATAATTTGCACCGTTCCCCGCTTTATTCCGGAAAGATCCACGCTACCGGGGTGCGTTACTGCCCGTCGATAGAAGATAAAATCGTCAAGTTCGCCGATAAACAGCGGCACCAGGTTTTCCTGGAACCGGAAGGCGCGGGGGTCAATGAAGTTTATCCTAACGGCATCTCTACCAGCCTGCCGCAGGATGTGCAATTGCAAATCCTGCATTCGATCGCCGGCCTGGAAAATTCCCGGGTCATCCGTTATGGTTACGGCATTGAGCATGCGGTGGTGCAGCCTACCCAGCTTTATCCGACCCTGGAAACTAAGCGCATCAAACGCCTTTACCTTGCCGGGCAGATTAACGGGACTACCGGTTATGAAGAAGCGGCGGCCCAGGGGCTGGTCGCCGGGATAAACGCGGCGCTGGCCGTAAAAAATAAGGCGCCGCTGGTCTTAGACCGGGCTTCCAGTTACATCGGGGTGTTGATCGACGACTTAACGACTAAAGGGACAGAGGAACCTTACCGGATGTTTACCTCCCGGGTAGAATACCGGTTGATTATCCGGGAGGATAATGCCGACCTGCGTTTAAGCAAGACCGGTTTTGACCTGGGGTTGTTGAGCAGGAAAGATTTCAGCCGCACGGAAAAAAAGATAAAGGGGGTCGCCGCAGGGCGGGCTTATTTAAAACAGGCCCGCCTTAAACCGGTTAAAGCAGTAAACCTTAAACTGGCGCGTTTAAACTGTCCGCCCTTAAGCCGGTCCTTCAGCCTGGAAGAATTATTAAAACGGCCGCAGATCAACATCGAAAATTTAGCCACGCTGCATAAATTAAAACCGGGGATCCCGGAAAGCTCCTGGCGGGAGATCGAGATCGGGATAAAATACGCCGGCTTCATCCAGAGGCAATGCAAGGACGTGGAAAGATTCAAACATCTGGAAAAAATCAAGTTGCCGGCGGATTTTGATTATAGCGGTTTATCCGGTATCTCCCGGGAGATAAGAGAGAAACTATTGAGATTTAAACCCCTTAATTTGGGTCAGGCCTCGCGTATTTCCGGGGTGACCCCGGTGGCGATCTCACTTTTAATGGTTTATTTAAAAAAGGGAACCGGTGGCTTTGCCAAAGGGAAGGCAAACCACGGCCATCCGGCCGGCGGTTTTGACCAAAGAAAGCCGAACCAGAGACGGGTGACTAATGAACAGGATTAATAATTATCTAACTTTAAAAAGATTCGCTTTTAAGGAAGGGTTGGATATTTTCGGAGTGGCCGATATCCGCCAGGTGAAAAACCAGTTCCAGATCTCACCCAAGACTTTGCAGAACCTGGATAAGGCCATCTGTTTGGGGGCCAGGCTATCCGGAGCCATCCTTTCGGAGATGGAAACCAAGCCGACTAAATTATATTTTCATCATTACAAAATAGTCAATTCACTGTTAGACCAGGCAGCCTTAAAATTAGGCAACCTGATCCAGAAAAAAGGTTACGCCGCGCTGGCTATCCCGGCCACCCAGATCATCGATTGGGAAAAGAATACCGCGCATCTGTCGCACCGCAGGCTGGGAGTCTTGGCCGGATTAGGCTGGATCGGAAGGAACAATCTTTTGGTGAATGAAAAACTCGGCAGCCAATTCCGCCTGGTTTCCGTATTAACCGATATGCCGTTAAAGATCGACCGGCCGCTGGATAAAAATTGCCGCAGCTGCCGCGCTTGTGTTAAAATATGCCCGGCGCAGGCGATCCATGAGAATTCGGCGGATTTTGAGCAGGATAAATGTTTTGCCAAGCTCAAAACCTTCCAGGCGCAGCGCCAGGTGGAACAGTTTGTCTGCGGGGTCTGCGTGAATATTTGCGCCGGGAAGAAATCATTTTAAATTCAAAAGGTTAAAGATTTATCGATAACGCATGAAAAAATCCCCGGATTGGGAGGGGCTTGGCCCCGAAGCAAAACTTGTCCTGCTTATCGTCCGCTCCCTTGCCGGCTGCTGCAATCCGGAGCTGATCGGAGGATTTTTAGAAAAAAATCAGCTGGACTGGGCGAAACTGAACCGTTTGCTTGCCTATCATGAAATTTATCCGGGTGCCTATATTTTCCTGAAAAAATACCCCTGGCTTTTGCCTGTTAAAGAATTAAGTTTCCTGGAAGATAATTTTTACGCCAATCTGTCCCTATTGGCCCGGATGCAGCAGGAAGCCGTGAAGATATTGTCCGCGCTGGAGGCTAAAAACATTCCGGCGCTCCCCTTAAAAGGGGCTTTTTTTCTTCTGGATGCCTCGGTTTACGGGGATCAGGCTTATTTAAGGCCGATGCAGGATATCGATATATTAGTGAAAAAAGAAGATTACCCCCGAGCGCAGGTGACCCTGGAATCCCTGGGTTATGAAAAAGCGCTGCACGGGGACAAAGAAGAATATTGGCTTAAACAGAATTATCACATGGCTTTTGTAAAAAAAGACTGTTTTGGGCGCGGGTGTATGGCGGAGGTGCATTGGGCGCTGGATTATCCCCGGAAGGCTGCTTTGCTCCCGCAGCTGTGGGAGAGGACAAAAAAAATAGAAGGGGGGGGTAAAACCCAGGAGGTGCTTTCCTGCGAAGATAGTATTTTCAGCTTGGCGCTGCACCAGCGCCGGTTCGGCAAAATGCTTTTGCTTAAAAGCGCCTGCGACGCGGCCTTGCTTTTGAAGAACAGCCGCCTGGACTGGGATTATTTTACCCTTGAGGCGCAAAGAGCCGGGACGCGCACTACCCTTTATTTTGTGCTGGCGCAGGCGCAGATATTGTTCGGCCTGGCGATCCCCTCCGCGGTTTTAAAAAAACTGCGCATCCCCCGGTACAAGCAGGAATTAATCGCCAATTTTATCTTCCGCAACACTTTTCAGGAGCAGCCGGACCTCAGGGGCCTTTATTTAAAAGCGCATTTCCTGCTTTATGACGGTTTTGCCGAGCCGCTAAAAGCAGCTTTCAGCGTTCCCCGGGAACAATTCGCCAAATTCTATAAATTGCCGCCTTATGCTTTTAAAACCGGGATTTTGTATAATTTGCGCTGGTTTTATTTTTTAAAAGAGCCTTTTAAGCGGTTGTTTAAAAAACGGGGGAAGAAACAATCTTTTTCCGGCGGATAAACTTTAGTACTAACAATTTTACCGCGGAAATGGTATAATTTATTAGTCTATTCTACCGGTATAACCGTATTGCGGAGGAAAATGGGTTTTTTTGATTTTTTTAAAAAGAAAAAGGTGCCGGTCCCCCAACCCGCATTTATCGAAAAAAGGCTCTTGCCCCGGTGGAAGATTTGCGCGGGGGCCAAGATAAAATTGCAGGGGGCAAGCGACTACCTGGCTTGCGAAGTCCGCGACCTGAATATGCGGGGTTTTTCTCTGGCCCTTCCGGGGGAGCTCCCGCCGGAGGTCAACCGGGCGGAACTTTATTTTAACGATAAATATTTTTTCGATGTCGAAATCGCCCTGACCTGGCGCAGGCAAATAGGGGCAAAGCAGGTTTACGGGGCAAGGTTCGTGAAAATGCGCGACAGCGACAGGGAAAAGCTCTATCAGATGATGAAGGAGAATTTCCCCGGTTGTTTCGGAAAATTGATATAGCCTTGCGTTTCCCGAAGGCAGCCTTAAAAATACTCCCGGGAGAAAAATATGGTTTAGTTTGTGCCAATTTAAAGCAACCCACATTCGCCGGGTTGTTTTTTTATTAAGGAGGAAAAATGTGTAAGGAAGAAGGGAAAATGACTAAGGCCCAGATTCTCAGGAAGATCGAAGCGATCCTGCGGGAAGATATCAACCTGGACGGTAATTTATTGTTTACCCGGATCGAAGGGTTGCTTGCAGCTGCGGACAAAACAGAAAGTTTTGTCTCCGGCAACATCGGTTACGTGCATATCGATGAAAAAAGGCAGGAAGAGTATCAGGAGTGGGAAAAAAATATTAAGCAGGAGTGGCTGGAAACCATTGAAAATATAAGAAGAGGGCTTAAGAAAGGGCCGTAATAAATTAAGGAAGAGAAGGAGGAAGGATGAAAAAGAAAGCCAGGGGTCAAAGCTCGATAGAGTATGTGATTATTTTTGCCGTAATCGCCGCAGCACTGATTGCGGTGGCAGTGATGTTTTCCCCGAAAATACGTTCAGCGATCGGCGGGTTATCCGGCTCAATCCGGGGCCAGGTGCAGTAGCCGCTGCCGTAATTTTCATCCATAATTGGAACCAATGCGCTTTTAGGTTAATCGAAATTATTTTGTGAAGATTTAAAATTGAAACGGAGTTATATTCTTAGTGTCCGCCGCCTCCCGCAACAGATTTTTCATAATTAAAAGAATATTATTGGCTGTAATCGCGGCGATTTTTATCCTTGCCGCGTTTTTTGCTTTCCGGATATTTTCCCGCAATCTATCAGGAGCATTGTCCGGTGACCGGTCCTTTCCGGAACAGTTAAAAACCGCGTTATACTGGTCTAGCGCCGGAAGCGGCAAGGTGCAGTGTTGGTTATGCCCGCGGCAATGTTTGATCCCGAGGGGAGGGCGGGGTTTTTGCCGGGCGAGAAAAAATATTCAGGGAAAACTTTATTGTCTGACTTACGGCCAGCCGGTGGCCATTCACCTTGATCCGATCGAAAAAAAGCCGTTTTTCCACGTTTACCCCGGCACACGCTCATTCTCCATTGCCAGCGCCGGATGTAATTTGCGCTGCAAGTTTTGCCAAAACTGGGAGATTTCCCAGCTTGATCCCGAATCGGTTAAAGTGGATTTTGTGCTTCCCGAAGAGATTGTCAGGCAGGCCAAGCTTTCCGGGGCCCGTACGATCGCTTTTACTTATACCGAACCCACGGTTTTCTACGAGTACATGCTGGATGTCGCCAAGCTGGCTACAATTGAAGGGATTCCCTGTGTGATGCATTCGGCGGGTTTTATTAACCCGGAACCCCTGCGGCAACTGGCCCCCTACCTGACGGCTGCGGATATCGACCTTAAGGGTTTTAGCGAAAAATACTATTCTTCTTTTTGCGAAGGCAGTCTGAAAAATGTTTTAGAATCCCTGAAGATCTTAAAAGAGAAAGGGGTTTGGCTTGAGGTCACCAACCTGATCATTCCCTCCGCCAATGATTCCGACCAGGATATTCGCAGCCTTTGTTCATGGGTAAAAGATAACTTGGGCCCGGATACTCCGCTGCATTTTTCCCGTTTTTTCCCGATGTATAAGCTGGCGGATCTTTCCCCGACCCCGCTGAAGACCCTGCTTAAAGCCGGGCAGATCGCCAGGGATGCCGGATTACATTATGTGTATGTCGGCAACATCCAGGAGGATGCCGGGGAAGACACCTTTTGTGCGGTGTGCGGGAAGCTTTTGATCAAACGCGCCGGTTATACGGTATTGGAAGACAATATTGTGGAAGGCAAATGCAAGTATTGCGGCGCTAAGATCCCCGGGGTATGGAATTAGCCAAGGCAAAGACCGCGTTCAGGAATACCAGGATCAAGAGCGCTCCGCCTATCCCTAAAAACGGCACCAGTAATAATCCGCAGGCAAAGCTCCCCAGAAAAGCGCCGGTTAAGTCTGCCGCGTAAATGGTCGTGGCGATATTTTGCGCCTGGAATTTATTTGCGCGCAGCTGCCGGGCCAAGAGTGGGTAGGCGCTGCCGGTGAGGAACCCGCAAAAAAACGCGCATAAGAAAAAGACAGGTTGCGCGTAATTTCCCTCGCCGATCGCCTCCAGTTTAAAAAACAAGACAAGCAGCAGGATCGTCCAGGACAGGAAAAGCTGGAGGATAAAATTAACCTTTTCGTTCTTAAGCCGGCCGGCAAAAAAAGTTCCCAGTGCGGTTGCGGCCATGAAGAAAGCGATCAGTAAACCCAGTTTCCAGAAAAGCTCACCGCAAAAAAGCGCAAAACTCACAAAGATAACCGAACTTAAGCTGATAGAAGTAAATCCTATCGCTCCGGCGTTTAAAAGGCAGCTGACCCTGGGGGAGAATCTTCGGCACCCCAGGGCAAGCAGGCCGGCTAAAAGGAATAAAAGGATAGTTCCCCGGCGGACCGCCCCTAAATTTATCCTCAGGTTAGGGTAGAACTTAGCCTGCTCCAGGGCAAGATAATTAAGCAACCCCGAGGGGTTGAGGTCGGAGTTGGGTTCGATTTTTTTGTCGATCAGATCTTGCACGTAAAGGCGCATCGCCGGATCAAGATAATCCCGGAAATGGTAAAGCGTGAAAAATTCGGTTTTGGGATGGACGGCCGAAAAATTATCCAGAAGGGATTGCGCGGGGATATTTTCCCGTGAGGCGATCAGGAGCATGGAATCGGAGGGGATAATTAGCCGGTGGGGGAAGGCTTTATCCAGGGCATTAATAATGCTGGAATCGAACCGGACAAACTGGGGGCTTAAAATTTCCCTTTTGGAAGGAAGGGGAAAAGAAAATATCCCTTTGGGTTTTAAGCGGAGGCAAACAAGCTTAAAGAAATCTCCGGTAAAATAACGGTTAAGGTTGAAATTGGAGGGGGGTGGCATGTTCATTAACACGGCGTCGTATCGCTTAGCAGTTTTTTTAAGGTAACTGCGCGGGTCGGCGGTAATAAAATTAATTTTATTTTTCCATTCTTCCGGTAACTTTTTACCGCGGGCAAGCTCGGTGATCAGCGGGTTTATTTGCAGGCAGTCCAGCGATTTTAATTTATGCTTGGCGATCTCTTCGATCTGTCCGGAGAGGGCCGAGCCGATAAAAAGAACCTCTTTTTCTTCCTGCGCCGGGAGAGCGGATAAGCTCATGTGGATAAATTCTTCACTTGCGGCCTTGTCTTCGCTGGTCGCTAAAAGCGCGCCGGAAGAAAATATGGAGGTTACCCCGGCTTTCTCGGCGGCAATCACCGGGCCGTAACCCGAACCCCGGTTAAAGATGATCCTGGACCCGTCAAACTCCCTTTCCATGATCCGGCCGAAACCGGCCGAAGAGATGACGGCAACCGCAATGATCAAAGCGCCAAATTTGATTTTCCGGTTAAGCTCCCTTTCCACCGGCAATAAAATCAACGGCAGTAAAGAAAAAACCAGCGGGTTGGAATAATCCCTGAATAAAAAGGTAAAAAGCAGCCCTCCGGTAAAGAAGCCTATTGCTTCAAAAGCGAAGAAATTAGCGTAAGCACCGGCGGAAGAAAGATCCTCCGGGGCATAGCTGCGCGCCAGTTCCGCGAATCCCAGTCCGATAACCAGGGCAGCCGGTCCGGTGAGCAGCAGGCTGAAAATGATCAGCGCCGGCAGGCTTAAAGGTTCGTAATATTTTATACCGCTTAAAGCTTTAGCCGTATGGATCAGGCAGAGTGAAAGAGAAAAAGTGATGCCGGCCAGGAGGGCCAGCCAGGGCAGGGGGATTTTCTTGATTGGACGGATTTTGCTGCCGGCGGCGCAAAAGATGATCCAGGCGCCGCAGGCCAGAATAAAAACAAATTCCTGCTTGGCGACGGAAAAGTTTAACTCCCTTAAGATCACCAATTGGAATACCGAAGCGATTATTCCTAAGGCGGTAAAGATAATCATGGACAAATCCTTTGCTTGTCATATATTAATCCTGAGATGAAAGAAAGTCTATATTATTTATTTTTAAGCGGCTTACTTTTGGGGGCCGGGCCCTGCGTCGCTTTTTGCGCGCCGATTTTAACCGGATTCATTGCCGCCTACCGGCCTTCTTTTAAGCAGGCGCTGGTTTCCTACCTGTTTTTTTCTATCGGCAAGATTTTCAGTTATGTACTCTTGGGCGCCCTGTGCGGTATTTTTTCCGGGGTGTTCAAAAGCGGGATTTTTGTAAACTATTTTAAGTCGATCAACCTGGTTTTTGGTTTGTTTATTTTGCTTATCGGCATCCTTACTTTCATTTCCCGGGAACCCTTGAGCAGCAAATACTGCGCGTTTTTTTCCCGGGGCAATCTAAGGAATGCCGGGATTCTGGGTTTTTTGGCGGGATTTTCACCCTGCCTGCCGCTCCTGGGCGTTCTAGATTATATCGTAATCATCTCGCATTCCGCTCCGGAAGGGGCGCTTTACGCCCTCATTTTCGGATTAGGGGCAAGCCTTTCCCCGATGATCCTCTTGGCCGGCTTATCCGGGAAACTGGCCGGCAGTTTTTCCGGCAACCGCAAAATAAAAAAATTCGTCCGGATCAGCTGCGGCCTGCTCCTGATCTATCTGGGGTCAAAAATTATCCTGCCTAGAGCCGGGTTGTAAAATTTTATCCGCGCACCCTTTAAAAAATTTAAATTGACTTGGGTTTATGTTGGCGTTATTATTTATAAAGTAATCAGAAACAAAAAATAATCCTTTAGCAAGCGACTAAGCTTAAAGGTGTATTTTTAAACTTCGGGATCAGCAATGTTCAGGAAATTATTACTTCTTATTTTGATCGCCTTGGTCGGGTATATTTTTTACGAGGAATTTGTGGCGGACTCCTTCGAACCTTTTTTGAAAAAATACGGGAAGAAACAGTTATTTTACCAGGTCAGGGTCCCCAAGGTCGCCTCTGAGGACCCGTCTATTCAGCAGATTGCCAATTAGCCTTTTCCCCGCCCGATAAGTCTGTCCTGTTTTTCGCTCATTTCTTTTTTCCCCACCAGCATTAATTGGTTGCATTAACTTTAATTATTGGTTATAATTATCGTTAGTAAGCCTAAGCAAAAGCTATCTCCTGTTATTCAATAAAGGTACTCTGGACGAAAAAGGAGGAGAGGAAATGGAATTTACCTTGTTTGAAGATTGGACTTTTTTCGATGTGCTGCGCCAAGTGATCATCTGGACAACTCCGGTGGTTTTTCTGGTTGGGATCACGATGTTAGTGTATAGCAACTACCGCAACCTGGAAAAAACCCTGGCCAGGGAATTCGGTTTCCGCAAAAGGTACGTCCCCAAATTAGAACAGAATATTTATACCTTCCATGAGTGGTGCTTGAAAAACCAAGCCTGGATCGGCTTAAGCTGCGTGATTTACGCGGTGGTTGTTTTCCTGATCTTAAGGCATGTTTCTTCCCTGGGCGAGGTAATCGGAGAGCCCTATTAAAGTTTAACCCTAAAGCAGCGCTTAGGCCTTGCCAGAGGAAGGATTTGAGTTCATAAACATGCCTTTGTTTTACATCGGTAACTGTCCTGTTTTTCAGGCGGGGTTGATTATTGCGGCCCTCCGTGATGGAATACATCTGGAGGGTTTTTTTTTAACTAAGCGGTAAAAGGAGAGGCGAAATGACGGAAATGGAAGTTTTAAAGCTGGCTTTAACCAAGGAAGAATCAGCGATCAAGGGATACCAGGAGATGCTCATCAGCTATCCCTCTTTGACGGAGCTCCTTTCTTTCCTGGTGACTGAAGAGCAGAAGCATAAAAAGTTAATCGAAAATAAAATTACCGAATTATCCTGCTGTTAAGCGACGGTAGTATTTTTAAGGAAAAAATCGAAGATGAACCTTGCCTCCCTGGCTTTTAAAAACCTTTGGTACAGGAAAATGCGCACCGGCCTGACGATATTAGGGGTGGGCACCAGTATTGCTGTTTTTGTTTCCTTAGTCGGCCTGGCGGGAGTTTTTACGGATGAATTCCGCCAGATGTATAAATCCCGGCAGACTGACCTGGTGGTGCGGGAAAAGGGAAACTTTGATTTTCTATCCAGCGGCATCGATGAGCAATACGCGGATAAGCTGGCGCAGTTGCCGGAAGTGCTCTCCGTCAGTAAAGTGTTGCTCGATTTTTCGTTAGCGGGGGCAAAAGATTATTTTCTGGTGTTGGGCTGGGAGAAGAATTCCCGGCTTTATTCCAAAATAAAGATCCAGGGGCGCATCCCCCAGGAAGAAGAAGAGGCCTTGGTCGGAGCCAATATTGCCAGGAAGTTGGGCAAGAAGATCGGGGATAAAATAGAAGTAAAGGGCAACCGTTTTACTATCTGCGGGGTTTTTGAAAGCAAAAGCATGTTTGAAGAAGGCAGCGTCGTGGTGCCTTTAGAAAAACTCCAGAAAATTAAAAAAGTCCCCGGCAAAGTTACTTTACTGAACCTGTCAGTCAAAAAAGGGGGATTTGCGCAAGGTAAACCGGTAAATGAACAGCAGCAGATCGAAGGTACCCGTTCCCTGATCGCCGGGCTTTTGCCGGACACTGAAGTCAGGAGCATTGAAGATATCGTTTCCGCCGATAATACGATGACTTATTTTCTTAATTTTGCCTGGGCGGTATCGATCATTGCTTTTATCGCGGCGATTTTGGGGATCATCAATACGATGGTTACCTCTGTATTGGAACAGACCAGCAAGATCGGGATTTTGCTGGCGATCGGCTGGAGGAAATCCCGGATCCTGGCGCTGGTGCTTTATGAAGCGGTACTTTTGGGAGTTTTGGGAGGGGGTTTCGGTTTGGCCCTGGGCTACGGGATCATGAATATCCTGGTCTCTTCCCCGCAGCTGCAGAATATCGGCCGGATCGATTACAACCTTATTTTTATGGCCAAGGTGATCCTGGTGTCCCTGGCAGTAGGATTTTTATCCGGGATTTACCCGGCGATCAGGGCGATCTCGATAAAAACCATTGAGGCTTTACGCTATGAATAAAGATTGCTTGATCCAGACGGTCGATCTATCCCGTTTTTATGAAGACGGCAGGGTTCAGGCGCTGGAGGGAGTGAGCCTGCAGGTACCTGCAGGTGAGTTTTTGGGAGTCAAGGGCCCCAGCGGCAGCGGTAAATCCACCCTGTTACATTTGATCGGCGGCTTGGACCGGCCCAGCTCCGGAGAGGTTTATTTTTCCGGGCAAAAAGCAGGGGAATTGTACCGGCGCAAAGGTTTCCGGCTTAACCATCTGGGATTTGTATTCCAGTCTTTTTATTTGTGGCCGGTGCTCAATGTTTTAGAAAATGTTTCCCTGCCTTTAATGGAGTCTTCCTTAAGCAGGCAGAAAAAACTGCAAAAAGCAAAAGAGATCATCAACCTGGTGGGGATCAGTGATAAAATCAACGCTTCCGTGCACAACCTTTCCATCGGGCAAAGGCAAAGAGTGGCGATTGCCCGGGCCCTGATCATGGATCCCCAGCTGGTATTGGCGGATGAACCGACCGGCAACCTGGATTCCAGGAACACGGAAAATATCCTCGCTCTTTTTAAAACCCTGAATAAGCAAAAAAAGGTGACGATCATCATGGTGACGCATGAGGAGAAAGCGCTGGAGTATTGCGACCGCTGCATCCAAATTTCCGACGGAAAACTGCAATAACATCACCGATAAGAGGGGTAAATGACCGGCGTCAGGATGGGGTATGAGGTTTTAAAAAATTATTTATTGTTGAGCAAAGAAGGCAAGTGCTACCTGCATAAGTCCATCGCCAAATCCCGCCGCTCAAGAAAAGGCGCGGAAAAAACGGCGGCATTCAATCTCCGGCAAACACATTATTTCCTCAGGACCTTAAGGGTATGCGATCGGGTATTTGCCGGACAGGTTTCACGGAAGCTCTGTGCTGAATTAGGTTGGGAGCAGTTGGCCATGTACGCCAGGTTTGTGACTTACGGCTGGTTTTGCCTGATGATCTGGGGAAAAATACTGGACGCTTTCGGGGTAGCTTATGATGAGCGCGCGGAAGAACGCTGCGTTTTGGCCGCTTTTACCCACCGGGAATGGAATGACCTGTCGGACCTGGAAGGATATTCTTTTAAAGAACTTTGCGCCAGTTTCGATTACCAGGTTTCCATTCCCCAGGCGATGACTTTTTTAAGGAAGCTTAAGCAGTTGGAAACCAGGTTTGCTCCCCCGGAGCGTTTCGGCCGGTATTACCGGCACATGGAGGGGTTTGCCGCTGCTTGCGGCACCTTTGAGTATACTCCGGAAAAAGCGGAAATCGTTTTAACCCACGCCGCTCCCTTTATCGCCCGGGTGTTCATGTATTTAATGGTCCCGGAAATACCGGAAGGATTAGAAGAGACCCTGCCGGCGATTGCCCGGTGGCTGTATATGCTGGATGAACTGGCGGATTTAGAGCAGGATAAAAAAAATAACCGTATTACTTATATGCATTTGGTTGCGGACCCGGAAAAAGCTCTGCAGGACCAGTTTGAGCAGTGCCGCCAGATCATCACCCGTAATGCCGGCCATCCGGAGAAGCTTTTGAAATTTATGGGAATGATCACCTCCCGGGTAATCCAGGCCAGGAAGAACCGGGCGGATGTGGAGAACGGTTTTTTTAACATCTGTTAATTAAGGCGCAACGCTAAGATTAATGATGAATACTGCCAGAAAAAAAATTATTCCGGAATTATCAGGTTTATTGCATAAACATTTTTCCCCCGGCGCTTTCACTGATCCGGCGGCCTTGCGCCGGCTGGCGCAAGATCCCGCAGAGCAGCAGGTATTTTTATCCCGGGCCCGCAAAATTATCGCCCTTTCCGCTAATCCCCGTATCCGGGACGCTTTTTTACGCGCTTACCTGAGAATATACGCCAAGAAGATCAATAAAGACGGGCGGCACGGATCGCTGGTAATGGAGATTACCAAGCGCTGTGATCGCCGGTGCCCGCATTGTTATTCCCGCGCCCAGGCGCATAAAAGGATGAGCGCCAGGGTGATCGGCCGGATCATTAAACTAGCGCGCGAAAATTATAAACATATTTTTATTACCGGAGGGGAACCGGTTTTGGACAGGCGGGTTTTAACCATTGCCAAAACCAATCCGGACATCATGTTTTTTATGTTTACCAACGGCGGTAAAATTGACCGCAAATACGCGCAAAAACTTTCCGGGCTGGGCAACCTTATCCCGGTTTTAAGTATTGACGGAACCAGCGCCAGGCAGCATGATTATTTCAAAGGTAAGGGCAGTTTTGCCCAATTGCAGCGGGCGATCCGGGTTTTAAACGCGGCGGGGATGAGCTGG
Organism: Candidatus Omnitrophota bacterium; assembly: GCA_903852325.1. Taxonomy (GTDB): domain Bacteria; phylum Omnitrophota; class Gorgyraeia; order Gygaellales; family Profunditerraquicolaceae; genus UBA6249. Next base: position 26,318 of record CAINQO010000096.1, read on the forward strand.
GGGTATTTATCCATGGTCACCAACACCAACGCCCGCCAGGTCTTAAGCAAAAAATTTGTCCGGCAGATGAAAAGCCGGGGAGCGATCCTTGCCCGGTATTTGGAATATATCCCGGTGGGCCCCGGGGCCCGGCCGGGGCTGGTTCCTTCGGCGAGAACTTATTATTTAATGGAAAAAAGAAAAAAAGAAATTGTCGCCGGCGGCGAAATATACATGCAGGAAACCGCGCAAAAAAAATGTTTGGGTCTGCTGTTTTTCGACGTCGACGGGAACATAAAATTCTGCCCTTTTTTCCATTATTCTAAGCATAATATCGGCAGGGGAAACGGCGAAAAATCGATCAAAGATTCTCTCCAGGACTGGTGCACGGCCAGGTACGGGGGAGAATGCCCGCTTTATTCCGACCAGGAAGGGTTGAAGGCGCATCTTTTGCCGCGGGGGTGGAAGCCCACCGTATCTTTTAATCCGGCAAATACGATTACCGCTCCGCTGGCCAGGGTGATGGCGGATAACTATCGGGCTTTTTTAGAACTAAAATCCCCGCATGACCAAAAAAATGAAAAATCCTAAACTTCCCACCCGGCAAAATCCCTGGGGGCTGTCGAAAACCGCAGGCCAAGCAGTCAGCGCAAAGCCGGCCACGGTTAAATATATCGAATTTAATATTACCGGGAGGTGTCAGGCAGGATGCATCACCTGTCCCAGCCCCGCGGCCTATCCGGATGAGAAATCCGTTAAAACCGAGGCGGAATTGCGCGCCGAACTGGAGCTTTTCAAGTCTTATTTTTCCAAGCTGAAAAGATTTGGGATGGAATTTGTGACGATTTACGGCCGGGAGCCGACCCTTTGGGACCGGGAAGCTGCCGGGCCGAATAAATTCCTTATCGAGTTGCTCGAGTGGTTAAGTAAAGAACTGAAAGTCAGGGTTTGCCTGGCCACTTCCGGGATTTCTTTGGATGAATCGGTGCTGAAGGTTTTATTCGATAACCGGGGAGTTTTGTTCATGAAAGATTGGGGCGGCCGGGAATCGATAAAGAAGCTGATAAGATATAAACAGGCTTACCCGCAAATCCGCAAAAGCTGGTCCCTGGTAAAGAAATTAAGTAAGGGGTATAAGAAAACCCGGGTGGTGGCGGAATTTTTATACACCGGGATCAACCGGGGGGACCTGCCCGCCTTTTGGAGGAATTGCTTAAAGAACGGGTTTTTGCCTTTTGTGGAGGTCCCGGTGATCAAGGGCTCCTGCGTAAAGAATTACAAGCATTTAGATATCCGGCCGGAGCAGTATGTCCGGGATATCTATAAACTTTCTCTCCTGAACCTGTCTTGGCGTTACGGCTTAAGCCGGAGGCAGGCGGCTGGATCCCGGATCTGGCAGCCACCCTTCGGGAGTATTTTTCCTTCCCCCTGCGATAAGTTGACCTGGGGCAAAGGGTTATTTTTGGAAAGAAACGGGAACCTTAATTTTTGTTGCGGGGTAGACAGGCGGATCGGCAACATTAATGATCCGGGTATCCTCCGTAAACTGCGCAAAAGTATTTTATTGAAACGCGCCCGGCAGGCTTACGAAAACCTGGAGGGTTTTTGCGCCGGCTGCGATTACAGCAGGAAATTCCGGATTTGTTACGGGTGCCGGGGGAACGGATATACTTATCCCGGAAAAAGCCGGAGGGCGTTTGCCCAAGACCCTTTGTGTTTCGGCAGGCTGGCGCTGGCGCAGGCCCGGGAGGGCAAGTTAGATACGTTGCTGAGCGAAAATCACAGGGAAAAAATATTTTCCTGTTTTAAAAGGTGATGATGGTAAAACATTTGAAATTCTTTTGGCTGTATCTGGGGTTGTCTTCGGCAGGGAAAAAACTTTTCCGGCAGCTGCGCGATATGTTAAGCCAGGGGGGTTCCCCCGCGCATTCCCGGCAGCTTTTGGCTTCGGTAAAAGAAATCATAAATACCGACAGCTCCCGGTGGTTCTACTGCCTGCGGGCAAGTGACGCGGGTTTTAAAGAATTTATCCCGGATTGGTATATCCGCAGCGCTAAAATTAAGCCGGAACAGTTATATTACCGGTTTTTTAAAATGGCGGCGATCCTTTTATATGAACATACCGCTTTATTTTCCGCTTATAATATCAAAGTGGGCAGGGAGGCGGGGAAAAGATGCGTCCTGATCTCTTTTTTGAAACGGGTTTATGACGATTTGCTGGATAGCGGCGGCCTGGATAAAGAGGTTTTGTTCGCCCTTACCCCTGACAAAGGATTGATCGCTAACCCGGATTACCGGTTATTTTTGGAACTGCGTGGAAAGATCCGCCAATTGGCAAAACCGGCGGAATTCGCCAACTACTATTCTTTGCTCAAGCAGGTCAGCGATGCCCAGGATAACCGCACCGCCGGCGGCGGAGGGAATATCCCTTTTAAGATCAAGAACGGGTTCCTTCTGGATATGTATATTATGATGAATGATTTACCGCAGGCGGTTAACCGGGCGCTGGATGTTACCGCGGAGTTTTTTGCCTGTCTGGATGATTTTTACGATTATGATGAAGACCTGGCCAAGGGTAAGGTTACCGTGATCAATCAAAGCCTTGATCCCCGGCGGGAGCTGGAAGATAAATATGCGCAGGCGCAGGATTATTTACGGGCAAACAGCCCGAACCCGCAAGGGTATTTGACCGGGGCCTTGAGCTTGATGAAAAATGTATTGTTCCTGCGGGAGAATAAATTGAACAAATTATCTTTATTTATTTAACCGGATTTAAAGATCAAGAGCGGAGAAAACATGAAAACTTGCCGTTATTGCGAAGAGGTGATCGGGGAGCACGATGAGATTTGCCCGTACTGCGGTTATAATTCCAAAACCGATACGCTTACCCCGGGGTTTGTAAAAAAAGAGAAAAAAAGTTCTACTTTGGAAAAGCAAAAAAAGATCAGC
>CAINQO010000097.1 GCA_903852325.1 Candidatus Omnitrophota bacterium
CGTAAAAAGACGGCTCTGCGGGGATCGTTTTTTCCTTGAAGATTTGCTCCAGGTTCTTATTTAAATCGCGGCTGAAAAACAGATTGTGGTGCGCCAGGCCGCCCCCGAGCTTCTTTTTCAACCCCAGATAGATCAGATAAGTGGAGCAGGAATATTTAAAATCCTGGATCGGCCGCTTAAGCAAATCTGTCTGGGCGTAAGCATAGTCCGCATTTACTACCGTGTAATCCGCCCGGATCCGCTCCCTGCCCCTCAAAAGCACAGCCTGTCCATTTTCCCGCTCAATATTATCTATAGCGCAATTATAGTGGAATTTCGCCCCGAGGCTACCGGCCAGTTTTTCCAGGGCCAGAGGGATCTGGTACATCCCGCCCAGCGGATGGGCAATTTTCTGCACATGGTCGGTATAAGTGATTATGCTGTAGAAGGCCGGGGCCTGGTAGGGGGAAACCCCCATGAACATCGCTTCGAAAGTAAAGGCATAGCAGAGTTTTTCGGATTTGAAATATTTACGCGCCAAGTGCCAATATGACTCAAAGGCCCGGATCCTTCCGGCCAGCCCCCAATAACCGGGATTAATCAGCGACTTGACCGTGACGCATTTATAAAGCAACGGTTTAAGAATAGCGTAAATGCGGGCAGTTTCCCGGATAAAATCATCGAAGCGTGCGGCAGCACCCGGTTCTATCCGCTCCAGCTCCTCTTTGGTGCGCCGGCTGTCCCGGTAAACGGTCAAAACTTCCCCGTCGGCATAAAAAATTTTATAACTTGGGTCGATAAACCGCAGCTCTAAATAATCTTCGATTTTGGCGCCACAGTAAGAAAAAACTTCGGCGAAGAAATCCGGCATGAGAACAAAGGAAGGCCCGGTATCGAACTTAAAACCCCGGTCGCTGATCAGATTGTTGCGGCCTCCGCAGCAGGAAAGTTTTTCATAAACCTCCACCTCCAGGCCATCTTTAGCCAGCCGCGCGGCCGCGGCCAGACCGCCTACCCCGGCGCCGACAATTATCGCTTTTTGAGACAATGTTCGCTCCTCAAACCGCCGCGCTGCCTATCCTTAAAAAACAATTGTTTTATTTTCGTGTTTGATGATCCGGTAATCAAGGTAGCTGGAGATGGCCTGCGCCAGCGCTTTCTTTTCCGCGTGTTTTCCTTTGCGGATCAACTCCTGGCGGCTGTCCTTGTGCGATACATATTCAACTTCCTGGGCGATGATCGGCCCCTCATCCAGCTGGTTGCTTACAAAGTGGACGGTTGATCCGATGATCTTGACCCCCTTTTGCAGCGCCTGGCCGTAGGGATCGGCTCCTTTAAAGGAAGGCAGGAAACCGTGGTGGATATTGATTATATCTTTATTGTATTTTTGCAGAAAATCCGCGGAAAGGACCAGCATGTAACGGGCCAGGACCAAAAAATCGGTAGCCTGGCCGACATAAGCCAGTAATTCCGCCTCGCGGCGGTTATGCTTATCCGCCGGCACATAATGAAAAGGCAGGTTGTATCCGGTAACCAATTTACGGTGTTTTTCGAAATTACTGACCACAAAGGGGATCTCCACATTCAGTTCCCCGGAGTTCCATAAATAAAGCAGTTCCACCAGGCAATGGTCCGGCTCGGAGACAAAGATCCCCATGCGCAGGAGTTGGGCGCGGTCAAAAAGACTCCATCCGGCGTTAAACTCGGAGGCTAAGGGTAAAAATTCCTGCGCCAGGCTGGCGCGGTCATACCGGTCGCTGTCCAGGAAAAATTCGACGCGCATAAAAAAATGCCCGCCCTGAGGGTCGGTGCTGTACTGGTCGGCGGTAATGATATTGCCTCCGATCTTAAAAATAAACTCCGAGATCCTGGCAACGATCCCTTTGCGGTCCCGGCATTGAAAAAGCAGAATGAATTTATGCATTGTCTTTGGCGGTTCTCCTTATTGCTTTTTCAGCGTCTGCTGATACTGGTTGACGGTTTCCAGCTCTTTACCGATGCGGGCAATCAGGTTATTGAACAGTGTCTTTGATTTTGCCATCAATGCTTTACTGCGGGCGTCGGAAGTCTTGGTTACCGCGTCCAGGCTTTTTACTTCCATGGCGGTAGAATCTTTTACCTGGTTTAACCATTTAACCAGGTAACCGACAGCCACCGTATCGGTCTCCTCTTTTTTTATGGTGTTGAATATCGCCAACATGGTGAAATAAGCGTCCAGCTGGGAAATCGCCATGATCGAAGAGTCCCACATGTTGTTTAACAGGACCGGGTCGCGGGTGGTGGCAAAATAACTTTTCATCTCCTGGGCGTTCTGAAAAATTTCATTGCGCGTGTCAATGAGCGTGGTTTCCAGCGCCTGAGCCGCCAGGGCAAAAACCAGGACAAAACCCAATACCAAAAGAAATACTTTTTTCATTTTATTCTCTCCCCTCTTTTAACCGCTTCGCCTTTTTTACAGGGCGACCACTTTATAAACCGAAATACTGCATTTGGCGACGCTGGATTCCTTGGTTTTCGGCGTCAGCTGATATTTCTCAATGGAGATCAAGCTGTTGGAATTCTCTATATTATACATAAAATCAACCAATTGTTCCATCTGCGCTTCGCAGTTCATGTTGATCATGATCCTTTTCGAGGAACCGGACTCCTTGATCCCGGAGGGTTTCATATCCACCAGGTACACCGAACTTTTACTGGCCAGTCCTTCCAGCTCCTTTAAAAGCAAGGTGACCTGTTCATCGTCGGAGATCTGGGCATTGCCCAGAAAAGAGCCGTATTTTGCCCCCTGCGCCGAGATCTTGTCTTTCTGGGACAAGATGCGCAAGTCCTTTTTGATCTCCGCCTGCTTATCGCGGATCTCTTTATTCAGGGAGCGGATCTTATTAAATACCGGAGAAATGATCGCCCGGTCAAACACCACCAAAGCGACGGCAACCACCGCGGCGTAAAAGATTATTTTTTCTTTTTTGTTTAAACGCCCGAGAAAAACCTGGAACACCTGTATATTCGGCAGCTTCATCTAATCCACCGGCCTTTCGGTCAGAGCGATGATCTCAAAATCCGTAAGGTC
>CAINQO010000098.1 GCA_903852325.1 Candidatus Omnitrophota bacterium
ATAATAATACCGCCAGCATCGGGATGATCGATACCGGAATAAAATAAAATAACAGCCCGTGGCGAAGCAGATAATACCCCAGGCAGAAAGAAAGCAGGAAAAGAAAGGTTAAATTGGGCAGGGTGGCGTTTTTAGTCTGGGCGAATTTTTTATAAAAACATAAATAAAGCAGGATCAGGAAGAAAGGAATGGCCAGGTTAATGTTGATCAGCCAGCTGAAAACAAACATAAACAGGCATATCCCCGCCGCGATCAGCTTGTCTTTACTGATTATTTCTTTCATATGCTTCGATTATCCTTTGCACCAGCTGGTGCCTGACCACATCGGAACCGCTGAAATAAATAAATTTTATTCCCGGGATTTCTTTAAGGATATCCTGGGCTTGCAAGAGGCCGATCGGTTTGCCGGCCGGAAGATCGCTCTGGGTCATGTCCCCGGTGATCACCGCTTTGGAATCAAAACCCAGGCGGGTGAGGAACATTTTCATTTGTTCGGCAGTGCAGTTTTGCGCTTCATCAAGGATAATGAAAGCGTCATTCAGTGTCCGGCCGCGCATGTAAGCCAGCGGCGCCACTTCGATTATCCCGGTTTCGATATAATTTTCAATCCGCCCGGCCTCCATCATATCATATAGGGCGTCATAAAGCGGCCTTAAATAGGGGGAGATTTTTGCTTCTAAATCCCCGGGAAGGAATCCCAGGGATTCCCCGGCTTCGATTGCCGGGCGGGTCAGGATGATCCGCCGGACCTCCTGTTTTTTGAGCGCTTCCACCGCGCAAGCCATCGCCAGGTAAGTCTTTCCTGTACCCGCCGGGCCGATCCCGAAAACAATGTCATGTTTGCGGATCGCCTCGACGTAATCCTTCTGGCCCGCGGTCCGGGGCCCGATCTGTTTGCCGGAACAGGAACGGGTGATCCCCGTATCCAACTGGCCGACGGCCGGAACACTTTTATCTTTTTTTAAATTAGCGATCAAACAAGCCAGGTCGGTTTCCCCGATTGCCGCAGAACCTGAACGCAACCCCTGAAGCAGGTAATCAACCAGCTGGGCCGCTTTTTTAATATTCGCGGCGCCGCCGCGGATATTTAAATGGCCGCCGCGCAGGGTAAGCTTGACCTTAAATTCTCTTTCGATATTTTTAAGGTTGGTGTCCTGGGCTCCCAGCAGCCCCTGGGTTTCCTCTTGGGATTCAAAGCGGATTATTTTATCCATGGTGCTTGCGGGCTAAGCCCGCAGGTTCCTTATTTAAGATTTTCTTCTTTAGCCGCGTGCTTCCTGGATACTTTGGGAGCGGATACCTTAAGGCCGGAAGGTATGTTGATCACCTGTCCCGGATAAAGTTTATTCGGCCCGTGCAAAACATTCTTGTTCGCATCATAAATCTTCATCCAGTTTTTGGTTGTCCCGTAAAATTTTTGCGAAATTTTCTGCAAAGTATCGTTTTTGGCGACGGTATATTTTTCGTAATTTGCATTGGTTTCTTCGGGTTGCGCTTCCGGGGCCTCCTGGGTCATCCGGGGCTCTTCCACGTTGGCGGAGGCCAGCGGAGGAGTGGATGGGCAAGGAGCCTGGGTTTTGTTCTTCGGCCCCAACTCTAATTCGAATACCCTGGTGGTACGGGTAGCTTTTCTTTCCGCCGTCTCTTCCGGAGCTTTACCCATAATATATCCGCGGTTACCCATTGTCGGGGAGATGTCCTGATCCACCCGGTCACGGGTCAAGTTGTAGGTCCTGGCGACGCATCCGGATAAAGCCAAGGTAGAAGTTAATACGCAGATTCCTGCTAATTTTGCTTTGTTCATCTTATTTCCCTCCTTATAAGTTATTAATTAAATTTTCTTCCGTGACTGCGAATCAAGCCTTTTTAAGTTTTTATCTAGACGCGCCGTCCTCGCGAGCGCAGCGAGCGGGGATTAATTTCGCCCGAAGACAGAAAAATTGTTATTTTAAAGTTTTTCCCTTAATACTTATTCCCAATTCTCTTAATTGCTTATCATCGACATCCGAAGGAGCGCTGGTCAACGGACAAAACGCATTTGAATTTTTGGGAAAAGTAATCACTTCCCGGATACTGTTTTCCCCCGCCAGTATCGCCAGGAGCCGGTCCAACCCGAAAGCCACCCCGCCGTGCGGCGGAGCGCCGAATTGAAAAGCCTCAAGGAGGAACCCGAAACGTTTCCGGATCTCTTCTTTTTCTAAACCGATAATATTAAATATTTTTTCCTGGAGTTCCTGGCGGTGGATCCTGATCGAGCCGGAACCCAGTTCCATCCCGTTTAAAACTAAATCGTAAGAACGGGAACGGACCTTGTCCGGGGCCTTTTCCAGATTCTCCAGGTCCTCTTCGGCTGGGGCGGTAAAAGGATGGTGCTCGCTTTCCCAGCGTTTTTCTTCGGCGTTAAACTTAAAGAGCGGAAAATCCACTACCCAGCAGAACGCAAATTCCGTCCCTGTCGATGGCCGCAGGTCCGGTTTATCGCTCTGGTATTTTTCCATCGCTTCCTTATAAGTGATGCGGGCAAACGGCACGGGAAGATCGATATTTTTAAGTTCCTTTAAGATCAGCTTCATCAGACCTTCGGTTAAACTAAAAACATCCTCTTCATCGATAAAAGACATTTCAATATCCAACTGGGTGAATTCCGGCTGGCGGTCGGCGCGCAGGTCTTCATCCCGAAAACACTTGGCGATCTGGTAATATTTTTCAATGCCGGAAACCATCAATATCTGCTTAAACAGCTGGGGAGACTGCGGGAGGGCGAAAAATTGCCCGGGGTTAAGCCGCGCCGGGACCAGGTAATCCCGCGCCCCTTCGGGAGTGGACTTGGTCAAGATCGGAGTTTCACATTCGATAAAATCCCGGCCTGCCAGGTAACCGCGGATAATTTTATAAAGATTGCTCCTTAAGATCAGATTATTCAACACCTTGTTCCTTCTCAAATCCAGATAGCGGTATTTTAGGCGAAGCTCTTCGGTGATCTCGATATCATCCTGGATTTCAAAAGGCGGGGTATTGCTGGGGTTTAATATTTCCAGCTCGAAGGCCAGGACCTCTACTTCACCGGTAGCTAATTTGGGATTAATCGTGCCGCCAGGGCGCTTATTGACCTTCCCTTTTAATTTAATGACAAACTCGTTCCTCAGCTCCTGGGCGGTTTTATAGGCTTCCCCGGATTCTTTAGGGATAAAAACCACCTGGGTCAAGCCGTACCGGTCGCGGATGTCGATAAAAACCAATTTTCCGTGGTCCCGGCGGTTAGCCACCCACCCGCAAAGGGTCACTTCTTTACCGGTATCTTCCGCCTTCAGCTGCCCGCAAGTATAAGTCCTGATCATTTTAGTTCCTTAATTAAATTTTCTATTGTGGTTTCTTTCTGGGTGCTGTTGACCATATCTTTGACCGCAATAACATTTTTCTTTAATTCATCATCACCTAAGATCAAAACGAATGCCGCCCCGGCGTCATTGGCCGAGCGCATCGCCGCTTTGAGGGACCGGTTCAAATGGTCCGTGTCCGCGGGGATCCCGGCGCTGCGCAGCCGATCTAAGATCTTTAAGCCCGCCGATTTAGCCGCTTCACCCAAGGTAATTAAATAAACCAGCTTCTTAGTTTCGCTCGGCGCCAGAGTATTCGGGACCAGCATCAGCCTTTCCACTCCGAAAGCAAAACCGATCGCCCCCAGTTCCGGGCCGCCCAATTCGCTGACCAAATTGTTATAGCGGCCTCCCGCCCCGATGGCGTCCTGACTGCCTAAATCACTGTGGGTAATTTCAAAAACCGTGCGGTTATAGTAATCCAGTCCGCGCACCAGCTGCGGGTCAACCTGGAATGAGATACCCAAATTATCCAATCCTGATTTTACCGTTTCAAAATGCGCCTGGCAATCCGCACAAAGGCAGCCGGCCCCCGCGGCGGATTCCTGAACGACTTTTCGGCATTCCGGGTTTTTACAGTCCAGGATCCTTAAAACATTGTTTTCCGCTCTTACCCGGCAATCCGCGCACAACTGATTTAATTTACCCTGAAAAATCTTCTTTAATCCGGCGCTTAGCGCCTGCTTATCTTTCGGACAGCCCAGGCTGTTAAGCTTGATCTTGTAACCGGAAATCCCGAAACTCCTCAAAAGTTGTTCGGCCAGGCGGATTACCTCAATATCTACGCTGGCTTCCCCCGAACCGATCGCCTCGGCGCCGATATGGTGAAATTGGCGCAAACGCCCTTTTTGCGGGCGTTCCAAACGGAACATCGGGCCGATATAATATAATTTCGAAAAACCGTTTACTTTTTCTAAGTTGTTCTCCAGGTAGCTGCGCACGATCGCCGCCGTTCCTTCCGGCCGCAGCGCGTAAGTATCCTCCTGGTTATGAATAAGGAACATTTGTTTCTGGACGATCTCGGTACTCTGCCCTAAGGTGCGGTTAAACAGCGCGGCTTCTTCGATGACCGGAGTGCGGATCTCCTGATAATTGTAAACGGAAAATATTTTTCTCGCTATGGCTTCGGCGGCTTGCCAGGATAATGCTTCTTGGGGCAAAATATCTTTGGTACCGGGGATTCTTTTGAACATATAAATTCAAATATGATATAAGCGGTAGAATGCGGGCTTTCCCGGGGTAGGGGTTCCCTGAGTAATCTGCCGGCCGGCAGATTACCTACTGCTCTTTTTTGTTATTATTTTATCTTTTGTTTCATTTCCAAGCCAGCTTTGAAGACAACTACTTTTCTGGGCGGGACAGGGATCACTTGGTTGGTACGCGGGTTTCTGCCTGTGCGGCTTCTTCTTTGTTTTACCTTAAAAACACCGAAATTACGTAATTCGATTTTTTCGCCCCTGATCAAGGCTTCGATAATGCAGTCAAAAGTCCTTTGGACTATTTTTTTGACATCTATCTGCTTAAGATTGGTTTCATCAGAGACTTTTAAGACTATGTCTTTTTTAGTCATCTCGCACCCCCTATTGCTAAGTATAATAACAGCAAAAAGTTACGATGTCAAGCCTAAATTTAAGCTTCATTATCGGAAGGTTAAAGCGCAAGATAAATTCCGGACAATCTGTTTCCGGGGTAAATTACTGCAAAAACGGACGGATTAACCCCTAAATCACCAGGGAAAAATGCTCCTGCCCTAAAAGTTCGTCTAAATTTTGGATAAGTTGTTCGCTTGGTTCGACATACAAGCCCTCCCCCACGATCAGCTGCACCCGGGACTTAGCCGGGGCTTGTTTAACCGCTACCCCTCCTTGAGAAAAAGCCGCTCCTGCCGGATGGGAAGTTCCGGCCGGAATATTTTCTAGGCGTAAATATACGGGAACATTACCGCGGTGCTGGGCGAGTAAGGTTTTTAAGGATTCAAAGATATTCTCTCTTATCCCCGATAAATTAATGTTGATTGCCGAGATCAGTTTATACATCGCCTCAAAAGGAAAAAGGTCTTCGGCGATAATTTTCGGTGTTTCCTCTTTAAGGTCCAATGTCCCGCGGATATGCACGATGTTATTGATCTGGATATGGGAACTTATTTTAGAATATGCCCGGGGAAACACCAGCACCTCCACCGCTCCGTCTAAATCCTCTAATTTGAGGATCGCCATTTTTTCCTGCTTGGCGCGGGTTACCGTATTTTTGATTTTCACGATCAATCCCACGATCTTGATCGTATCCTGGTCTTTATGTTCATGCAGGCTGGCCGTCGAACAGGAAGCGAAACGTTTCAACTGGGTAGCGTAACGGGCCAGCGGGTGGCCGCTCACGTAAAAACCCAGCATGTCTTTTTCAAAAGCTAAAAGCTGCGGCTCCGGCCATTCCTTGCAATCCACCAGGTTGTTGGCAGTTTTGGCAAAGCCGTTATCCTGGCCGAGCTGGTCGAAGAAGGAAAGCTGCCCGCTGGATTTTTCTTTTTGCGCTTTTTGCGCCCCCTCCAGGATTACATCAAGGCTGGCGAACATTTTCGCCCGGCTCATCCCGAAAGCATCCAGGGCGCCGCATTTGATCAGGCTTTCCAGGACTTTCCGGTTAGCCAGTCTTAAATCAACCCGCTGGCAAATGTCTTCCAGGGAGATGAATTTTCCGGTGCTTCTCTGGGTGACGATCGACTCCGCCGCGCCCCGGCCGACGTTTTTTATCGCCAACAGCCCGAAGCGGATCGTGGAAGGGTCTTCGACCTTAAATAATATTTCGCTTTCATTGATATCCGGCGGCTGCACCTTTAAACCCATGCGCACCGCTTCATTTACGTATTCGACGATCTTATCGGTGTTATCCCGTTCCGAGGTTAACAGCGCGCACATGAACTCCACCGGGTAGTTGGCCTTCAGATAAGCGGTGCGGTAGGAGATCAGGGCATAAGCGGTAGAGTGGGATTTATTGAAACCGTAGCCGGAAAAGAATTCGATCAGATCGAAAATTTTACTGGCGGTGCTTTCCTTGACCCCGTTTTTAATACAGCCGCCCAGAAAGTTCTTGCGCTCCTTTTCCATAACCTCGGGGATCTTCTTCCCCATGGCCTTACGCAGGATATCGGCTTGGGCCAGGGTAAACCCGGCCAGGGTTGAAGCAATTTGCATGATCTGTTCCTGGTAAACCATGATCCCGTAAGTTTCTTTCAGGATCGGCTCAAGTTTAGGATGTTCATAGCGGATCGGATTAACCCCGTGTTTACGCTTCATGAAATCATCCAACATCCCGGAACCGATCGGCCCGGGGCGGTATAATGCCAGAAGCGCGATCAGGTCTTCAAAGGTTTCCGGGACAAGTTTTTTAAGCAGGTCGCGCATCCCGGAACTTTCTACCTGAAATATCCCGATGGTGTGACTGGAAGCAAGGAGTTTGTAGGTTTTCAAATCATTCAACGGCAGATTTCCGAGGTCAATCTGGATGCCGTGGATCTTCTTGACTAATTTTATCGTTTCATCGATAACGGTGAGCGTCCTTAAACCCAGAAAATCTACTTTTAAAAGGCCGATCTTTTCCAGCGTTCCCATACTGTAGCCGGTAGTGACCTGGTCATCAGAGGTCTTATAAATAGGCATATAGCTGTTTAGGGGCTTATCGGAGATGATTACCCCGGCGGCATGCACCGAAGCGTGGCGGTTTAAGCCTTCAAGGGATTGAGCGATATTGACCAGTTTGGTAATTTGCGGATCATTTTTGTAAAGATTATTCAGCTCCGGTTCGCTCTCCAGCGCTTTTTTCAGGGTCATATCCAGTTCGGCCGGGATCATCTTGGCGATCCGGTCAACATCGGCGTAGGGAATCGCCATCACCCTGCCGACATCCCGGATCACGGCGCGGGCCTGCATCGTTCCGAAAGTAATGATCTGGGCGACATTGGACTGCCCGTATTTTTGGGTGACGTAATCGATGACCTCCTGGCGCCGTTCATAACAAAAATCGATATCGATATCCGGCATACTCATCCGCTCGGGATTTAAGAACCTTTCGAAAAGCAGGCCGTATTTCAACGGGTTAAGGTCGGTAATCCCCAGCAGGTAGCTCACCAGGCTTCCGGCGGCTGAACCCCTGCCCGGCCCGACGGGAATGTTCTGGCTTTTGGCGTAGGCGATAAAATCCCAGACAATCAAAAAATAGCTGATGAAGCCCATATGCTTGATTATTTTTAATTCATGCTCCAGGCGTTTGATTACTTCCGGGTCATCCTTGATGTTTTTCTCCGCCAGGCCTTTTTCGCAAAGCTCAAGGAGGAAAACTTCTTTATCCTTTCCTTCCGGCGGGGTGTATTTAGGCAGGTGTAGCTGGTTAAAATCCAGTTCTAAATTGCAGCGCTCGGCGATCTCCAGGGTATTTTTTAAGGCCTCCGGGCAATGCGCGAACATCTGTTTCATTTCCTGCGGAGAGGTGAAATAAAATTCTTCCGTCTGAAAACGCATATGCTTGGGGTCATCCAGGGTGGTTTGGGTTTGGATGCACAACAAAGCTTCGTGGGCGGCAGCCCGCTCTTTGGTAGGATAATGCACGTCGTTAGTGGCGACTAAAGGAATGCCTAATTCGCGGGAAATTTTCAGCATCCCTTCGTTAACAATCTTTTGTTCGGGAATGGAATTACCCTGGATCTCCAGGTAAAAATTCCCTTTGCCCAGTATATTTTGATAATTATCCGCGCATTTCAAGGCGTCGTTAAAACGCTTCTGCAGAATGAGACAGGCCACTTCCCCTTTAAGGCAGGCGCTTGAACCGATCAAGCCGGCGGCATGCTGGCTCAATACTTCCTTATCGATGCGCGGCCGGTAATAAAAACCTTCCAGGTAGCTGATCGAAACCAGCTTCATTAAATTGTGGTAACCCTCTTCGTCGCGGGCTAAAAGGATCAGATGGTTAGCGGCATCCTCTATCCCGGAACCCCCTTTTTCCAACCGGCTTTTGGGGGCGACATAGACTTCGCAGCCGATGATCGGCTTAATGCCGGTCTTACGCGCCTCCAGGTAAAATTCGATCGCCCCGAACATACTGCCATGGTCGGTGATCGCCAGGGAATCCATTTTAAAGCTTTTGGCAATGGCCAGGATTTCAGGAATGCGGCAGGCTCCGTCAAGCAGGCTGTATTGGGTGTGCAGATGCAGATGGATGAACTCGGAATGGGTCATCGCTTTAAATTAAACGCAAAAACCGGCAGTAAGCTAAAAACCAAGCTTACCATTACGGCTAAGAACTAAATTTTATTTTAGAGTTTGGAACTATCCGTTTTTAGGATTTGAAAAGATCATTCCCACTCGATCGTTGCGGGAGGCTTGGAGCTTATATCGTAAACAACCCGGTTAATCCCTTTTACTTCGTTGATCACCCGGTTGGAGATCCTTTCCAGAACTTCATAAGGCAGCCTGACCCAGTCCGCGGTCATCCCGTCAAAGCTGGATACGCAACGCAAAGCCGCAACATTCTCATATGTGCGTTCATCCCCCATGATCCCCACGCTTTTGATCGGTAACAATACCGCAAATGATTGCCAGACCTGTTCGTAGAGCCCGGCTTTAGTGATTTCCTCCAGTACCCGTTTATCCGCTTCGCGCAAAAGATCAAGCCTTTCAGTAGTGATCTCTCCGATGATCCGCACGGCCAGTCCCGGGCCGGGAAAAGGCTGGCGTTGGATAATATTTTCCGGCAATCCTAATTGCGCGCCGATCTGTCTGGCCTCATCCTTAAATATTTCCCGCAGCGGTTCGATCAGCATCAGTTTCATTTGCGCGGGCAATCCGCCGACATTATGATGGCTTTTAATTTTTCTGCTCGGGCCGCCGGTGGGAGACACGGATTCGATCACATCAGGATAAAGAGTGCCTTGGCCCAGGAATTTGGCGCCTTTGGTCTTTTTCGCCTCTTCCTCAAAAACCTTAACGAACTCATCGCCGATGATTTTTCTTTTTTCCTCCGGATCCAAAACCCCTTTCAAACGTTCCAGGAATCTTTTGCTCCTGTCCACATAGCTTAAATTTAAATGGTACATATCCTTAAATACGCTCTTAACCTGGTCAGCCTCACCCTTGCGCAAAAGCCCGTTATCGATAAAGATACAGCGCAGGTTTTTACCGATCGCTTTGTGGATCAAAAGCGCCGCCACTGAAGAATCTACCCCGCCGCTTAAGCCTAAAACCACCTTATCTTTGCCGATGGTCTTTTTAATATTGGCGATCGATTCCCGGATAAAGGATTGCATGGTCCACCTGCCGGAAGCGCCGCAGGCTTTGAACAGGAAGTTGCTCAGGATCTGGTTGCCTTTTTCCGTGTGGGTTACTTCCGGGTGGAACTGCACCGCGAAAATTTTTCTTTTTGGGTTGGAGATCGCCGCAATCGGGGTGTTGGTGGTATGCCCGATCGTGGAAAAACCGGCGGGCATCTTGGTCACGTAATCCCCGTGGCTGGCCCAACAGGTAAAATTACCCGGCAGGTGGCTGAAAAGATCCCGGTTATCGTCTATAAATAATTCGACTTTGCCGTATTCCCGCTCGCGGGTATGCTTGACCTTGCCGCCCAGCATTTCACAGATGACCTGCATCCCGTAGCAGATCCCCAGGACCGGCACCCCTAACTTAAAAATGCCGGCATCCGGATAAGGGGATTTTTTATCGACTACTGATGCCGGGCCGCCGGAAAGAATCAGCCCTTTGGGGTTTAACGCGGCGATATCTTTTGCCGGAGTATTATAGGGAATGATCATCGAGAACACTTTGTTTTCCCTTACCCGGCGGGCGATAAGCTGCGTATATTGCGAACCAAAATCTAAAATTAAGATCGTTTGTCTAGCCACCCCGATTTTCCTTTCCTGCGGTTTCTTGTATCCGGCTTTTTTCTTCAATTTATTTCCCCATTCCCACTCTTTGGCCCACCTGGAAGATTTTTCCTTCCGTCTGGATCGAAGGAGCGATAATTATTTCCACATCGTGCATTTCTTTTAAATTTGAGGCCCCCAAGGACCCCATCGAAGTCTTTAAAGCACCCACCAGGTTCTGTGAACCGTCATCCACCTTTGCCGGCCCGAGTAAAATGTCTTTTAAGGCTCCGGTAGTACCGACCTGGATCCTGGTTCCGCGGGGTAAATTTACGTGCGAAGTAGCCATTCCCCAATGAAAACCTCTTCCCGGCGCTTCTTTGGCGCGGGCAAAACTTGATCCGATCATTACCGCGTCGGCTCCGCAGGCAAAGGCTTTACAAATATCCCCGCCGCGGTTCATTCCGCCGTCGGTAATAATGGGAACATATCTGCCGGTGCGCTTGAAATAGAAATCCCTGGCTCCCGCCGCATCCACGGTCGCGGTTACCTGGGGGACTCCGATCCCTAAAACCCCGCGGGAAGTGCAGGCGGCTCCCGGTCCGACCCCGATCAATAAACCGCTGGCCCCGGTGCTCATCAGCTCCAAAGTTGTTTCATAAGTTACGCAGTTGCCCAGGATCACCGGAATTTTGCTGGCTTTGCAAAATTTCACCAGGTCCAGAGTTTTATATTCTTTAGAAAGATGCCTTAAGGTAACCACGGTAGACTGCACGACAAAAGCATCGGCGCCGGCGGAGACCGCTAGTTTTAAAAATCTTTCCGCTTTAGCCGGGATGCAGCTGACCACCGCCATCGCTTTGGCTTTTTTGATTTCAGCAACCCTTTTGGTGATTAATTTTTCTTTTATCGGGGTAGTATAAACGGTCTGGATCAATTCAGTGGC
>CAINQO010000099.1 GCA_903852325.1 Candidatus Omnitrophota bacterium
AAGATGGCGTTCCACCCGGGGTGGACTTCTGCCTGGACATTCTCCCTTAAAACAAGGATATCCTTCCAGTCTTTACCGCTGATTATTTTAGCGGCGCGGCCCAGTGCGTCATCGGCCGGAAGATAGCCGCAGTTAAATACTTTAAAGGGGGTAAGCAGGACAATGCACAGATAAACAAAGATCACGGTAAGAGGGGCTACGCGGGAATTCCGGCGTTGCTTAATTTCCATGGATATTACTATAACATATCTTGAAGCTGAATCCAGTTTTTCTTAAAAAACGGCGTTGATAGCGGGCGGTTCATGCTTAACAATGAATAGTGAAGGCAATTATTTTTTATTAACGGGAGTTGTTGATATTCACCGGGTTTCCTATATAATTATCTAGGGTGGATAATGATTGCGAATAAGAAAATACTAATATTGCTTCCGGCATATAATGCGGCGCGGACCTTAAAAAAGACTATCGCCGCGATACCTCCGGGCATCGCCGACGAAATCATCTTGACCGATGATTCAAGCGATGATCAGACTTTGGCGATAGCCAAGAGTTTGGGGATCAAGACCTTTACCCATGAAAAAAATTTAGGGTATGGGGCGAATCAAAAGACCTGTTACGCTGAGGCGCTTAAAACCGACGCCGAGATCATTGTCATGCTGCATCCGGATTACCAGTACGATCCTCGGGTCATCCCTTTTGCCGCCGGGTTTATTGTCAACGATATTTGCGATATTGTTATCGGTTCAAGGATCCGCAGCCGGAAAGAGGCGCTGGATTCGGGAATGCCCGTATATAAATATATCAGCAACCGTTTTTTGACCGTTTTGGGTAATCTTATCCTCGGGCAGAACTTGGGGGATTTTCACTCCGGCTTCCGGGTTTATAAACGCCGGGTGCTGGAAACGATCAATTATGCGGGAAATTCCGATGATTTCATCTTCGATTTTGAGTTTCTTGCCCAGGCAGCTTTCCAGGGTTACCGGATGGGGGATATCCCTATCCCGGCCAGGTATTTTCCCGAGGCCTCTTCGATTAATTTTCGCCGGAGCCTGAAATACGGGGTGCAAAATATCTGGGTGATGGTAAAGTTTATTTTGGAAAAAAACAGGTTGAGCCGTTTTAAGCTTTTCTCTAAAAATAAAACCCAGTGACCGGGGAGGGGAGTTTATTAGAGATGCCTTCTACGTGCGAAAACAAGTTGAGGATCGCTTTTTCCGGAGGAGGGTTCCGGGCCACCTTTTATTCTTTAGGCGCCTTCCGGCGGCTGGTCGAGCTGGGCTTAGGGGATAAGGTCTGCCGGATCGATTCGGTTTCCGGAGGCAGTATTACCGCCGGGCAGATCATGCTGGCGCTATCCTCCGGGCCGTTCAAAGATACCGCGGATTTTGACCGCCGGGTCAGCCAGCCCCTCAGGTCTTTAGGTCAAAGCCGGTTCAGAGAAAGGATCTCTTTTCCGGTATTTGGTTTCGTGGCGCTAGCCAGTTTAGCGTATTTATGGCTGGTCTCATATTTTAAAACCCCTCTTTTTGTCAGCCTTACCGCCTACATTCTCCTTTTGTTTTATATCCGTCCGGCCAAGCTGTTCGGCGTAAGCTGCCTGTTTATGCTCAATGCTTTTTTTAAAAATAAATTGATGCGCAGCTTGCCTGCCTCCCCCGAGTGGTCGGCAAATGCCACCTGTTTAAATACAGGAAAAAGATTCAGGTTCAAGCAAAAGGATTTCGGCGGGGACAAGATCGGGCTGACGCAGGATAATGATATTAAGATATCCTTTGCGGTTGCCTGTTCCGCTGCCGCTCCTCCGGTTTTTACCCCCTACCGGCTGTCGCTTGGGAAAAGGAAGTTTTTTAACCGCCGGGGAAAAGAAAATTTATTCAATCCCCATCCGCCCGCGCAGGTTTTTTTGTGCGACGGAGGGATATACGATAATCTGGGGTCGGAAAGCATCCTGCAGGAGGAAAACACCGAAAACCAAAATTTTATCGTGGTCGATGCCGGCCAATATATCCCCCAGTGGTTTCCTAATCTTAATCCGCATTCCCTGGAGAACACCTCTCGGGTCATCGAAACCGCGGTTGACCAGATCATCCTGTTAAGGAGAAGGATCTTATACGGCGCGACGCAGGCGCAAAAACCTTCCGGGACGATCCTGATCCTGGAGGAGCCGGTAAAAGACTATTTGTCCGGAAAGAAATGCGAAGCGATCGGAAAAACGCAGGAATTTCCCGGGGAAAAGCTGCCCGCCTATGATATTTTTCCTGAAGAAATAGATAAAATGATCGCCGGCCTGAGAACGGACCTGGATAGTTTCCATGATATCGAAATCGATTTATTGACCTGGGCCGGAGCGGTAAGGATGGATATCGCGTTGAAGCGCTATTTTAAAGAATATTTGCGCCAGGATCAAATTAATGATTTACCGGTTAAGCCTTCATATGATCAGCAGCGGATGATAGAAATATTAACCCGGGGCCGGAGGTTCAGCGTTCCTTTCGGGTTCCTCCACAAAAGGATAAAAGAAAAATGATCAATAATCTTAAAAATTATTTGTTTAAGAACAACACCTTGATTTCCATAAAGAACCGGCGCAGCGTGAGGATGTTTTTGAATAAGCCGGTGAGCACGGGGGCGCTGGAGACGATCCTTAACGCCGCCAACCAGGCTCCTTCGGCGCACAACCAGCAATCCTGGCGTTTTATTGTTTTAAAAGGCGCAAAGAAGAATGAGCTGGCCGCCCTGGTCAATGAAAAAGCGTCCGCTTTCACTAAGCCTTCTACCACCTTGCTGCGCCTGGCTTCCCGGAGCATTGCTTCGGCGCCGGTAGTGATCGCCATCGCCAATACCGGCCAGCTTATTTCCCGGGGGACGGAATTATTTAAAGTCGATAAGCATACGGCCAAGGATTTTTTCCGGATCATGGAAATACAAAGTTCCGCTGCTGCGGTGCAGAATTTATTGATCGCTGCCACTTCTTTGGGATTGGCCACCGTGTGGCTGGGGGTATTGATCCTCATCAAGAAGGAAGTTTTGTATTTCTTAGGGGAGCCGGAAGGTGAATTTATGGCGGTGATCCCGGTGGGTTACGCGGCCAAAATCAGTCCTGCCCCGAAAAAACAGCCGCTGGCGATGGTGGTCAAATACCTTTAAAAAGCGCAATTCCCCGCCGGATTTTAATATCCAGCGGAGCGATAACCGGGATTATTCCCGGCTCGGAAAAGTTATTAACTTAAGATGAAGAGAAAAATTTACCTTAGCGTATTGGCGGTTATGCTGCTTACCGGTTTCAGGGAAGCAAGAGGGGAGGGGGCAATGGACATTAAAAGCAGGGAATTTAAAGAAGGCCAGTTAATGCCCGCTGAATTCAGCTGTGACGGGACGGATATCAATCCGGAATTAACTATCGAGGGGATTCCTCCGGCGGCCAAAAGCCTGGCTTTGATCGTCGATGACCCGGATGCGCCGGCGGGCACCTGGGTGCATTGGGTAGTTTTTGACATTCCTGTGCTCGGGAAGATCAAAGAGAACAGTATCCCGGGAAAGCAGGGGAAGAACAGCGCCGGAGAAATGAAATATCATGGGCCCTGCCCTCCCTCCGGAACGCACCGCTATTTTTTCAAAGTTTATGCCCTGGACACGTTTTTAAATTTAAAAGAAGGAACAAGCAAAGAGCAGCTGGAAAAAGCGATGGCCGGGCACATCCTGGCCAATGCGCAACTGATCGGCCTGTATAAGAGTAACTAAATGCGCGCAAGACCGCAGATAAACTTCGGCGATAAACATGCCTGGTTCCTGCAGGCAGTCGCAATAATCATCCTGGGTTTTTTGCTTTACGCCAACTGCGTTAACGGCGCTTTCATCTGGGATGATCATGGCCTGATCCAGGGCAATAGTTATTTAAAGAGCTGGTCCAACCTTCCCAAGGTTTTTGCTACGGGTTTCGGCGGGGATGGTCAGGCCGGCTCTTCTTTTTACCGGCCGCTGCAGACGACTGTTCAAATGGCCGGTTATTCTTTGTGGGGGTTCCGGCCGGCAGGGTATCACCTGATCAGTATCTTTACGCATATTTTAGCCGCGCTCCTGCTCTGCCTTTTCTTAAGAAATATTTTCCAGGACAAAATCATTCCTTTCCTTGCCAGCCTGTTCTTTCTTTGTTCTCCGGCGAACACCGAAGCGGTCTGTTATATCTCCGGATTAAGCGACCCGCTGGTTTTGGTATTTATTTTAGCCTGTTTTGTTTTTTACCTGCGCTCTCTGCAGGGGGAGGGGTCGTATAGTTTAGCTTTATTGAGTTTTATTTTGGCGCTGTTTTCCAAAGAAAATGCCGTAGTCCTGCCTTTTCTCCTTTGGTTTTACCATTACGCCTTCGCCAGAAAAATTTCCTTTCGCAGGCTTCTGCCCTTTTTTGCCATTTTAGGGGGATATATTTTATTCCGGTTGCTGGTTTTGCCTGGCCCCGGAGGGTTGATTTCTCCGGCGATATTGCTGGAAAGGCTCCCGGTCTTTTTTGCCGGGATCTCCGAGTATCCCCGTCTGCTTTTGTTTCCTTTTGATTTACATATTGAATACGCCCGGCAAATATCCGGCTTTAGCGATATTAAAGTTGTCGCCGGGTTGATCCTGGCGGCAGGTTTATTAATTCTGGCCTGGCGCAACCGGTCGGCTAACCGGGGTATTTTTTTCGCCCTCGGCTGGTTTTTTATCACCTTTTTACCTGTAAGCAATGTTTATCCGGTAAGTCACTCTTTTATTATGGAGCATTATCTTTATCTGCCTAGCCTGGGTTTTTTTATCGTGCTGGCCATTTTATTGCGGAGACCCTCAAAGAACAGGTTTCTGGTTTTTTCTTTGCGTTTTTTTGCCACCGGCCTATTGGTGATCTATTGTTGCCTATGCTGGAGGCAGGCCGGATACTGGAAACAACCGCTTGTTTTTTATCAGAGAACGCTGCATTATGCTCCTCAAAGCTGGAGATTTTATAATGAACTGGCTTTGGAATATGCCGGCGCAGGGGATAACTTGAACGCAGAAGCCGCGTATAAGGAAGCGTTACGGATCAATCCGGATGCCATCGGGATTGATTATAATTTGCTGAACTTGTACCGGCAAGCCAATGACCGGGAAAAAATCCAGGCAGCCGAGCAGGAGCTGATCCAAAGACAGGAAAAAACGCTTAAGGATTATTACGGCCAGGCCGGCCGCTTGAATGCGGCAGGCAATTACGCGCAAGCCTACGGCATATTAAAAAAAGCGTTTGAACTGGCTCCCGATAATTTGAGCGTATCCAGCGGGCTGGCGGAGGCCTGTATCCTTGCTGGTCGCTATGCAGAAGCTGTAGAATTGTTAAATAAGCTTCTGGAAAAAAATCCTGATTTTCCCTTGGGCTACAACAACCTGGCAGTAGCCTATTATTACCTAAAACAATACCCTTTGGCGGTCAAAAATTACGACCGGGCGGTCGCTTTAAAGTACCCGGTGGCTCCCGGATTCACGGATTTACTTAAGACGCACAGAAAATAAAAAAAGCAGGCAGCTAAAATATTAAAACTAATATTTTGTAAAGCTAAGGATACTCTGTTAAAATATTGACATTATGCTGATCTTCTTCCTCCTGATTTTTAC
>CAINQO010000100.1 GCA_903852325.1 Candidatus Omnitrophota bacterium
GAAAACTTCATTTTTTCTTGCCGGTTTTGGCTTTCTTGATATTTTCCTTATGCACCACGCAAAGCACGTCGGCGATCGGGGCGATTTTCCCGTTTTCATAGGGAAATTCTTTGCAGGTCACCGGCTTCAGGGCATAATCGATCTTGTGGATCCGGCATAAGCCGTCTTCGTCCTGAAAAGCGCAGCGTTCGTCTTCATAGCTGGTGCCCACCTTGTATCCGGAAGGGAATTCTTTATCTATTTCCAGATGAAAAAAATCCCCCTTGATGCCAAGCTCCAATATTCTTTTGGCCTCTTCCAGGTCGATCCAGGCCCCGAAACGGCAGCAATCCGCCTGCTTTTTGCACTTCAGGCAATCAATAGTTGATTGGATGTTCTGTTCATTTTTCATAGTTTATATTATACACTTTTTAGAAAAAATCCCAAGTATTTTAATATCTTCTCAAGTTGACTTCGAAATCAAAAAAATAGGGACAGCGGCCGATATTCTTAATCCCTTCAAGAATATTAGCGCTATCCCTATTTTACCCTTATTTTAAGCGGCGCGCACGTTGATCGCCCGCGGGCCTTTATCGGACTTTTCCACATCATAAGTAACCGACTGCTCTTCAGTAAGCTCTTCAAACTTCACTTCCGTCACCGCGTTGCGGTGAAAAAACAGTTCCCGGCCATCGGTATCGCTGATAAAGCCGAAACCCCTGTCCCGGACTAACTTTTTGATTTTTCCTGTGTTCATTTGAACCTCCTTGACCCCGGAGCCATTCCCCGGTTTTTTAAAAAAATAGCCTGACCTCTTATGACAGAAGCCAGGCTATTTTGTTTTGGTTTAGTTTACAGCTTGACTACATTAGTAGCCTGTTCGCCTTTCGGTCCTTTTTCGATATTGAACTCGACTTCCTGACCCTCAGCTAAAGACTTGTAACCTTCACCCTGGATTGCGCTGTGATGAACAAATACATCGCTACCAGATTCAGGCGTGATAAACCCAAACCCTTTTTGGTCTGAAAACCACTTTACTTTTCCCTTTGCCATTATTTACTACCCCCTTCCCTCTAGAATTTTAGCAAATAACGGCAGAAAAACAAAAAACCGCGAAGGATATTTTCTAAACCTCGCGGCCTACGAACATCTAATCCTTTATTCACTACTTCGTAAGTATAACACAATTCACGTTCTTGTCCAGTATTATTTTATTTATTTTTTCTTGGGTGAGTTGTGTGGATTGGGACGAGTAGTGAGTTAGGTTGTGGGGATTAGTAGTTGGGTGTAACCCACTACCCGCCCTCACTACCAAACACACTACCTTACCTAACCCTCACTACTAACCCTAATATCTAAAATGAACGAATATTCTTCCGAAGTTCTTATCATCCTTCTCCAGGCGGTGATAAAGCTGTTTGATCCGCGGCTGTTCCAAGAAACGCAGGACGCTTTTCTTTAACTGACCGCTGCCTTTACCGGGAATGATCTCCACTTCGGTAATCCTCTTTTTTACCGCTTCCGCGATCACCCTTTCCAGGGATTCTTCGATCCGGCGGCCGTCACTGAAGATATCATGCAAATCCAGCTTGAGCTTACCCATGGCTAAAATAGGCGCAACCCCGAAAAGGAAGGTTCTGCCCAAGGTCGCGGATCGGCACGCAATGGAATTCCTTGCCCGTAACCGTCCTCTGCAGCCCTATCCTTTGCGCGTAAACACTGCAGGAATATTTACCATCCGGCTCGCGGACCAGGCGCGAGCAGGGATCATCGCCAAGCGCCCCGCAGCAGGAGCCGCACCTTTTACAGCGCGCCTCGTAACACTCCTGGATCGTTTTTTGTTTTTCTAAATATTCCAGTTTATCCATTTATTTTTTATCCCATTCGGAACTTAGCGCCGAACTCAAACCTAAATAATACATTTAAATATATATTCGAATGTTGTATCGTTCGGCGTGTATTAAAAACCTGACAAGAATAGTGGTTTTTAATACGACCATCTCCAATTACGGATCTCCGGCATATCTTCGCCGTGAACGGTGATGTACTGTTTATGTTCGATCAACTTATTATGCAGCCAATCCTTAACATGCGCGGCCCGGGACTGCAAGCGGCTGACCCGGTCGATCACATCATCCGCCAGATTGAAACGGTCCAGCTCATTTAATACGGTCATATCAAAAGGCGTAGTCGTTGTCCCTTCTTCCTTATACCCGCGCACATGCACATTATTATGATTAGTGCGTTTATACATTAACCGGTGGATCAACCAGGGATACCCGTGAAAAGCAAAGATCACCGGTTTATCCACGGTAAACAAGCTGTCAAAATCCTGCTCGGATAGCCCATGGGGATGCTCCTTTTGCGGCTGCAGGGTCATTAAATCCACGACATTGATTACCCTGATCTTTAAATCCGGGAATTTCTGCCTTAAGATGTCCACCGCGGCCAAAGTTTCCAAGGTCGGCACATCTCCGGCGCAAGCCATGACCACATCCGGTTCGGAACCGTTATCATTACTGGCCCATTCCCAGATCCCGATCCCTTTGGTGCAGTGGGCGATCGCCGCGTCCATATTCAAAAACTGTAATCCCGGATGCTTGCCGGCGACAATCACGTTAACGTAATGCCGGCTGCGCAGGCAATGATCGGTTACGGAAAGCAGGGTGTTGGTATCCGGGGGCAAATAAACCCGGATGATCTCCGCCTTCTTATTCACCACATGATCGATAAAGCCCGGATCCTGGTGGGAAGAACCGTTATGGTCCTGCCTCCAGACATGCGAAGTTAAAAGATAGTTCAGCGAGGCGATCGGGCGGCGCCAGGGAATATGTTTGGAGGTCTTCAGCCATTTGGCGTGCTGATTGAACATCGAATCCACGATATGGATAAAAGCTTCGTAGCAGGAAAAAAGACCGTGCCTGCCGGTCAACAGGTACCCTTCCAGCCACCCCTGGCAGGTATGTTCGCTTAAGATCTCCATCGCCCTGCCGTCAACCGCTAAATGGTCATCCTCCGGTAAAATTTTTGCCATCCAGGCGCGGTTGGTAATCTCAAGCATCGCTCCCAGGCGGTTTGAAGTTAATTCATCCGGGGCAAATACCCGGAAGTTTTTACTTTTCAGGTTATCTTTCATTACATCGCGCAGAAATATCCCCATAACCTTGGTCGGCTCCGATTCCACTACCCCGGGTTTTTCCACCGCTGCCGCGTATTTGCGGAAATCCGGCATTTTTAAATCCCGCAGCAGTAAGCCGCCGTTAGTATGAGGATTATCGCTCATCCGTAATTTCTTTC
Source organism: Candidatus Omnitrophota bacterium (assembly GCA_903852325.1). GTDB lineage: Bacteria > Omnitrophota > Gorgyraeia > Gygaellales > Profunditerraquicolaceae > UBA6249. The sequence goes on from CAINQO010000100.1 coordinate 3,277, forward strand.
TGGGCGCAAGTTCCGCCAAACCCTTGATCAATTTCCCCTGCGCGTCAAAAAGCTCCTGCGGGCGGTAACTTTTCATCCACTGTTCAAGGGCGCGCACATGGCCGGGTTTCTCCGCCATTTCGGCAAAAGGCACCTGGTGTGAACGCCAATATCCTTCCGTCTTCAGTCCGTCAATGCTTTTGGGCCCGGTCCAGCCTTTAGGGGTGCGCAAAACGATCATCGGCCAGAAAGGGCGCTGCGCCGGCTGTTTGCTTTTACGCGCCTTTGCCTGGATTCCCTTGATCTCTTTAGTTACGGATTCCAGGGTTTTGGCCATCAACAGGTGCATTTTTTTCGGGTCATGCCCTTCTACAAAATAAGGTTTATAACCCTGCCCGATAAAAAATTTATTCAATTCCCCTTTACTGATCCGCGCCAGGATCGTAGGATTGGATATTTTGTAGCCGTTAAGATGTAAAATAGGCAGCACCGCCCCATCCCGGACAGGATCTAAAAATTTATTAGAGTGCCAGGCGGTAGCCAGGGGCCCGGTCTCCGCTTCCCCGTCACCGACGACACAGGCAACGATCAGCTCCGGATTATCGAATGCCGCTCCATAAGCGTGGGACAAAGAATAACCTAACTCCCCTCCTTCATGCATGGAACCGGGAGTTTCCGCCCCGACATGGCTGGGAATGCCTCCGGGGAATGAAAATTGCTTGAAAAGCTTCTTCATTCCTTCGGCATCCTGGGAAATATCCGGATAAACTTCGCTGTAGGTTCCCTCTAAATACGCGTTGGCGACCAGTCCCGGGCCGCCGTGGCCGGGGCCGGTGATATAGATCATATCCAAATCATATTTCTTGATCAGTCGGTTAAGGTGCACATAAATGAAATTTAAACCGGGAGTAGTCCCCCAATGCCCCAGCAGGCGCGGCTTAATGTGCTTAAGCGCCAGCGGCTCTTTAAGCAGGGGGTTATCCATGAGATAGATCTGGCCGACAGAAAGATAATTGGCTGCCCGCCAGTACGCGTCGATTTTAAGCATTTCGTTATTAGATAATTGTTTGCTTGTGCTTTTTGGCATTTTTCACCCCATTCTGGATTAAAGAATATTATGGGTTTATTATAGCATTATATTTGATTAATAAAAGCGCTGGATTAACCAAAAACGTAACTTTTGGCTGAGTAGTGAGGGTTGGGTAAAGTAGTGAGTTAGGTGGTGGGGATTGGTAGTGAGTAGCTGCACCCACTACCAATCCGCACTACTTAACCCACTTCCCCACCTAATCCACACTACCCACCCTAACCGTATGTTTTGGAAATAAAACAGCCTCGCTCCGTAAATCTTGAGCGAGGCTGTTTTATGTATGTATTAAAGAATGTATTATTTCTGGTTTTCGATTGAGACTAAACTTAACTCATCGCCAACCTGCTTGGCAGTAACTGTTACCTGTAACTTGCTGTCAGCTTTTTTTAAGAACTCGGCTACTTTGGGGCTGGATTCTTTATCAAATGCATAAAGCTTGCCGTTAGCGTAGATAGAATAACCGGTCTCCATGCATCCGGGCTTTAAAGCACACTCCTTAGTGTGTGTTTTGACAAAATCAGTCAAATTAGCCTTATTGGCACCAGCGCACATATTGTCGATCACATCCCCGTTCAACGTCATGATTGCGGGTGTAGCGACCGGAGTGGCGGTAGCCATTGTTGACTGGCTGCCGGTAGTCGCGGACGTTTCTATAGTGGCAGTGGTACCGGTGGCATCAGCCGCATAAGCTAAAGAGCTTACCAGGCAAAGCGCCATAAGTACAAAAAGCAATTTCTTCATTTTTTTCACCTCCTCTCGCTAGTTGATGTTAGTTAATGAATTAGGAACAAAAAAAATAAATTTATTAATCTTAACAAACCTGCAGGCGCTTGTCAATAGCCGCCATCTTAAAGCTATGCCCGCTCAACCTTGATCGGCTGCCCTTCGGTAACGATGGAGAGGATTAAAGGATCCCCCTCCATCTTTCCAAAGACATTCACGGTGCTGGCCGGCAGGATCTTCCCGCCCTTGCTATTGGGAGTCAGGCCGAAAAATAAACACATGCACGGCCCTTTCGGCCAATAAGCCAGCTCCCCCGGTTCGACCTCATCCCGGGCGTATCCTTTTTCGATGCCGGTCTTAGGCTTGATATAAAAATACACCTCTTCTCCCCACAGCTCGGATTTACCGGTGATCGGCAAGCTGTCCCAGATAAATTTGGCTGTTTGGGAGGAGTTAAGCACGCAAAAAACCGTCAATTTACCGATACCGATCTTTATTCTCATTAAGACCCCTTAGGCTGAAAAAACGACCAAAGCGCCAAAAACAAGCACGGATAGACTAAGCAGGCGTATTTGCGGGTCGGGTTTCTTCTCCACCCGCGCCACGATCGCCTTGACTTTTTCTAACCCTAAAATAAATATAAATAATCCTCCGAAGCACAGTAAGATTCCCAGGGTCAATATCACCTGCGGAAGCCTGGCAAAGCGGAAAGACGATAAAAAGAGGCAGCCGAACAGCAGCCGGATGGCTCCTGCGGCATAAAGGTTCCTTCCTTGCCTCCAGAAAAGCATCATGCTCCTGGCGTTCTTGGGAAAAATAAGGCTCAATATGCCAATTGTCGTTATAAAAACTCCGATAATTTTTACCAGCGTAGGCATTTTGCCTCCATTGATATTAAATGCCTGGGTTGTTTTTGTCCGTTTTGACCGAAACGCAACCGCCCTTATTCTTTACTGGCGGCGTACATCCACAGCCCTAACCCCAAAGCAACTACAAAACCGATCCAGCTGGGGAACATGGGCATGCGGTGGCCGCCAATAAGAATACGCACCCTATAAAGCAAGCGCACAAGATGCATTATCGCCACCAACAGAAAAACTATCCCCGCCGCTTTTAATGCCAAATTCTTATCCTTCATTTTTGCCCCTCCTCTTGCCATACGCCCCAAGATACATTTTTTAAATTATACCTCTTTAAACCAAAAATCCCAAGCCCTTTTTGGACTTGGGGAGAAAATAGATCAAGTTCCCGTCTTTACCCGGCCGCCGGCGCCTCAAGCGTGCTTCTTAGTTCTTCATAATCAAAGGGTTTAAGCAGGAAGCCTTTAAAACCGCACAGTTGTGCTACGGCCTTATGCCTTTCCTCCCTGCCCGACATTACAATAATTTCCGACCGGAGATCGGAAAAATACATTATCTTGGAAGCGATCTGTAAACCGCTTTCCCCCGGCATCTCTACGTCCAGAAGGATCACATCCGGTTTTATTTCCACGGCAGCTTCCAGCGCGGACTTGGAGTTTTGCAGGGTAAAAACCTGATATTCGTTCTCCAGGCAGCCTTTCAACTCCTCCAGCAATTGCGGATCATCATCCAGGATCAGTATCTTTTTAAGCATTTTGCCCTTTCATTTTCAAGGCAAGTATACACGGGATCCCGGCTTCTGCAAACGGTTTCCATCCCCTTTTTATTGACTATTATCTACTCCAGGAGGAAGTACACCCGCGCAACTCCGCTAGGCGCGGGGTGCATGAATGCCCAAGTGGTACTGCCGCAATTCCGCGAAGCGGCAGGCACATACCTTAAAACAAGCAGATAAGGGTTAGTAGTGAGGATTAGGCACCTCATCCTCACTACTATTATTTTTCTTGTCAAGCGCTGCTTTTTGGGTCTATAATTTAGCTATGGAAATGACCCTGTCTTCCGAAGAATACCGGAAATTTGACGAGGAATTAAAGGAGTTGATCTACAGCTGTTTTTACCGGTGGGAGCTCATAATTTTTCCCAACGCCAAAGCCAAAACGGCGGCAAAATCCATTTGCCGTTTCATTGTCGAGAAACTGATCAGGATGGAAAGTGAAAAACCGGCCGCTTATCTGGCCTTAGAACTCCCCATCACCCACCTTGTCCGCAAACATATCGGGATCGGAACCTGGCTATTAACCCGAAAACCTTTCTTTATCGGGGCGATCTACAGGGAGATTACCGAGTATTTGATCTCCGGCGGAATTATTAAATTGTATTATCCTGCAGAACTTTAACCTGTAAAATCAGGCAGCGCACCGCCTAAAAAGAATAGGCATTTTTGAAAAGCTTAACCGGCTCTTCGGTAATCAATTCCTTTAACCGTTGGGGATCCCAGGGATAAAAACGGAGGTTTTCCTCCTGGATCGCTTTCGGCAGGACCGCCTCCACCGTCCCCTTCAATGCCATCGCGATGATCCGGTTACCCTTATTGCGGTTTTTTTCAAGCTCGATATCCACCCATTTACTGCGATGCGTATTTTCTCCGACAAGGCAGACCGCGACATTACACTTGATGATCATCTCCCCGAGAGCGCGCTTGATCTCCCGGGCTTGCGGCGAATCAAAATCCCCGGGCAAAGATCCGGAATAATAATCTAACTCATATCCCGAACCGGAAAACAAGGGCACTAAACGCTTTACCCTGGCCGCATCCTCATCCGCGAAACTTAAGAAAATTCTTTTCATCGCTGTCCTTCTTAGACAAAAATATCCTGCAGGCAATCCATGATCTTATGTTCCACAAAATCACTGCTTAGTTCTTCCAGGGAAAATTCGCCGACTGCCCCCACTGCCCCACCCTGGGCGGGCACCATCGTGCTGCGGTGGATCCAGACCTTGCGGGAGAATTTTATGCCGTAAAAAACCACGGAGGGAATGCTGTCAAACCGCCAACCGCGTTTTCCTTCGGGAAAGATGTAAAGCGCGATGCTGGCATTGCGGATCTTGCCGTCCTGGTCCTGAATTTCCTCCTGCAGGACAATATCGCAGACGTGCCCGTAGCGCTCCAACTGCCTTCCCACATCTTCCATGACCGGAGAGATAATCTCTTTTTTAACGCGCTCGAACTCCTTTAAAAACCGATCATCCTCTTCAATTTTTCTATTTTGAAGCTTCCTGACCTCTTCCGCCTTTTGCCTGTTTATCTCCATCAAACTTTCCAGGAGATGCTTGTTTTCTTGTTTCATGCCTTAATCCTACAAGTTGTGAGCGGAAAATCAATGGCGGAATTCTCCTTTTGATGGACAATTTTCTACCATATAAATAAAAGAAAAGGCTCCCCCTCCAGAAGACAAGAAGAGCCCTTAGAATGAGATCAGGATGAAC
>CAINQO010000101.1 GCA_903852325.1 Candidatus Omnitrophota bacterium
ATGATTATGAATATTTAGAGCAGGCAGCCCGGCGCAGTTTAAAAGGTAACCCTTTGCGCCTTAATCTAAAAAGGGCCGCCAAGCTGCACCCGGCAATTTTGCGCCTTAAGCTGCGCCAAAGCATTGTCAGCCTTCAAGGGGATACCCGCAGGATCGGTTTCCAGCACATTAAGGAGCTTGAGGATTTGATTTACAACCGCCCCCAGGGGTCGATCGTCCATTTGCCTAAGGGGATCTGTGTGCAAAAATCCAAAAATAATCTGCTTTTCTTCAGGCGCTAACCCTATGCAACAGCATCGGTAAAAACCCTTGATTTTAAGCTTGCTTCGGGGTATAATAATTTTTCTAAAATCCGCTTGAGCTAAAGAGCGGCCCACTTTTCACTAACCATTACGAAAATCCTTCAAAAGATTTTCTTAAAGAATACGGAGAGATAAAATGGCTGCGCCAAAAAAGTCCAAATCCAATAAACCCAACAACCTGAAGCGTTTTCCTTTCGGGTGGTTGTTGGTGTTTTTTCTGCTGATCGTCCTGCTAAACTCTTTTAATAATATCCCGGTCACCGGGGTCCCCAAAGAGATCACCTATAGCCAGCTGTACCAAACCGTTAAAACTAATCCGGATCATATCAAGAAGCTGACTAAGACTGAGAATATGCTTCAGGGGGAATATAGCGATAATACCAAGTTTTTCACCAATATGCCGGATAATGACCCGGAGATGCTCAATTTAATGCGGCAGAATTTAAAGATCTTTGAGATCAAGCCGGCCCGGACATTCTGGGTCACCTTACTTTTTAACCTGGGGCCGATATTACTGCTGATCTTTTTCTGGTGGATGATGGCGGCCAGGGGGGAACAATTAGGCAGCCGGATCATGTCTTTCGGCAAGATCAAATCCAAGATCCAGAGCAATAATGAAAAAGCTACTTTTGACGATGTTGCCGGAGTGGATGAAGCCAAGGAAGAGCTGAAAGAAGTAATCGAATTCCTTAAAGACCCGAAAAAATTCCAGAAGCTGGGCGGTAAAATCCCCAAAGGGGTGCTTTTGGTCGGGCCTCCGGGCTGCGGCAAGACTTTGATCGCCAGGGCGGTTGCCGGTGAGGCCAATGTTCCTTTCTTTAGTATCTCCGGTTCCAATTTTGTGGAGATGTTTGTCGGCGTGGGCGCCAGCCGGGTAAGGGACCTGTTCGACCAGGGGCGTAAGGCCGGAGTAGTTTCCGGTAAGGGGGCGATAATTTTTATCGATGAGATCGATGCCGTGGGGCGTTTGCGTTTTTCCGGTATCGGCGGCGGTAACGACGAACGCGAACAAACCCTTAACCAGTTATTGGTGGAGATGGATGGTTTTGACAGCCAGCAGGGGCTGATCCTGATCGCGGCGACCAATCGTCCGGACACTCTGGACCCGGCGCTTTTACGCCCGGGAAGGTTTGACCGCACGATCATCATCAACCTGCCTGATATTAAGGGCCGGGAAGAAATACTTAAAGTGCATACGCGTAAGATCAAGCTTGCTCCGACAGTTAACCTGAAATCGGTTGCCAGCCAAACCCCGGGTTTTAGCGGCGCGGACCTGGCGAACCTTTGTAATGAAGCGGCGCTGATGGCTGCCCGCAACAATAAAGAAGCCGTGGAAGAGATCGACCTGGATAAATCCGTGGAAAGGGTACTGATGGGGCCGGAAAAGAAAAGCCACATCATGTCTAAAAAGGAAAAAGAGATCACTTCTTTGCACGAATCCGGGCACGCTTTGCTTTCCTTGTTGATCCCGGAAGTCAACCCTTTAAAGAAAGTTTCGATTATTCCCCGCGGCCTAGCCGGCGGTTATACTTTTACTCCGCCGCTGGAAGACCGGCACTATTGGACGAAAAAAGAATTATTGGCGGAGATCACCATGATTCTTGGCGGCAGGGCTTCCGAAGAATTGAACCTGGGCGAAGTGACTACCGGAGCGCAGAATGACCTGGAGGTGGCTACCGGGATGGCCCGGCGCATGGTGATGCAATTCGGGATGTCGGAAAAGCTGGGGAATCTGACTTTAGGCCGGCGGGAGGGGCTGGTGTTTTTAGGCCGGGATATTATGGAAGAAAGGAACTACAGCGAGGCAACCGCCCACGCCATCGATGAGGAGGTAAAACAGATCATCGATGACGCCTATAATAAATCGATCAACCTTTTAAAGGATAATCAGGATAAGCTCAAGCTTCTTTCCAATTCTCTTCTTGAAAAAGAAGTTTTAAGCGGAGAAGAGGTCAAGAAAATATTAGGAATTGAAAAAAGCGATTTAGCGGTCTAACCTTAATGCGAATCTTCCGTTTTAACTGCGCAGGGCAAATCCAAAAAATCATGCAGGAGATCGGCGTCGATCCTTACGGCGCAAAGATCATGCTGCCTAAGGCCGCCGCTTTATTAGTCCAGCTAAAATCGATCAGCAATATTTCCGCCAATATCCTCAAGCAGGAAATGCTTTCCCTGGGCGCCGACGCGGCGATCGCCAGGGGTTCCCTCACCGGTAAAACTAAAAAAACAGATATCCTTTTGATCGGCCAGCTGGCGCAGTTTACGGCGCTAATCGATAAATTAAAAATGCAGCCGTTCGGCCTTAAGCAGCTCGCCGGAGAGTTGGAGGAGGCTCTGAAGAATTACGCCAAGGGCGATTTTGTCCTGGCGTTAAACAAAGGCACTCTGGACCTGCGGAAAAGAATTCGGATCATGGGGATCATTAATTTGACCCCGGATTCATTCAGCGGTGACGGATTATACCGGCACCACTGCAATGATTACCCGCAGCTGGCCTTGCTCAAAGCGCAAAAAATGGTTGCTGACGGAGCGGAGATTATCGATCTGGGGGGCCAATCCTCACGCCCGGGATCAGAAAGCGTCAGCGTTCAGGAAGAATTGAAACGCGCGATCCCGGTGGTAAAACTTTTAGCGAAAAAGATCAAGGTCCCGCTTTCGATCGATTCGGATAAACCAGCGGTCGCCCAGGCTGCCTTAGATGCCGGGGCCGGTATAATCAACGATATCGGCGGGCTCAGGGATAAAAAGATGATCCAGTTCGCCGCCCGGTATAAAGCGGCGGTAGTGATCATGCATATGCTGGGCAGGCCGGTGAATATGCAAAAAAATATTGCTTATGATTCTTTGATCGAGGATATCGCCGGTTATCTTAAGAACGCCATCGATCGCGCCGAGTCCGGCGGGATCCGTCCGGATAAGATTATTATTGATCCGGGCATCGGCTTCGGAAAAACCCCGGAGCATAACCTTGAGCTGATTAAATACCTGGCGGATTTTAAAATTCTGGGCAAACCCATTCTGGTTGGGCCGTCCCGGAAATCTTTTTTAGCCAAAGCTTTAAAATCCTCTTCAGCGGACAGGCTTAGCGGGAGTTTAGCCTGCTGCGTAATGGCCGCCGAAAGAGGGGCCAACATTGTCCGCGTGCATGATGTTAAAGAAGTAAGCCAGGCCTTAAAAATAACGGAAGCGGTGAAAAATGTTTGAGAATACGGTAATGATGTACTGGAGGCCGGTAACCGAGATAATCATTCTTTGGCTGCTTATTTACCGGATCATCCTTTTTTTTGAAGGGACCCGGGCGATGCAGGCTTTGCGCGGGATAATCGTTTTGCTCCTGGCTTTCCTTGTTTTTAAGAAATTCGATTTTCTCGTTTTAAGCTGGCTGCTGGAAAAACTTTTCGGGATATCCGTCATTACCCTTTTAATCATCTTCCACCCGGAAATAAGGTTGGGGCTGGCACAACTGGGTAAACGCCAGCTGTTTAAAAATACCCTTAAAGACGAAGATATCCTGCTTTTAAGCCGGGATATTTCGGTCGGCTGTGAAAACCTGGCGAAAAATAAACTGGGGGCGTTGATCGCGGTGGAAAAAAACGAATCCCTGGTTGCCTATATCCAAAGCGGTGAACCGATCGACGCAAGGGTGAGCGCGGACCTGATCGAAGCGATTTTTACCCCGAACAATCCTTTGCATGACGGCGGTTTGATCATCAGCCGGGGAAGGATCGCCGCCGCGGGATGCATTTTCCCCCTGGCTGTCAACCAGGAGTTAAGCCGGGTTTTCGGCACCCGCCACCGGGCAGCTCTGGGTTTAAGCGAAGAGACCGACGCCATTTTGATCGTGGTCTCCGAAGAAAGGCGGGATATCTCCGTAATTTATCAAAGAAAATTTTATAAAGATCTAACCCCCACGCAGCTGGAATTAAAGATCAAGGAATTGCTTAAGAAAGAAAATGAATAAAAACCAAAAGCAGATCTTTAAACGGATTATCGGTTTATTCCTTTACCATCCCTGGCTTAAACTTTTTGCCCTGTTGCTGGCGGTGATCGTCTGGTTTTACGTGATCGGGGAAGGAATTTAGTTTATGCCCAGGCTGGGGGTAAATATTGACCATGTGGCTACTTTACGCCAGGCGCGCGGCGGTAAACTTCCCGACCCGGTTTACGCGGCGTATTTAGCCGAACAGGCCGGCTGCGACAGTATTGTCGCGCATTTAAGGGAGGACCGCAGGCATATCCAGGATGAGGACCTGCGGCTTTTAAGGCGCAAGGTCGGCACCGCCCTGAATATGGAAATGTCCATCGCGCCGGAAATTTTAAAGATCTGCCTCAGGGTACGGCCGGATCAATCAACTTTGGTTCCGGAAAAAAGAAAAGAGCTGACCACGGAAGGCGGATTGGACGTGGAAGGGAATTTTAAGCCGGTGAGCAAAGCGGTGGAAAAGCTGGAAGCATCCGGGATAGCGGTGAGTTTGTTCATCGACCCGGAAAAAAAACAGATCGCTGCCGCTAAAAGATCCGGGGCCAGGATCATCGAACTGCATACCGGACGTTACAGCGCGGCGAAAAGTTCCAGTCAAAAAGAAGAATATTTTAAACAGATTGAATCCGCCGTAGATTATGCCGCGGGCCTGGGGTTGGCGGTGAACGCCGGCCACGGCCTGGATTACAGTAATGTAAAAAAGATCGCCGAAATCCGGGGGATCGAAGAGCTTAATATCGGCTACGCGATTATCTGCAAAGCATTGTACGTGGGGTTATTTGCCGCGGTGAAGGAAATGAAGGAGTTAATCGGTAAATGTTAATCGGCACAGGAGTGGATATTACTGAAGTGCGGCGCATCCGCCAGGCGGTAGAAAAATGGGGGGATGATTTCCTCAAGCGCGTTTTTACCCCGGCGGAAATTAAAAACGCTAAAACCAAAACTTCTTTCTACCAGCATTTGGCGGGAAGGTTTGCCGCTAAAGAGGCGATTTTTAAAGCGGTAGGGGATAATGAGCTTTCCTGGCAGGATGTCCAGATCCATAATGACCAGCATGGTAAACCGGTTTGCCAGTTTTTAAACCGGGGTAAGAATATCGACGTGCACATCTCTATTTCCCATGTTAAAACTTATGCGGTTGCCAGCGCGGTTGTTACGCCGAAAAGCTGATTCCCATAAAGCCGATTACGGCAGGATTTTAGTTTTAGCCGGTTCACCCCGGTTCTCCGGCGCGGCTTTACTGAGCGCCGAAGCCGCCCTACGTTCGGGGGCGGGGTTAGTTACGGTAGGGATCCCGGCGGGGATAAACGCGGCGGTGATCAAAAATAAAACCAAAGAAGTGATGACCTTGCCGCTGCCGGAAAATAAAGACGGCACCTTGAGCATGGCGGCACTTTCTAAAATTAAATCGTTCCTTGAAAACGCGGATATATTGATCATCGGCCCGGGCTTAGGCAGGAATAAATCTACCTGGGCGCTGGTAAGAAAAATAGTCGGGGGATTAAACCTGCCGATGGTTATCGACGCGGACGCGCTCAATGCGCTCAGCGGCAACCTGAAAGCGCTTAAGCGGCATAAGGCGCAGGTTATCCTGACCCCGCATCCCAAAGAGATGGCCAATCTTTTCGGGATCGATCTTGAGCGGGTAAAGAAAAGCAGGAAATTGGTTGCGAAAAAGTGCGCTAAAGATTATAATAGTACGATTATTTTGAAAGGCCATCAGAGTATCGTAACTGACGGCGGCAGCAAGTTTTATATAAATAAGACCGGTAATTCGGGAATGGCCACTGCCGGAAGCGGAGATGTGCTTAGCGGTATCGCCGGCGCATTCCTGGGGCAGGGGTTGGATGCTTTTAACGCGGCAAAATTCGCGGCATATATCCACGGTTTAGCCGGGGATATCGCCGCTGAAGATAAAACGCAGATGGGTATGATCGCTTCGGATATTATCGAGCGCATTCCCGACGCGTTAAAGAAATCCAGTTAATAATTTGCCAAGACGGAATATCGGCAATGAGCCGACGTCAAGGCGCCGAGTTTAGAGGTTAGCGCCGCAGCGTCGGCCTTAGGATAGAGTATATTAAGTAGTTAAGATTCGCCGACGTCAAGGCGACTTGATTAAATGTACCGACGCCGCAGCGTCGTGATTAAATGTGCCGACGTAGCTCAGTTGGTAGAGCGGCTGTTTTGTAAACAGCGGGTCGGGGGTTCAAATCCTCTCGTCGGCTTTAAATATTTTTTGTTTTTTCGTTCTAAGATAATTCATTTTGCGAGAAGGGAAGGGGTAACAGGCCGCCGCAGGCGGCCGCCATAGGGGAAACCGTAGGTTTTCCCTTGGAGGAGCGGAGCCCCCTAATATGTCTCGCGACCGACTACGGGCAGGTACCCAAGTGGCCAAAGGGGACAGACTGTAAATCTGTTGCACTTGTGCTTCAAAGGTTCGAATCCTTTCCTGCCCACCATTTTTATAATAAGCTGTGGTTTTGTTTTTTCGTTCTAAGATAAATTAGTTTTGCGGAAGGGAAGGGGTAACAGCGACGAACGCTAGTGAGGAGCGCCATAGGGGGAACCTGGCTTCCCCCTTGGAGGAGCCGAGCCCTCTAATCTGTTCCGCGAGCGACTCGCGGGAGTAGTTCAGTGGTAGAACAATAGCCTTCCAAGCTATGAATGGGGGTTCGATTCCCCTCTCCCGCTCCATACTAATTACCGCGGAGTCTCGCCAAGGTTTGTGGCAGACTCGCTCCAATTAATTATGCCGACAGAAGAATTCTTGAAACCGGTTTTTATCGACGCCTTTGACCTGGATGATGCCTGGTTCCAGTGCCTGTCCACTATTTTAGATAAAGGGCATGTGTACACGATTACCCGCGGCAGTTATGAAGGGCAGAAGCGGTTAGAATTTGATTTTGTTTCTGTGCGCGTTCGCAAACCCGGACACCAGATCATTCCCATTATTCCCGAAGGGATGAGTATTCCCGCCCCGACGGATATGGATTATATCCAAGGTTATCTTAGCTATCTGCTAACCGGCGCAAAAACGGAAACTGAAGACTATACTTACGGGGAAAGGCTGGTTGATCCCAAAGTAAGAGTAAAGCAGAATGTAGACGGCAAAGAATTGATCAGCGATATGCCTTTGCAGGTTAACCAGATCGAAGAAGTAATTAAAATGTATAAAGAGAAGGGGCCGGGAACCAACCAGGCGGTAATGGAGATCGGCATGCCTTCGGATATAAAATTGATCGATCCGCCCTGTTTAAGGCTGATCGATACCCGGCTGCGTTACGGAAAATTGCATTTCATCCTTTATTTCCGCTCCTGGGACCTGTGGGGCGGATTTCCTTCTAACCTGGGAGGGTTGCAGCTGGTAAAGCAATACATGGCCGAAGAGATCGGCTGCGAGGACGGGGAAATTATTGCCGTAAGCAAGGGGCTGCATCTTTATGATTACGCCTGGGAACTGGCGATGCTGCGGACAAATAAAAAGAAAGATTTCACTAATGTCTAAACGGATTGCGATATTAGGCGATGGCGGATGGGGGACGACGCTGGCGGTATTGCTTTCCAATAAAGGATACCCGGTTACCCTTTGGGGGGCTTTTCCTGATTACGCGCAAACCATGGCCAAAACCCGGCTGAATCCCAGGTTTCTTCCGGGGGTCAGGTTACCCGAACAGATCGAAATAACCGGAGAGGTTAAGAGCGCGGTTCAGGATAAAGCGGTCGTGGTTTTGGCGATTCCTTCGCAATATACCCGCAAGACCTTAAAAAAGATCGCCGGATGTTTTTCTAAAAAAACTATTTTTCTCAGCGTTACCAAAGGGATCGAAATCGGCTCGAACAAAAGGATCTCCGAAGTGATCCGGTCAGAGCTGGGCGCGGTAAAACTGGCGGTTTTGTCCGGCCCGACCATTGCCAGCGAAGTAGCCAGTGGGATCCCGACTACCGCGGTAGCGGCTTCTGCCGATAAAAAAATACGCAAAACGATCCAGGAAATATTCAGCACAAAAACTTTCCGGGTGTACACTAATCCGGACATAACCGGCGTGGAATTAGGCGGCAGCATAAAAAATGTGATCGCCATCGCCTGCGGCGTATCCGATGGGTTAGGTTTCGGCACCAATACTAAGGCGGCAATCCTTACCCGGGGGCTGGCGGAAATTTCCCGGCTGGGTAAAGCCATGGGGGCAAAGCCGGAAACTTTCAGCGGGATAAGCGGCCTGGGAGACCTGGTGACCACTTGTATCAGCACGCAAAGCCGTAACCGCAGTGTGGGAGAGCTTATTGGCAAAGGAAAGACCCTTAAGGAAATTTACGCGCACATGCAAATGGTCGCCGAAGGGGTGCCGACAGCAAAGTCCGCTTACGCATTAAGTTTAAAATACAAGATCGATATGCCGATCATCAGGGAAGTTTATTATTTGCTTTACAAAAATAAATCCCCGCGCCAGGCAGTTAAAGATTTAATGACGCGGAAAAGTAAGGAAGAATAGTAAGCTAAGGAAGGGGTAACAGGCCGCCGCAGGCGGCCGCCATAGGGGAAACCTGGGTTTCCCCTTGGGGAGCGAGCGTTTCAATCTTTTGCGGCAGCAGCGAGCGACAGGGGCGTTGTCACCTTAATAATTTGTAAATTTGGAGATGTGTCCGGGGTAACAACGCCCCGGTACATCTCCACAAAAAAACTCAGAGATGTACCGGGGCGTGGCTCAGCTTGGTAGAGCGTCCGCCATTGGAACGTTGGCGGACGGGCGCCAAGGACGTAGTGGCGCCCGCTTGAGTATGTTTGTTTATATTCTGAAGAGCGAAAAAGATAATAGTTTGTATGTGGGTTCAGCCAGAAACGTTGAACAAAGGCTCGAGAATCACAACAAAGGACAGAGCTTGGCGACAAAGGCCAAAAAACCCTGGATTTTAGCAAGAGTAGAGAAATATAATAGTGTGTCTTTAGCATTGAAGCGTGAAAAGTTTTTAAAAAGCGGCATAGGCAGAAAAGTATTAGAAAATTTACTAGATTAAGTTTTGTGGAGATTGACGGGGCCTCGCCCCGTTACATCTCCACAAAAAAGATTCAAAGATGTAACGGGGCGTGGCTCAGCTTGGTAGAGCGCTTGAATGGGGTTCAAGAGGTCACAGGTTCAAGTCCTGTCGCCCCGACCATTTTTAACATAAGAAAAGTTTTATCGCCCGACGTGGGCTCACCCACGCTGCGGTAAAATGAGGCGTGCACTTTCAGGGCAAAATTGTGGAAAGTGTGTCGCCCCGACTTTTTAGTTCACTGCTGATAGTTTGATTTTTATTATAGGCTGTCAGCAGTGAACCAGTTTTTTTCTAAAAGAAAACTAATGGAAGAAAAAAGAAAAACCAGTCGGGTGGAAAAGGGGTTAGTAGTCAGGTTTGCTCAAAAATCAGAGCAAGCCCCGGTCTGGGATTCTACCACGATCAAAAATATTTCCGCGGAAGGGATGCTGTTTAATTCCAGCCGGCTTTTTGTCAAGGATGAAATACTGCTGTTTAATTTTACGGTACCGATCTATCCGATGAACCCGCTTAAAATTGAGGGCCGGGTAGTGGATTCTTTTCTCCAGGGGCACGGGACCAGGATACAATTTATTAATTTAAGCGAAAACGACCAGAAAGTTATCAGCGATTACGTGGAGCTTCTGTTAAAAAACAGCAAGCAGGACAAAATTTAACACCCGGCGCTTATTGGAATAGCGCCGGTGTGCATCTCTATGCGAGGAGGAAGCATGTCTAAAGAATATGCCGGTCCGGAAAAAAGGAAGTATCCCAGGGCCAACGGAAGATTTATCGTTTCCTACCGGGTCATTCCCAACAACAGCAATGCCGATGTTTCCCAGACAAAAAATTTAAGCCTGGGCGGGATGCTCCTGACCACCAACTGCCAGTTTGAGTCAGGGACTAATTTAGCCCTGGAGATCCGCCTGCCTTTTGATCCCGACCCGATTATGACCATCGCCAAGGTCCTGGAATCTAAAGAGATCACTAAGGGGATGATTTATGATACGCGCCTGGCTTTCCTGGCAATCGATGAAAAACACCGCAAGGTGATCGGGGAAACTGTAGGATATTACCTTAAGAAAGGTTAAAAATGAGAAAAGTAAATATCGGGATCATCGGTTTCGGCAATATCGGCAGCGGGGTGGTAAAAATCCTGAGCGGCAGGAAATCGCTTTTGGCGCAAAAGATAGAAACCGAGATCGTCATTAAAAAAATTTGCGATAAGGATCTGGCTAAAAAAAGGGACGTTTCCGTGGACAAAGCCTTGCTTACCGGCGATGCCTATGAAATTATCAATGACCCGGCCATCGATATTGTCGTGGAGTTGATCGGGGGGATCAATCCGGCCAAGGATTTTATTTTAGCGGCGCTGAAAAAAGGCAAACACGTCGTCACCGCTAACAAAGCGCTTTTGGCCGAACACGGCAATGAATTATTCCTCGAAGCAGCTGAACGCGGGAAAAATATCTATTTTGAGGCCTCAGTGGGCGCCGGGATCCCGATCATCAAAGCGATCAAGGAAGGATTGGTCGCCAATAAATTCGACAGCATCATCGGGATTGTCAACGGGACATCCAATTATGTACTCACCCAGATGACTAAAGAAGATTGTTCTTTTGATAACGCGATCGCGCAAGCCAAGCTTAAAGGTTTCGCGGAAAAAGATCCTACCCTGGACATCCAGGGGATCGACTCGGCGCATAAGCTGGTTTTGCTCACCTATCTGGCGTTCGGAAGGATCGTCAGCTTAAAGGACATTTATATTGAAGGAATCGCTCAGGTCTCTGCCGCGGATATCGCTTACGCTAAAGAATTGGGATATACGATCAAATTACTGGCGATCGCTAAAAAAGAAGGGGAGGAGCTGGAGGTGCGGGTGCACCCGACACTTTTACCCAGCGAGCATATGCTTGCCGAGGTAGACGGGGTGTTCAACGCGATCTACCTTTCCAGCGATCTGGCCGGGGAGCTGATGTTTTACGGCCCGGGAGCCGGGCAGTTGCCTGCGGCTTCGGCGGTGGTTTCGGATATTGTCGACCTGACCCAGGATATTAAAGCCGGGTTATTCCGGCCGACCCTGAATTCCCGGGACGATACTTCGATCAAGGGGCTGCGTAAAATTGAGGAGTTCGAAAATAAATATTATTTCCGGATCACCGCGGTGGATAAACCCGGCGTTCTGGCTAAGATCTCCGGGATCCTGGCGAAATTCGGCATCAGTATCGCTTCAGTTAACCAAAAAGAAAAATTAAAATCCCATATTGTGCCGGTAGTAATGGTTACTCACGAAGTGAAAGAAAAAAACCTGCGCGGGGCCTTGAAAATGATCGACCGCCTGGCCGAGATAAAAGATAAATCCGTCGCTATCCGGATCGAGGGAGTATAAATGGCTGGTGAGCAGTATAGGGGGATCATCCGCAAATACAGGAGTTTCCTGCCGGTAAACCCGGAAACCCCGATCGTTACTTTGAACGAAGGGAACACCCCTTTAATTTACGCGGGGTATTTGAGCAGTCTGACCGGAGAGAAAGCCGAGGTTTATTTAAAATACGAGGGGCTTAACCCTACCGGTTCATTTAAAGACCGGGGAATGACCATGGCGATCTCCAAGGCTTGCGAAGAGAAAGCCACTGCGGTAATCTGCGCTTCCACCGGCAACACCTCCGCTTCGGCAGCCGCATATTCGGCGGCGGCAGGATTGAAATGTATCGTGCTCATTCCCAGCGGGCATATCGCTTTGGGTAAACTCAGTCAGGCCTTGATCCACGGAGCAAAGGTGCTGGCGGTTAAAGGTAATTTTGACGACGCGCTTGGCCTGGTCAAAGCAATTACGCAGAAGTATCCGATCACCCTAGTGAATTCTCTAAATCCTTACCGGATCCAGGGACAGAAAACCGGGAGTTTTGAAATATGCGATTACCTGGGGGATGCCCCGGATTTCCAGATTATGCCGGTAGGCAATGCCGGGAACATTACCGCTTATTGGAAGGGTTATAAGGAATATAAGGAGCAGGGATTGAGCAATAAGCTTCCGGTGATGCTGGGTTTCCAGGCAAAAGGCGCGGCGCCGATCGTAAAAAATAAGCCGGTCGCTAATCCCGAAACGATCGCTACGGCGATCCGTATCGGCAATCCAGCGAGCTGGAAAACAGCAGTGGAGGCCCGCGATGAGTCCAAGGGGGCGATCGATATGGTTTCCGATGCCCAGATCCTGGCGGCCTATAAACTGCTGGCGGAAAAAGAAGGGGTTTTTGCCGAACCGGCTTCCGCCGCTTCTATCGCCGGGCTGTTAAAATTGATCAAGGACGGTTATTTTAAAAAAGCGGGTTTGGAAAAGAAGAAATTCTCCGTGGTTTGCATCTTGACCGGGCACGGTTTAAAGGACCCGGAGCGGGCGATTAAAACGGTCAAACCCCCGAAGGTGGTCCGCGCCGATTTTAAAACGATCATCAAAGAGATCGGTTATTAATGTCACTGAAAAATAAAAAGATTTTGATTACCGCCGGTCCGACCTGGGTAGCTATCGATAAGGTCAGAGTGATCAGTAATTTGGCTACCGGTGAAACCGGATGGATCCTCGCCGATAAATTTAAACGGCTCGGCGCCCGGGTCACTTTATTGCTCGGTCCGGGAGATTTTTCCGGAAGGCTTGCGGGTATCCGGCTGGTGCGTTTTAAATATTTCAGCCAGCTGGCCAGGCTTTTGGAGATGGAATTAAATAAGGGGTATGCCGGGCTGGTTCATGCCGCGGCAGTCGCGGATTATCAGCCGAAACATATTTTTTCGGGAAAAGTAAGCTCAAAAAAGAAAGATTGGAAACTGGAGCTGGTTCCGACAAAAAAACTGATCCGCAAGATCAAGCCGGCTTATCCGGGCTTATTTACCGTGGGTTTTAAATTTGAACCGGAGGCAGCTAAGAGTAAGCTGCTAAAAGAGGGGGCGGCGCTTTTAAGTTCGGCAAAGCTGGATTTGGTCGTCGCCAACTCCAATAAAAATAACGGTTATCAGGCCTATATCCTGGGCGAGCGCAAAGTGTACGGGCCGTATTTAAGCAAGAACAAGATGGCTGCCGGTTTATCCGGATTAATGGAGAATTGATCATGGAAAATTTAAACTTTCCTCCCAAAGTAAACGCAGAAATCTCCGCGTTTATCCAAAACCTGAAAAAAATTTACGCCGAAGACCTGGTTAGTATAATCCTTTACGGGAGCGCCTCCAGCGGAGAATTTGTCCCTGGGCATTCGAATCTGAACGTGCTGGTAGTTTTAAAATCCACGGAGCTTTCCTCCCTTAAAAAAGCGGCCAAAATAATAAAACGGTGCGTGAACCTGTATCCGTTATTCCTAACCAAGGATTACATCTGTTCCTCTGTCGATGTGTTCCCCATAGAATTCATCGATATGCAGGAAAATTACAGGGTTTTATACGGGGAGGATTTTTTAAAAGAGCTTACGGTAGACCTGAAAAATTTAAGGTTCCAGTGCGAGCAGGAATTAAAAGGCAGGCTTTTAAACTTGAAACAGCTTTACTTGCGTTTAGGCGACCGGCCGGAAAAATTAAAAGAACCGCTGCTGAAGTCTTTTACTTCTATTTTGCATATCCTCAGGAATGCTTTGCGGCTCAAAGGAACTAAGCCTGCTTACCAGAAAGAAGCTTTACTTAAAGAACTGGCGCAGCATTTTACCTTGGACCGGATAAGCTGGGAGAAGATATTGGCGGCTAAATTAAAAAAGATCAGGTTAAGCACAGCGGACAGCGAGCAGCTTTTTTACGCCTTGGTCGGCGATCTGGAAAAAATCTCTAAAGAAATCGATGCCCTCTAGATTGATCGGTAAGCTAACTTTATTTTTCCTTCTGGCTTTTGGCGCGGCGGCTTTTTGCGCCGAACAAATTCCCGCTCCGGTGGGCTGGGTAAATGATTTCGCCGGCGTGCTCAAGCCGGAACATAAAGAAAAACTTGACGCGCAGATCCGGGAGCTGGAGTTAAAAACCGGCGCCGAGATCATGGTCTTGACGGTAAGTTCGATCGCTCCTTACGGCGAAAATGAATACGCGCGCCTGATCTTTGATAATTGGAAGCCGGGTAAAAAAGGCAAAGATAACGGGGTACTGGTGCTTTTGGCGATTAAGGAAAGGCGCTGGCGGATCGAAACCGGTTACGGGGTGGAAGGAATACTGCCTGACGGCAAATGCGGGGAGATCGGCAGGAATTACATGGTGCCGTATTTTAAAGACGGTAACTTTGACGCGGGGATTTATTCCGGGGTCCAGCAGATAATCGGCATAATCGCCAAAGACGCTCAAGTTCAGATCAGTAACATCGAATATATTGCCCCGCGGGTATCCGCACCGGCAAATGCTCCGAATAATACATTCTTCCTGCCGGTGTTTGCGCTTTTTTTCTTTACGGTTTGGAATATTCCCTGGCCGATCTTTATCGGCCTGCCTTTTACTTTGCTCTTTGCTACCGCTTTCCTGGGTGTATCGCGCCTTGCCGCCGGGTTGGCTATCGGCGGATATATCGCTGCCATGTTTATCCGGCATAATATTTGGTTAAATACTCCGGAAAAGGACCGCAAAAGTTTTTTATGGGTATTAATCTGGGGCCTAGCTGCTCTTAATCTTCGCGGAACCGGGACCGGCTATGGCGGAGGAGGGTTTAGCGGCGGCGGTTTTGGTGGAGGAGGTTTTGGAGGCGGAGCCGAGATTGCTGTCCGTGGTGTTCACAATTCCGTGGACGCTGGATCCGGTTTGATAG
>CAINQO010000102.1 GCA_903852325.1 Candidatus Omnitrophota bacterium
AACAACCCCAGGAGGCACAAAAATGATATCAGGAGACCGACCTGCCCGCTATCTAAGCAATGTAAAATAGCCCGGAAAGAAAGCATAAGAACTGCGACAAAGATCCAAAACCCCTGTTTAAATGCGACCTTATCCAAAAAGATCAGCTTACTGGATAGCCAAAAGCTAAAAAAAAGACAGGATAGATTAAGTAAAAAAAATAAACTTGCCGAGATTCTTTTATCAAATATTGCGAAAGGAGCCATGAAAACCGCGAAAAGCGGAGAATACTTAAAAGGAGTAATTTCTTCGCTTGGGCGGACATATATATTTTTACCCGATAAAATATCCTTACCGGCATTATGGTAGACCCGGTAGTCCGAAAAACCCCTCAGCGGGGCCCGGGACTGATAGTGAATAAATAAACCCAGCCCCAGACAAAACAACAAAATAAAAGAAATTAATTTAGCGGGCATTATAATGACCTAATAGGATATTCAGCCGGATCCTGAGCAAATCAAAAAACATTGCAGATGAATCCCTGACTATTCTCACTCGTGAATCCGCTCGGTTAACCCAGACAACGGGCTCTTCCCTTACTTTATAACCTAATCTTTTGGCAATACTTAAAACTTCAACATCAAAACAAAACCCCCTAAGCCTTTGCAATTTGAATATTTTTTTGGCCGCATTGCCGCTAAAACACTTAAAACCGCATTGCGTATCATTTATATCTGCCAAACCCAAAACCCTGGCCAACCGGTTAAAAGCCTTTCCCATCCCCTGCCTAAACCATGCCTGTTTTAAAACAATTTTGGAATTCTTCATCGCCCGCGAACCGATCACCACATCGAAACCTCGGGTAAAGTGGGGCACTAATTTCTCCATCTCCTCGATCGGGGTAGAGAAATCTGCGTCACTAAAAAGAATATACTGGCCTTCTGCGGCCAGGACCCCGCTTTTCACGCTAAAGCCTTTGCCCATATTTTGAATATTAAAAATGGGCTTAATATTAGAATGCGCTTTGGAAACGGCAGTAATTAAATCTTTGGTATTATCCGTGCTGCCGTCATCAACCACAATTATCTCAAAAATATAGCCCTTAGCCGAAAGATAGCTTAGGGCCTTCTCTATATTTTTTAAAAGTATCTTGCTTTCATTGTAAGAAGGGATCACCAGAGAAAGGTAGACTTTTTTACTTTCCACCGATAAACTCCTTTATAGATTGAATAATATAATCCTTCTCTTCTTTGGTCAAATCCGGGTAAATCGGTAAAGCCAGCGTCTGTTTCGCCGCTTTTTCGCCCTCAGGAAAATCTCCGGTTTTATAACCCAGGTATTTAAAGCATTTCTGCAAATGTAAAGGCAGCGGATAAAATATCCGGGCGTCAATCCCCTTTGCCTGCATATGTTCCAAGAATAATTTATTGGGCAGCGGGGTGCGGATGACATACTGATTGTAGACATGCGTAGAGTAGGCCGGAATAACCGGCAGGAGAATATTTAAACCGGAAAGGTTGCGGTCATAGTAACGGGCCACCTCCTGCCTGGCTTTATTCCAGGAGTCCAGGTATTTTAATTTAACCTCCAGCACCGCCGCCTGAAGCGTATCCAGACGGTTATTGCGGCCCAGCATTATATGATAATACCGGTCTTCATTACCCTGATTGCGTAAAATTTTCAGCTTTTCCGCTGTTTCTTTATTATTCGTTAAAACCATTCCCGCATCGCCGAATGCCCCTAAGTTCTTGCCGGGATAAAAGCTCACTGTCCCGCAATCTCCCAGCGTGCCGGCTTTTTGACCTTTATATTCTGCCCCGAAAGATTGGGCATTATCTTCGATAATTTTAATTTTATATTTACGCGCCAGCCGCACGATACCGCCCATCTCCGCGCAGGCGCCGTAAAGATGCACCGGGACAATCGCCTTAATCTTAAACTTGCTTTTGCGGGACAGTATTTTTTCGACACTTTCCGGGGAGAGATTATAAGTCTTTTTATCGATATCGGCAAAAACCGGCCTGGCCCCGATATTGGCTACCGCCCCTGCCGTAGCATAGTAAGTAAACGCCGGACAGATCACTCCGTCCCCCGCTTTAATCCCCAATGCCAAAAGAGCTAAGCTGATCGCATCGGTTCCGTTAGAAACGCCCACCGCGTATTTTGCTCCGGAATATTCCGCGGCGCGCCGTTCAAATCTATCCACCCCGGCTCCCAAGATAAAACTTGTGCTGTCAATTATTTCTTTAATTGCACTATCCAGCTCCGGGCGAATCGGGGCGATTTGCTTCTTTAAGTCTAGGGCTGATATTTTCATTGCCTTTTCCTTTTTAAATAATTAACTTAACCGCTGCGTCAAATACAGCATCCACGCTCACCTGTTTCAAGCATTCTTTGTCCTTCCGGCAAACCTCCAACCGGAAATTCTTGTAGCATGGACGACACTCCATCTCCGTCTTTAAAACCACATGCTCCCTGCTTGTCGGATACGGCCCATACACCACTTCGCTTACCGAACCGAATATAGAGAGCGTCCTGATCCCTGAAGCTGTGGCCATATGCAATGGCCCGCCGTCATTGCTTACCAGTAATTTTAAGCTACGCAATAACGCAGACAAATCTTCCAGCTCAACCGCACCTGCCAAATCTATGCTTTTATTCTTCATTGCGTTTTTAACTATCTCTACTAAAGGTCTTTCGGTCTTATCCCCCAAAATAACAATTTTGGCTCCAGTCTTCTCGATCAACAAATCCGCAAGTTGCGCAAACCTTAAAGCCGGCCAGTGCCTGATTCCGGCATCCGGGCCCCAGCTTGCCCCCCCTCCGGGAAAGATGCCGATCAACAGATCATTCTCTTTCAGTCCCCGGGACGAAAGAAGGTTTTTTATTTTTTGGATGCTTTTGGCGGAAGCGGCAAATTCTAAATTAAAAATTTTTGTTTTTATGCCCAAAGGCTTTAACAGCTCCCAGTAATAATCAACCACGTGCCTATCAACATAAGCATCCAGGAAAATCTTATCGGTTAAAAATCTCCCTCTATTTTTATAATTAAAACCGATCCGTTTTTTAATTCCCGCCAACAGGGTAACCAAGCCGTAACGATGATCCAAAGAGAAATCTAAAACAATATCAAATCTTTCTTTAGCTATACCCAGGAATAATTTCATAGAATCCCGGATGCCTGCCCATTTTGATTGATGATAGATCTTTTTGAGGTCACCGCGGGAAAGAGGGAATATCCTGTTTATTGCCGGATTATTCTTTAATAACCCTTGCGTGCGCTGATTGCACCAAAAAGCAATATAACTGTCTGGATATGCTTCTTTTATCGCCTGGATTATGGGTGTGCTGTGTAATACATCCCCGATACCAAAAGGATTGATAATCAAAAATTTATTCATCTTTTAAAATCATCGGCAAATCTTTCGATATCGTCTTCCCCCAGGTAGCTTCCAGTCTGCACTTCCACGATGCGCAAAGGCTTGTTGGTGGGGTTTTCCAGGCGGTGTTTTTTACCCTTGGAGACATAGACGCTTTGATTACTGTGCACCAGGGAAACCTTATTCCCGCTTATCGTCCTGGCTGTCCCGGAAACAACCACCCAATGTTCGGCGCGGAATTTATGCCGCTGCAAGCTCAGGCGCTTATGCGGGGTGATTTCGATAAGCTTGACCTTAAACCCCGCCCCTTCCCTAAGCACGGTATATGACCCCCAGGGCCTTTTCTCCGTTAAATGCACCAGGCGCTCTTTACGCCCCTGCGTCTTCATCAGATCCACCAGTTTTTTGACATCCTGGGTCCTGTCCCGGTCGCAAACTAAAAGCGCATCGGGAGTATCGGCGATGATCGCATTTTTTATCCCGATAGTTGAAACCAGGCGGTTGCCTTTGGCAAATACGCAAATCCCCTGGCTGTCTAAATCCATCGTATCCCCGTTAGCGATATTGCCCCTTTTATCTTTGGGGAAAATTTCGGAAAGCGCCTCCCAGCTGCCCAGGTCGGTCCAATAAAAATCGGCAGGCAAAAGGGCGATGCGCCCCGAACGTTCCATAATACCGTAATCTACCGAAATCGGCTCGATCTGCGGCCACACCGCGGCGATATCCTCAACGGAATTTATCTTTTGCAGATCAGCGTATAATCCCGGGAGGTATTTCTTAACCTCCTCCAGAAAGACCGAGGCCTTCCAGATGAACATACCGCTATTCCAGTAAAAAGAACGGTCTTTGAAATATTTCTTTGCCCGGCTTAAATCCGGTTTCTCCAGAAACTTTTCCACCCGCAGATACCCGCCCACCTTACGGCCGGCCTTAATATAACCGTAACCGGTGGATGGGCCGACAGGCTTGATCCCCAGAGTAACCAAAAAATTATCTTTAGCGCAAGTAATCGCTTTTTTCAGGGTAGCGATAAAATTACCCACATTTTTAATGTAATGGTCGGAGGGCAACACCAAAAGCACCGCTTCTTTGTCCTTTTGACTGATTAATCTTGCGCATAATCCGATCGCCGGAGCGGTATTTTTTCCCGACGGCTCTAAAATAATATTTCTTTCCGGGATGCGGAATTTAGCCACCTGCGCCATAACTTCATAAAAGTAAATTTTATTAGTAATAATATAGGTATTCTGCGGGTCCACCAGGCCTTTTAAACGCTTGACGGTAGCCTGCAGCAAACTCTCCTGGCCGATGATTTTCATAAACTGCTTCGGTTCCAATTCCCGGGAAAACGGCCAAAACCTGCTCCCCACTCCACCGGCTAGGATAACAGCGTAATTCACCATTTTATTTCTCCTGTTATAACTTTATCACTGCACATTGATATTCCGCCGTTTCAATCGGCCTTTCCGGTTTATCGCTAAAGAATTCGTCAATAGCCATCTTGACTCCGGGGCATGCCTTCCATTTATAATCATCGAACACAATCACTCCTCCCGCAGTTACTTTAGCATAGAAAAAATCCAGACAATCTTTAACCGATGAATAGATATCCACATCAATATATACAAAACAAAACTCCTGAACCTGGAGGTTGACTGCGGTTTCCGGGAAAAAACCCGGATGGAATATAACATTCTTGCAATCACGCAGGAAATTAGTCACCATTTCCAGAGAAGTATCCGAAAAATCCCCCCGATTATGGCAATCGATCCCGGATTTTACTTCCGGCATCCCCGCAAAAGTATCAAAAAGATGGACTTCTTTCCCCGGGCAGCTTTTTGCTATGATCCTGGCTGTGCCGCCCTTATAAACTCCGATTTCTGCCATTTGCCCTTTTTTAGCAGCCGCATATCTAGCTAATAACCAGACCCAAAAACAACGTTTTTTCCCGACCAGCGTAAACCCTTTAACCTGTTTAAATAAATTCTTAAACTCCCTCCTGTCCCAAATTAAGCTGGGGATTGCCGAAAATATCCTGCACCACAAAAATAATCTGGATTTTCTTAATTTAAACATTTGGTTTTCCTTTAATTAGCCCGGACTACCCTGCTTACCTGCTCTACTACCTCGTTTACGCTTATATCACTCAAACTGTTCTTTTCAATCACGGTGTGTCCTTCACCCCAGGGACCCCACCGTTTAGCGGTCTTACCTTTAAGATCATTCCTGAACAAAGCTACTACCGGAGTCCCTACCGCGGCTGCCAAGTGCATTGGCCCGCTGTCACCGGTAACCACCAGGCGGCCGCGTTTCAACAGCGCCGCTAATTCCGTCAAGGTGGTTTTATTGACCATGTCGATGATGCTGTCATTTAACGCTAAAGGCTGCTTAGACAAACCGGCGACCACCACTTTTAAGTCCAGTTCGTTTCTGATCCGTTGCGCCAACTCCACAAACCGCTCCAGCGGCCACTGCTTGAGCGGATCACTGGTAAAAGGATGGATAATGACGATTTCCTGGTTAATAAAATATTTGTATAAATTTTCATTTACTTTTATCGCCAACGATTTATCCTGCGTTTTTGCGCCTAAAAGGCTGACCAGTTCCAAATTAGCGTCTACTTCATGCCGATTCCCCAGCTGCTTGGTGTCTTTTAATTTATGTGTAAGCAGTATCCCCCATTTCCGGTCATATCCGGCGCGGACGGGAATCCCTGCCCAAAAAGCCGCCCAGTGCGCTTCTTTAGTAGGATTTAAAACAACACAAACATCGAATCTGTGCTTTCTTAATTCTTTTCTGAGCTGGTCCCAGATGATCACCTTGTCCGCGCATTCCACTGCCGCCCCCAGTTCCAAAACTTCCGCCCTGACCGCCAAAGTAAGTTCCGCCTGCGGATAGGCATTTTTTAATGCCCGCAGCGCAGGAATATTCAATAAAAATTCACCGAAACGGTCATTTCTTATCGCTAAGATATTTTTAATTTTGTTTTCCACAGGCGACCCTACGCAATGAGAGCGCAATCCCCACAAAAAACCAGAACATTACCGCTACCCGGGAATAATATAAGCTGGATTCCGTAAGTCCGTTGATCAAAAAAGCGATAAAACATCCTACCAGCGACAAAGAAATTATCTTTAAATATTCATCTGGCAAACTTTTATAAAAGACAAGCAGTTCCCTGAACAATATCCATAAAAACCAGAAAAATAACCCCAGGCCGATCAGGCCCATTTCACCGCCCATCTGAAAATAATTACTCTGCGCATAATCCGAATCACCGGTATGCATGTAAGCCTCGGCTTCCTTGGTCTTATACTTTCCGTAATTTTTACAAAAAGTATTTACCCCTACTCCGATAAAAGGATGCTGGCTGATCATATTTGTAGAATTCATATACATACTGATCCTGTCCTGATTTAATAAGAAGACCAGCGGGTTGTAGTTTGCCATTTTGGCCCAGTTTTTGATATTTTTCGGCATCACCAGAGGAAAAATCAGCAGCGTCGCCAAAAGCACCCCCAGGAGCAGTTTGTGCCGGCGCATCAGCGCCAGGAACAAAACACTGAAAAACAACCCCAGCCCGGAACCCCGGGAAAGAGTGATATAAATCCCCGCGGCCGCCAGGATAGAAATAATGCTGCCGGAAACCAATTCCTTGCCTTTATAATAGTACATCGTCAGACCGATAAAAAGCGGCGCGATCAATCCCAGGTATATCCCCATGACATTGGGATTAGGAAACGGCCCGGTAGGGCGGGCCAACTCGATCAGGCAGTTTTGAACCTGCTGGCCGCGGACAAAATCCCAGCCGGTTTTAAGCTGAACAAACCCGTCAATACTGGTGAGCAATACTCCGGCGGCCAGCGATATAATTATTTTTTTAAGGTGCCGAATATCGCGGATCTCTTCGGCGCAGATTAAAAATATCAATCCGGATTTTAGCAGCTTTTCGATACCATGAAAACTTTCCTTGATACTTACGGTGTTACGCATCGAAATAAAAGCTACTGCCAAAAATAACAAAAAAGGTAAGGTGAGCGGGGTATTTGCTAAAGGACGCTCCCGTTTAATTATTTTTTTCGCAAAATACGAAAAAGCAATAAATCCCAGGACCGTGTTAGATAATCCGGTTGAGATAGCTACTGAAAAAGGCAGTAGAATTATAGACCAATACAAGATAGATTCCATAACTACCAGCATAATTCCTCCTTTTAACTTAGCCTGAATTTGAAAATCCGTAGCGCCGCCCAAATCCCGTCGATGATCCGGATCTTTTTACCTTCCTGGTAAGTGCGGGGATTATAAGATACGGCCACCTCGGCGATGCGCATCTTTTTCTTGGCTGCCTTAGCCACGATTTCAATTTCGATGTCAAAACTGTTTGAACCCAGCGCCAAACCAAGCAAATCTTGCCGACGCATCAGTTTATAACAGGTAAAACAATCATTTAGTTTAACACCGAATAAGATATTCATCAAGCCGGTTAAAAACCTGTTCCCCGCTTTGGGGATACTCATCCCATGATACTTTTCGGTGAACCGTGCCCCCAGGATCAAATCCCCCGCTCCTTTTTGCATCTCCTCCATTAACTTAAGAAAATCTGCCGGGTCGTATTCCAAATCTGCATCCTGGACAATTACATACTCACCCACAGCCTGTGAAATCCCGGTGACCACCGCCGCCCCTTTGCCGCGGTTAGAACTGTGGTGGATCACTTTTAAATTATCATAACGCAAATCCCTTAGGATCTTATCCGTTCCATCCGTAGAGCTGTCATCGACCACGATAATTTCTTTTTCAATGGGCACAGCGATGATCCTGTCGATCACCTGTTTTATCGTCTTTGCCTCATTGTAAACCGGCACGATCACTGAAAGCATCATTGTTGTTCTCCCGTAATTTTATTCCCCGTGGGACCAGTTTTTCCTTAATATGGCCTTTTATCATTCCTGAAAATATTATAATAACCGGAAAGCTTGATCCGGAAACTGAACGGTTTTGCCAGGTCAAAGTTAGTTACCTTGATCCGTTTAAGTTGATAGACATCTTTATTATTAATGTTGACGCCGCGATTGGTGGCACAGGCGCCTTTATATCCAGCCAGGACAACCAGCTGCTTTGCCCGCGCACAGAACCCGCCGGTCGGATAACAGAAATAGTCTACAGGCATATTGATCTGCTGCTCGATCGCTTTTTTACTTCCGGAGATCTCCTCAAATGCCGCTTTTTCGTCCCGGATAACTCCCAGGTACAAATGCCTTTTAGTATGCGCCCCGAAAGAGACCCCTTCCCTGGACATTAAGCCGATCTCCTCCCAGGAAAGGAATCCGGGCAGGTCCGAAAAAGATTTGCCCATAAAATCCGTGATCAGGAATATCGTCGCCGGGAACCCCAGCTGTTTTAAAACCGGATAAGCGTATTTATAATTATCCTCATAGCCGTCATCAAAAGTAATCACCACCTTATTATGCTTCAGGGGCTTACCGGACTTGATACTCTTGACCAGCTGGTCCAGGCTGATCACTTCATAACCGTTTTTCTTGATAAATTCCATCTGCCTGGCGAAATTTTCCGGGCTGACAAAAAAAGTCCCATCTTTATCCTGCACGCTGTGGTACATCAGGATCGGCACAGTGTAGCGGGGATAAAGCCATCCGAAATAAAATAGCCCCGTTAAAAACAACGCGGATAATAATACGAGATATCTTTTTTTCATTAACCCCCCGCTTTCCCTCATTTATTACTGCGCTTACTGCAAACAGCGATCAAATCCAGGCAAGAATCCAATTTTCCCTGCGACCAGTAAAAATAATCGCGCTTGGCCCTGGCAAAATACCTTTTCACCGGGTCAAGGCCAGCGGGCAGAAAATTGAATAATCCGATCTTTTTTAACCGGCGGTTAAACTTTAAAACCCCGCTGCGGAATAAGCCGGAAAGCTTAACCCGCTCAAAATGAGGCTCCAGCATTTCTTTAAACTCTTCGAACGTGTATTCGCGGACATGGAATTTGTTAAAAGGCTTTTTACTCCCGGGAGACGCGTCTTTGATATTGCAAGTAGAACAAACAAAAGTTCCTGTGTCCTTTAACAGTGAAGCCACATCTTTTAAAAGCTTTTGCGTGTCGCGGATATGCTCGATATTCTGAAAAGAACAGATAATGTCGAATTTCCTGTTTAATCCCCCCAGGTCCTTAATGTCTAAAACCAGATATTCTAGCCCGGCCTTCTGGTATTTATTCTTGGCGTAAGCGATGACTGACGGGTCATAATCGATTGCCGTGACGCTCTTGGCAAAACCGGCCAGGTAATCGGAGCCGTAACCTTCGCCGCAGCCGATATCCAGCACGTTTTTATCCGCCACCAGCTTCCGGGCGAATTCGTAAGCGCAGAAGTGCCGCGCGATCATTAAAGGAGTTTCTTTCTCTAAAAGTATCCTCTCCCCGGTGTTGTCTATATTATTAAGATTTTTATTCATGGCTAAAGCCCGTAAAAAACAATACCTCCGATTGAGGATCCAAGAGATGATCTTTTGGCCGGTAAATGCCGGGTATTTTGCCCGCCACCTTGATCCTGGCAGGGGCTTCCCTGGCTATCCTACATTCCCGCATCACTGGCCTCTGGATTAATTTTTAACAAACTTTTGGCTAATCTGGGGGCAATGAAAATTAAACCCGTCCTTTTAAACAAACGGAAAAATCTGATCCTTGACACTTCGCTAGAATTAAGCTTGGGCAATAATTTATTTTCAACAAGCAAAAAGGCTTTTTTCCCGCAATGGACACTCCCATCGCTTAACCGGGGATCGAACTGCCCGTCTCTTGCAGACAAAACATCTGTCAAATCCAGCACCTTTATGCGATTATTCCCACAGTATAACTTCAAACCTTCATTAAGCAATCCGTTTATTTTAATCCTCTCTTCCAGCGAACCGTAAAAAGGAAATTTGGGATTATACCCTTGATCAGTCGGTGGAACGACCAACTGCACGATGCAATCCAGGTTTCCGAATTTTCTTCGATAGCGCATAACGGCGTTGATATAATTCGAACCAAGTGTTGCGATGATTTCATCCAGCCCCCTGCCGGCGTCTCTTTGTTTAACTATATGACAGCGCACGTCGATCTCGCCGAAAACAAAAAGCACGGTATCTCCATCGCAGATACGGTATTTTTCGATATCGAACGAATCCACTCCATCCCTGCCCACCCGATGCATGGTTATCGGCCCTAAATGATGGCAAGAATAGCAGGATGACCTTGAATAAACACCTACATGGCTGTCTCCTAATACATGGATCATCTGTCACCAAACAGCTTTCCAAAGCCATGCAAAACATTTTCAATATAATCCAGCATCGGACCGGTAATGCCCGGATAAACCCCGATCCAAAACAAATTACGCATCAATAAATCCGTATTCTTTAATCCCCCCGGCGCCCGGTATTTTATATTCTTATATGCCGGCTGTTTCAGAAGATTGCCGCCGAAAAGCATCCGGGTGGCGATTTTATGCTTCTCCAGATAACCCACGATATCTCCCCTTTTAAACGGAGCATTTTCTTTCACCAGCACCGGAAAACCAAACCAGCTGGGGTCGGAATCTTTTTGGGCCAGCGGAAGAGCAAAATAATCTCCGTATCCTTTAAAAACATCGTGGAGGAAAGCGAAATTTTTCTTTCTGGCCCGGATAAAGGAGGCAAGTTTATCCATCTGGGCGCAGCCGATCGCCGCCTGCATTTCCGTGATCTTAAAATTATATCCGATATGCGAATAAACATACTTGTGGTCGTATCCGTACGGCAAATCCCCGATTTTTTGGCTGAATCTTTTTCCGCAGGCATTATCCTCACCCGGAGCGCACCAGCAATCCCTGCCCCAGTCCCGCAAAGAGGTGATTATTTTTTTTAAAAGCAAACTGGAGGTTAACACTGCCCCGCCTTCACCGGTAGTAATATGATGCGGCGGATAAAAACTACAGGTAGAGATATCCCCGAAGGAACCGGTATGCCGGCCTTTATATTTTGTGCCGAGGCTGTCGCAATTATCCTCTATCCACCACAAATCATGCTTTTTGACGATTTTCCCGATCTTGTCGATATCTGCCGGGTTGCCTAAAGTGTGCGCGGTAAAAATGGCGCGTGTCTTTTTGCTCAGCGCCCTCTCGATCTTTTCCGCCGCGATATTGTAACTCTCCAGTTCCACATCCACGAATACCGGCACCAAGTTATTCTGCAGGATGGGGTTAAGGGTAGTCGGAAAACCGCAGGCGGTAGTGATCACCTCATCACCGGGACTCAGCTTCCTCATCTTCAATAACGGGGAGGTCAGCGCGCTTAAAGCCAAAAGGTTAGCCGAGGAACCGGAATTGGTTAAAAGGCAATATTTAACTTTTAAAAAGTCTGCCAGTTTTTCCTCAAATTCCCGGGCATAGCTTCCGCAGGTAAGCCAGAAATCCAGGGAAGCGCCGGACAACTTGATCAATTCCTTTTCATCATACACCCTGCCGGCATAAGGCACCGGGGTTTTGCCGGGCGCAAAAAGCTCACCGGATTTGCGGAGCGAATATAATTCCTTGATCCGGGAAAAAATCTCTTTTCTGATCTTGTTTTCTTTTTTCATTAACGTTGAAAAAATTTGATCTTAATGATCATCCGGATCGCCGGCAGCATATCGGTAACCTTGATGGTCTTGCCTTCTTTATGCGTCCGGGGTTTATAATAAATAGGGATCTCCCCCATTTTATAACCGTATTTACAAAGCTTGCTGAGCAGCTCGAAAGCATAAACCGGGCCGCTCCCCTTGCAGCCGAAATCCCTTTGCACTTTTGTTTTTATCAAATGGATGCCGATCAAATCCGTAAACTTACGATTATACAGGGTATTCAATAAAAATGTAGCGATAATCGTCCCCAGCCAGAACGGCCTCTCTTTGATCAGGGAGAATACGGAAACTTTTTTTCTGCCTGCCAGGCGGGACCCGAACACCACATCCAGGTTTTCTTTCTCCATCTTTTCCAGCATCGGATAAACATCCGCCATCCGGTATTCCCGGTCGGCTCCCGGGCCGAAAAAATAATCCCCCCGGGCAAGATTGATCGCTTCGGCGGAAGAATAGCCGATACCCATATTCTGCTCATGGAAAATTATCCTTAGATTCTCTCTGGGCGCCAAACCCTTCAACAATTCCCGCGTCCCGTCAGTAGAACAATTATCCACGACAATTATCTCCTTGTCGATCTTTAGCGCTTCCGCTTCCTCGATCGCCGGCAGGATATTATTCTTTTCGTTAAAACATCCCAGGAATAACGTCAGTTTCATCCTTTACCCCCGGACAGGCGTAAAGCCAGCTTCGCGTGTTTTGTCCCGTGTAAAAATAAGAAATTCGTTTCCCGGGTCTCCTCGGTCACCGCGGGGAGCTTTTTTATTCTGCCGTTATCGATCACATAGCAATCATAGCCGATATCCCGGAATGATTTAAGGACATCGTTGGGATGATAATCGAATTTCCGGCTCCACTTGCGCAGGATCTCCGAGAAAACTACCGGCTGGTATTTTTTGATCGTTTCCCATCCCCCTTCAAAAACCAGCTTTTCCGCTCCCTCCACGTCGCACTTGATCAGGTCCAGCTTCTTTACTTTTAAACCGGGGAATACATCATCCAGCCTTTTAAGGGTGCATTTAACTTTGGCCGTATCCTGGGTATCTCGTAAATTGACCATCGAAGAAGCTCCGCAGCGCTTGGTATCGAAGAAAAAATCGAAATCTTCATTCTTATCCGCTAAGCCGAAATTAAAAGCGTTTTTCCGCGGGATCCCGTTCAAAGTAAGATTTTGCACCAGTTTGGCGTAAATCTGGGGAAGCGGCTCAAAAGAGAACACGGTAACTTTCTTTCCTGTTTTAAGCCAGTTAAGCGTATACCAGCCAAGATTAGCCCCGATATCCAGGACCACATCCTTTTCTTTAACGATCTCGACCAGGAACCGGGTCTCTTCCCGGTCATAGCCGCCGAAGTCCAGAAAAGTAAACGGCACGGAAGTGATATCATAAGGAAGGCAAACCATCTTGATCTGCTTCCCGCAGCTTAAAAAATTAAAAATAACCTCCCCGTCCTTAAGGGTGATCTCCAGGCAGTCGCTGCCCTTGATATAATCGGCGTAATCATACAACACTTTATGCAGCCCGAACATCTGTTCCATATAGGCGTATTTTTCTATTTTTTGTTCAAGGTATGCCTGTTTATTCTCTTTGAGCATTTAGCCTTCCTTAGAAAGAAAACTTTTTATACAGCGCCGGAACCCTTCCTCTATCCCTACCCCGGGCCGGTATCCCAGCTTCTCTATCTTGGCGGTAGAAAGCGCCGGGCGCAACTTATCCTTATTTTCCAGATAGCCGGTGTTCTTTTTACGCTTTGCATAGATCACTTCCAATTTCTTTTCCGGGAAAAGCCCGGCGATTGAATCCGCCAACTCCCCGATAGAGATCCGGCACCGGTTATTGCTGACATTATAACTTTGACCGGCTTTGCCTTTCAATAAAACCCGGAAAAAACCGTCGGTGGCGTCGCTAAGATAACAGAATGTCCGCATTGCCCGTCCGTCGCTTTTAACCCGGAGGTTGCGGCCATCCACAACATCCCGGACAAACTCGGCAAAAACCCGCTGATCATTCTTCAGATCCATCGTCGGCCCGTACGTATGGTCGGGGCGCACCGCAAAAGTAGGCACTCCGTACTGGCGAAACCAGGCCTGACACATATTTTCACCCATGCGCTTGCTTTCCCCGTAGCAGCTGCGCAAATCCGTGGGATCCAGGTAACCGGCGTCTTCTTCGGCCAGGATCTTTTTATCCACCTTGCCGCAGACTTCCCCGCTGCTAAAAAATAAGAATCCTTTAGAGTTCTTTTCCCGGGCCAGCTCCAGCAGATTTTGGGTACCCAAAACATTCGGAAGGATAACTCCCACCGGATCCTGGGCAAAAAATTGGGAGCTTGCCGGGCTGGCGGCATGAATTATATAATCTACCGGCCCCTTTATCCGCAGTTTGCGGGTAATCTCCCGGCAGGCAAGCGCTAACCCCGGATTACCCAGGAATTCCGCGAACCGCTTCCTGGCTTTAGTCATACTCCGGGCCAAAGCGATCACCTTAATGTTTAATTCCGGAAACAGAACGTTGAGCTGCAGCAGCGTAAACACCATGTATGACGCAAGCATTCCGTTGCTGCCGGTGATCAGAATGGTGGAGTTTTTTAATTTTCCCCAATCCAGGCGTGCCGCGCAGATATTTTTTAAATCTTCCCTGATGATCTCATTCATATATTTTTATGACCTCATTTTTTAACTTT
This sequence comes from Candidatus Omnitrophota bacterium, assembly GCA_903852325.1. Classification (GTDB taxonomy): domain Bacteria; phylum Omnitrophota; class Gorgyraeia; order Gygaellales; family Profunditerraquicolaceae; genus UBA6249. The sequence continues at coordinate 14,698 of CAINQO010000102.1, forward strand.
AAATCTTTACGGATCTGCCGGATGACTTCTTCCTGGAAGGAATAGGTCGAGATTAAAATCGGCATTCCCGCTTTGATCGCCTCCGGAGGCCTGATCTGCAGGCCGCCAAGCTTTTTCCCGTGGTATCGGCGGTTAGAATCCACAAAAAACTCTACCCGGGAAAGATCTATCCCGGCGCCGAGCAGTCTTTGCGTGTGCGTACCCACACCCCAAACAACCACTTTACCCTTACCGGATAACTTGCGGCGGATGAGCGCTTTAACCCGGGCATCCAGCCTGGAACTGGCGGCGATATATTTTTTTAAACTTACCTGGCAAACCCTGTCCTTTGACGGTTTAAAATTATGTTTTTCTGTTTTTTTAAATAGAGCGAAGATATCCGGATCGACCGTCTGATTAACCCGGTTCTCATTCTTTTTCATGGCCAGGGGTTTAAAAGAAAACCTGCCCAATAGATTGATCAAAGAAGCCCGCGAAAAATAATTCACATGCTCGATGCTGAATTGCTGAAACGGGGTAAAAATATATTTATGGAACCTTGGGGCGTCTGGCACTTCAATGAACAATAAACCGTCATCCTCCAGCAGCAGGCGGATCTTCTTAAACACCGCGGCAAAATCCACCAGGTGCTCCAGCACCGCCGAAAGAATGATCAACCCGTACCGGCGCTTAGGCTTAAATCCGGAGATACTGCCGGCGATCGCCTTAACCGCGTATAATTTTGCGGCGCTCCTGGCGCAAGCCGCAGAAGGGTCCAGCCCCAAAAGATTACGATAACCTTCTTTTTTTAAAACGGATAAAAGCGCTCCGGTGGAACAGCCGATATCCAGGATGCTTATTTTTTTATTCGCAAGATACGGCTTCAAGAATTTAACTATTTTTTCAAAGTGCGCCAGGTAATCCCCGGAAACCTCTCCCCTTTTAAAATTAAACTCATATTTGGACATCCTGGCGTAATAGCGGTCGAACTCCTTCTGGGAAGGAAGGTTATCCGCGTAAACAAAACCGCAGCGGGCGCAGGAAACGACATCATAATTTTCCATTAAAGCGATCGCTTTATTGTGAAAATCCTGACGGTAAAGCCTGGTTTTTTCGCCACTGCCGCAAGCCGGGCAAACTCTACGCATAAATTTTTTTTAACCTTTTGACGTCGTGTTTAAGGTCATCTTCCGGAAACAAGCGGTATTTGATAATATCACAGTTCCCGCAAATCCTGCCGGCATTTTTCGTCCCTTCCAGCATCCTCTGCCGGAATCTTTGAAATGCCTCCCCGTTCCAGATCCGCCGCAGGGAATCGACCCGGCAATCCCCTACGATCTGCGGATATTCGAAAGAATAACAGGGGACCACTTTGCCGTCCGGGTTAACCTGCAGCGTAAAAAAAGGCTGCGGGCAAACGCCGACCCTGCCTACCGGCAGGCCAAACTGAGTGAGCTTTTTGCTCTTTAAAATATTCCGGTAATTGATCCCGCTGTGGATAGGCACGGCGTGCTCCACGGCCAGGGTATCGCAAAACCCCCCCAATATTCTGTAAAACTCCTTTTCTTCCTCTTTATTCTCTAAAGCGCAATCGATGATCTTAAGGTAAACCTCGGTTTTACCCCGGTTCTCATAAAAATATCTTAAGTTCCTCAGGAACCTGGCAAAATCAATATCTATTCCGCTTATTTTTTTATATCTTTCCTTGCTGATCCCCTGCAGGGAAACGACTAACCGGGAAAGCCCGGCGCCGATCAATGCTTCGCTCATCCTGGGAGTGAGCAGTAAACCATTGGTGATGATCTCTATTTTGCGGGCAATATTTTTTTTCGCGGCATACCGCACCATCCTGACGATATCTTTATGTAAAAGCGGTTCCCCGATCCCCACAAAACGCAAAACCTTTATTTTCTCCGGAAAAAGCGCCAGCTCATCGATGCATTTTTTGTATAAATCAAACCGCATGCTGATGCTTTCCGAAATAAATCCCCGCTTGCTTTTGGGGAGGGAAAAAATACAATAACCGCACTTGAAATTGCAGGCATACACCGGGAATATCTGCACCACAAAAGGAGTAGACAAAGGCAAGGCTTTAGCCAAATTCACTCTTTTTCCTCCCGGGGCCTGGCCGCTGATATTTTTTGCTTTCATTCTTAAATGTATTTGCGGTAATGCTTCCTGTGATATTTAATTAAATTATCCGGGCACCCCTCGTGCCACCTAAGGAACCCGGGATCTTTTGCGCTCAATCCTTTATTTTTCGGGATGAATGTTGACGGAAGACGGCACTGATATAAAACCGAAACAAAATGGCTCCTGTTTTTCAAATCCGGATGAATGAGTTGGGTAATCGCCAGGGGCAAAGGGTCGAATTTGATTTTTGCGCCGATCTCATTTTGCGCCACCTTGTTTATCCTTTGCTCCAAAGTTTCCCGGAAACGGACGATCCCGCCGGGGATATGCCAGCCCCGGCCGCAATAAACGTCATCCCTCCAGGCTAAAAGGGTGCGCCCCCGCTCATCCTTGATCAAAAGGTCGACATTGACCAAAGGCAGCAGGCGGCTCACAAAATAAAACAACTCCAGCGGCAACCCTTTAGCGGGGTCAGGCACTTTTTTTTCCAGAAATTTTACCGCTGCGCAGATGCTCTTCATTTACAATTTACTCCAGCGCAGGCAGATTGAACTGCTTTGCATAGGCTTTCCAAAACCCGGAATCCCCGATGATTTCCAAATACTTGGATTTATACGCCCAGTATTTATCTTCCTGGCGCATCAGGCGGCAGCATTTGGCGGCAAAATAATAGGCAAAGGCGTGGTCATTTTTAACCCGGATCGTATTTTCAAATCCTTTCAGAGCGGTAGCGTAATTGCCGGAGTTCAGGTCGTTATTTCCCACAAAATTAAGCTCCAGGTTTAAGCGGTAGGCTTCTTCCTGAATATATTCGGCTTTAAAATCTTCGGTCTCGATCACCGCCCTTTTAAAATCCGCGCGCAGATAATCCCCTTTTAGATAATTTTTTTTGACGCAAATATCAAACATTTCGCTGCCGGCTAAGGGGGTAGCCACGCTGATCCTGAACCAGTTGGCGTTAAGGGTTTTTAAGAAAGCCCTCGTGTCTTCGATGTCCTGTTTGGTTTCTCCGGGGAGCCCGATGAGGATCGCAATATCGGAAGCGATCCCCAGCTGGCGGCAGTCATCAACAACGCGTTTTACGGTGGAAAGGTCAAGCGGTTTGTGCATGATCTCCTTTAATACCCGGTTGCTCCCTGACTCCGCGGACAAAACCAGGTTCTCCACTCCGATACTTTTGAGCGCCGCAAGCATCTCCCGGTCCAGCGCGTAAAGCGCTAAAGATGACGGAAAAAAAGCGGTTAAACGCAATTCTTTCATCAACGCGATTATCGCATAAACCCTTTGCTTATCCGCCATAAAATGGTCGTCGAAAAAAACGATCACTTCTGCCCCGTATTCCCTTTTAAGACGCTCGAGGTCCTCTTTGATCCGGTGCAGGCTGTAATAACGCATTTGCCGGCCGTGCACGGTATGCGAATCGCAAAAACAGCAGCGGTGCGGGCAGCCCCGGGAGGTCAACATCGGCATGCTTATTTTTTTTGCCTGGGCCAGGGGGAATAAAGACAAAAGCGGATTGGAGGCATAATCCTGCGGATCAAGAAGATCAAAAGGCAAAAACGGTATGGCATCGAGATTTTCGATAAAATCATTACAGAATGCGCCGCCGGTTTGGTATTTTTCTTTGGTCACCCAGGCCGGGTTTTCCTTTAAAAAAATATCTTTGTTTTCGGCCTGCACCAGTCCCAGCAAAGGTTTTTCCCCTTCTCCGTAACAAAGCGCATCGATCGCACCGCTGTTGCGGAATATTTCCTTGTGCATATTGGTCGCCACCCCTCCTCCGGCGGTGAGTAAAGCGCGGGGAAAAGTTATCCTGGCGGCCTCTGCCAGATCCAACAGGTTGCAGTATGAAGAACTGAATAATGCGGAAATCCCGATTATCTCCGGGGCATAATCGAGCAATTCTTTGGCGCCCAGGTATTCGCGGTATAGATCCATAAAAGAACTATAGGTGAAATTTTCCAGCTTATTTAAGATGACGTTGAAATCGAGAAGCTTTATCCGGACCTGAGCGTTATTCTGCAGATAGGCGCTCAGGGAAAGCAGCCCCAGGGGCATGTCGCTGACCAGGCTGCCGTATTCCCCGGTTTTCTTGGCTACTTTGCGTTCATTAAAAGCCGGCCGGACAAAATTATCGAAATTTATATTCGGAGGAACAAGGAAAAGGATTTTTTCCATTAGGCTTTATGCTGAAACGGTTTCCGGGTGCGGTCCTCAGCCTTAAAAACTTCCGCGCAAGGCACCGGCAGCGGTTTATTATAAACTCTACCGGCGATATATTTATTGATAAAATCCCTGTCCTGGGCGATCAGACAGGTATCCACCTGTTCCCCGAAATATTTGATCTTTAAACCCCGGCGGATGATCTTTTTCAAGGACTCCTTAAAAACATTGCCGATCGAAACATGGATATAGGGGCAGGGCAGGACATCCCCGTACTGGGTGACCGAAAACATCCCTTTGACCGCGATGCAGCCCATCTCCAGGCCGTAAGCCGGGGTTAAATGCGTGAACACCTGGTGTTTCTTCTCCAGCCTTTTCATATACCGCATATCTTTTTTGTCCACCAAGCCGCTAAAATCATTCTCCCAGGCGCCGACAGGCTTAGCGTAAGTCACAAACACCCCGATCCCCTTCCCGTTGAAATATTTGAGGAAGCGGATAAATTCCCGCGAATGCAGCCTTTGTTTGGTCACCACCGTCTGGATAAAGATCTTTAAACCGGCACCCCTGGCCGCATCCACCGCTTTTATCGCCCGGGCAAAAGACCCCGGAGCCCGGCGGAAGGCATCATGCTCAGCCGGATTCAAACTGTCCAGGCTCAACTGGATCCTGTCTACCCCGATACTTTTTAGATGCCGGGCCCTCTTTTCGTCTAAAAACCAGCCGTTCGTATCGCAATTGATATAAAACTTTTTCGGGCCGATTGCCTTGACCAGCGCGTCGAAATCTTTAAATACCAGCGGCTCACCGCCGGTGATGGTCACCCGCGCCAGCCCTAAGGCATCCGCCTGGGCAAACAACTTTTTAACATCGGCAATCGTGAAAGAGCGGGCGGCTTTTTTCCCCTGGAACCCCTTGACCGAACAATGCCGGCAGCGGAAATTACAATTATAATTATACTGGAACTGGATGATCGCGATGCTCTCGCCGCGTTTAAATTTTTCCTCAAACTTTACGATCTTTTTATACACGTAAGGCTTTTCGGACCTTAATTGATCGCGTCGGCTGAGCTCTTCGGATTTTAATTTTGCAGCGGCCATAGTTCTAAAATGTTTCTTTTCCTTTAAAGTCGGCGGAACATGTTTGCTTTAAATTCTTTCCTGGGCAGAGGAGGCCAAAGGTCTTCCATCGGCAGCGATACCATCCGGCCGTCCGGCATGACCCGGGAGGTGACCCGCGGCTGCGTGGCTAAATCCGGATCGACCATCACTTCGCAGAGTACCGGCCCGGAACTCTTGAGCACGGCTTTGATCTTCCCTTTCATTTCCGCCTGGTTATTGATCCTGACCGCCTTTAAACCGTAAGCCTTGGCGATTTTTTGCGTATCCGGCAGGCTCAGGCCGCTGGAGGGATCGCAGGCCACCTTCCTGCCGTTAAAATACCGGTTTTGCGTGGAGCGGATCGAAGCGTAAGCGTTATTATTTAAGACAAACAGCTTAACCGGCAGCTTATAGCGTTTCAACAGCTCGAGTTCCTGAAGATTATGCTGTAACCCGCCGTCTCCGATCAGGCAAATCACCATTTTTTTACCGCTGGCAAAACAAGCTCCGATGCTGGCCGGAAGGCCGAACCCCATTGCCCCCAAGCCGGGAGAATTAAATATCCGTTGCCCGGACTTAACCTTAAACGCCTGCAAGGTTATCTCGCTGCAGCTTCCGGAACTCCCGGGGACGATCACGTCTTTTGCGCTCAATAATTGCGATAGCGTTTCCACCAAGGCATAGGTATTCACCGGTTTTTTCTGCCGGAAATATTCCTGCGGCACCACCGGATATTTATTTTTCCATTCCCGGCAGGTCTTCAGCCAGGCGCGGGCATCCACCTTAACCGCTTTGATCCTGGCTAAAAAAGCGCCCAGGAACTCTTCTGCGCCAAGATTAAAAGCAATATCGATTTTGGTATTTATTTTTCTGATCTCATGGATATCGATATCCACAATCGCTTTTTTAGCCCCTTTAGCGAAATTTTCATAACTAAAAGCGGATTGCCCTGAATCAAGCCTGGCGCCGATACAAATGATCAGGTCGGCATTCTGCTGGGTAAAATTCGCCCCCCTTTGCCCGACTGATCCGGGCCGGCCGGCATACAAAGGATCATCTTCTTCCAGGATATCCGCTGCCCGCCAGGTAAGTAAGACCGGCGCTCCGATTTTAGCGGCTATCTTCTTAAAAACACCGATCCCTTCCTTGCTCCTTATTCCGTTACCGATTAAAAAAACCGGCCTGCGGGATTGATTGAGCAGATTAATGAGGCGGGTGATCTTTTGAGATAAGTTTTTATCCCGGATGGAATGCTTGGACTGATGAAAATTTTCTAATTTCTTTTCATTGATCAACGCCCCCTGCACGTCCAAAGGGATGTCGATCCACACCGGACCCGGCCTGCCTTCTTTAGCCAGATAAACCGCTTTATCCAGGTGAAATTTTATTGCTTGCGGATCCATTACCGTTACCGCATATTTTGTAACCGGCTTAACCAGGGAAACGATATCCACTTCCTGGGGGCCCATTTGCCTGACCCCCTTACCCTTAAGCATATCCGCTCTTTTTACCTGCCCGGAAATGATCAGTACCGGGACCGAATCGATCCAGGAAGCCGCAACCCCGGTGATCGCGTTTGTACCGCCCGGGCCGGTAGTGACTAACGCTGCCCCCAGATTACCGGTATACTGGCTGTAAGCGTCGGCGCAAATAGCGCTGGCCTGTTCATGCAGGTTAGCGACAAAAACCAGGTTTTTATTTTTACCTAAAGAATCTACCAGGTGCATGCAGCCTCCGCCGGGAAGCATAAAAACATGTTTTATCCCCAAGCGGGAGACATACCGCATCACATAGTCGGAAAGTTTGATCATAGTATTTTATTTATTTGCGCCAAGGTTTCTTTAACGGACAGCTTGCTTTTATTCCAGGGCTTAGCGACCAGGATCCCTTTGATCCCTTTTTCCTGTGCCTGAAGGATATTCTCCTGGCTATCTTCGATAAGCAGGTCGACTTTACCCAGCCATTCCAGGTAATCGGCTTTTGTCCGGCCGTAATCGGGGATATCCTCACCGGGGCGCGGCGAAGGCACAAAATTAAAACTCCTGATCCATTTGCCGAAATTCCGCATTACCCATTCAGCGGAGATGTGCGCCGCCTTTGCGGGAACCGCGGTTAAAACAATATGCCGGGCTTTATCCCCGTTGGCGGAAAACCAATCCATTACCTGCGCGTCCGGGGCCAATTTAAAATAAGCCCCGGATAACCGGTAATCATCCAGGGATTTCCGGTATTCTTCCCTAGTTACGCCGATTATCTTTTCCGGGGTATTCTCGGTAATCTGCGCAAAAGCTATTTTTAATCCGGGATGCCCGGGAAGCCACTTATCCTCAAGCCAGCGGCGCATCAGGTCATTCAAGATATCGTCAACATCCCAGGCAATGGTTATCATTTCCAATCAAACGGATCTATTTTATCGACTCGCGCAGCCAATCAAGCCGGAAGGTCATTTCCGTCTTTCTCTCTTTATTCTTTAGTATTGTTTTATCGGCATAGAAAGAATCATCCGGGTAATGCGTCGTGGAAACCTCCTCGAAAATTACCCCTTCCCGGGAAGAAAAATCATGTTCCTTTTCGCGCTCCACGGTAAGCATGCTGCCGGCCTTAAGCAGCTTCTTCTCTTTGCCGATAGTTACCCCCAAAGTTCCGTACAGAACCTGGAAAGTTTCTTCTTTCCTGCGGTGATAATGCAGCGGATGCTTTTGCCCGGGAAGTAGGATGATCAGTTTTTTGCAATATTCCCGGTTAACGCAGTTAAGGATCGCCGCCCCCCATTGCCTGTATTTATCGATGCCGTAATGATGGCTCAACTCCAGGTCGATCTTTTCCGGTAAAGCGATCTGGCTTTTTATGATCAATTCTTTTAACTCTTTAATGATCTGCAGGACCTTTTGGCGTAAATTCCTTACTTTTAAATCTTTTAAATTAACGGCGGCCCCGGACTTTAAATTCCTGCTCACCGTATATTCCGTGTATTTAGAAAGGTCATTGGCCAGCAGCTGCCCTGCCGAGCAGGGGATGGCCAGAAAAATATTCTCTTTGTTTAATTTTTCCCCGGGTTTTAAATCCTTTTTGGCAAATACCCCTCTTTTTAAACCCCGTAAATCGCTTTTCTCTTCGGGGGTGGCCGGATAACGCCCCAGACAGCTGCCTTGCATCCGGTAGGTATCCCGGGCGGCCTGCAGCCATTTATCGACCTGCCCGGGCAATGAAGAATAAGCGTTAACCGGGTATTTTTTCGACTCGACCGCAACGTGCCTTTCAAAAACAGAGCCCCCCTTAGCGATAGCGACTCTTATGGAATCCGCGTTCTCCGGTTCCTCGTGTGTGGAAAACCCGACCGCGATTTCCGGGTAACGTTGTTTCAATAAATCGATCTGGTTTAAAAACAGGCGCTCTTTTTTTGTCGGATACTCTCCCACGCAATGCATCAGGCAAAAGTTTTTATGGCGATGCTGCAAAAACGTCACCACCTGGTCGATCTGTTCCAGGGAAGCTCCGGCGCAGGAAGCGATCAGCGGCAGTTCGGTCCGGGCGATCCGCTCCAAAAGCGGCCAATCCGTAAAAGAACAGCTGCCGATCTTAAGCGCGCTAAAGCCGTGCTTTTCCGCCAGTTCCACGGAGCCCTCATCAAAGGGGGTGCAAACCGCGAGAAACCCGGCCCGAGTAATCTCATCTTTCAACGCTTTTAATTCCCCCGGGCTTAAGCGGGTTTCCTCGAAACGCTTGATATACTTGATATCTTTTCTACCTTTGTAATCCGGATGGATAAAAGTATCCAGCTGCCGGTATTGCAATTTAAAAGCGAACCGGAAATTATATTTTTTGCAGACTTTAGCAATCTCCCGGATAATGCTTTTACCGTGCCCGACATCCCCGCCGTGGTTATTCGCCAGGTCAAAAATAAATAATTTCTCAAAGATGGGCATTTTATCCATTAGTCCCTCATTATATTTTAACCGTAAGCCCGTCCCGGGCGACCCGCGTGCGCTTAAAGATCACGCGCGCGGATCTTTCCGCTTTTTTTATTTCCGTTAAACGCGGGTAAGCGCCGGAATCAAAATGCGCCAGAAACAATTGCTTAACTTTCGCTTTTTTAGCGATTACAGCCGCCTGCTGAGGATTAAGGTGCGGCCAGCGGTTATCGACCTTGCCCGGAGGCAGGGAACATTCGGTGATCAAAACATCCGCGCCCGCGGCCAAAGCTTCAAAGTTTTTACAGGGGCCGGTATCCGTGCAAAAAGCCAGGCGCTTATTTTCAGCCGTGATCCTGTATCCGTAACACACCCCGACATGGCGGAGCCGGCGGGATTCGATCTCTACCGGAAGTTTTGACCGCGGGGAAAATTCATTGATCGTTAACCTGGTTTTCAGCTGCTTTACCGGCATAGAATAAGGATCATTGATGAGTGTGGAAAATAATTTCTTTACTCCGGGAGGGCCGAAAACTTTTATCCCCTGGGGGAAGGAAAACTTTGCCAAAGCGTGCAGGCCGCTGATATGATCCAGGTGAAAATGGCTGAACAATAGGATGACCGGCTTATTTTCTTTGATATACCGGTCGAGCTTGTAAAATCCTCCTCCGGCGTCAAAAACAATGTAGGCTTTTTCGGTATCTACCAGGACACAAAGCGTATTGCCCAGCTCCGAATCAAACCAGCCCATGGTCCCTAGAAAATGGATTTTCATGATTTTGAAGAAAAATAATTAAAATACCATTGCGCGGCCGCTTTTAAACCGTGCTCCAGATCATAAACCGGCCTCCATCCCAGAACCCGGCCGGCCTTGTGCGCGGATAAATATTGCCTGCGGATCTCGTATTTTGCCGTATTCATAATTTTATATTTAAGCGGGCGGGTACATAAATTAAGCCGGTTTATTTTTTGCAACAGTTGGATTACCGTTACCGGGCGCTGATCGCTTAAATTGAACGCTTCCCCGCAAAGCCGTTTCCGCTTGAATAATTCGGCGGCGCGCAGATAACCGTCGATAATGTCGGAGATATAAACATAATCGCGCACGTATTTTCCGTCACTGCGCACCGGCAGGATATTACCCTTCACCCGGCAGCGCAGTGCATCCGGGATCAGGCGGCTGAAATTAAAATCCCCGGGGCCGTAAATATTCCCGCAACGGATAATGGTTACCGGAAGGCCGTAAGTATGGGCATAAGTGCCAGCGATCAGGTCTGCGCAGCTTTTGGAAACATCATACGGGTGATTGGCCAGCAAAGGATCGGTTTCCAGGTAGGGAAGTTTTTTGCCTGCCCCGTAAGCCTTATCGCTTGAAGCAACGATCAATGCCTGTAAACCCGGCAGTTCCCGGCAGGCATCTAAGATTTCCCAGCTCCCGGCGATATTGGAGGTAAATGCCGCAAGCGGATTCTCCCGGCTCCTGCCGACAATCGATTCTGCGGCCAGATGAAAAATCACCTGCGGCGGATGCTTACGTAAAATACCGCGGACAAACGCGCCGCTGGCAACACTGCCCTGATAAACCTTTATCCGCTTATAATCATCAGGACAAAGAATGGTTTCTTTGCGCAAGGTCTTGATGTCCAGGCCGGTCACCCTGGCCCCGTAACCGGTAAGGGCCTTGGTCAAATGCGAACCGACAAACCCTTCAAAACCGGTAACCAGGACTTTTTTCTCTTTCCAGAATCGCTTGCGGTCAACCATAATTAAACTACCAGACTTTCCACGGGATATTTCCGGATTGCCAGATTTTTTCCAGCTCAAGCTTGTCCCGGAGAGTATCCATGTAGGCCCAAAAACCTTTGTGTTTATATGCGCCTAACTTGCCTTCCTTGGCCAGGCTCTCCAAAGGCTCCCTTTCCCAAACCGTCGCGTCCCCTTCGGTGATAAAATCAAGAACAGACGGCTCCAGAACAAAAAAACCGCCGTTAATCCAGCTGTTTTCTCCTTTCGGCTTCTCCAGAAAAGAAGAAACTTTTCCCGCAGCGGTTAAATCCAGCACCCCGAACCTTCCGGCGCTTTGCACCGCGGTAAGGGTAGCCGGCTGCCTGCCTTTATTATGGAATTCCACCAATTTTTTTATATTGATATCGGAAAGGCCGTCACCGTAAGTCAAGAGAAAAGTCTCCTGGCCGATGTATTTTTTTACCCGCTTCAGCCTGCCGCCGGTCATCGTTTCCAAGCCGGTATCCACTAAAGTGATCTTCCATGGTTCCGAAGCAGTGGTATGGATCTGCATCTGGTTGTTTTTTGAAAGATCGATGGTGACATCGCTCATGTGCATAAAATAGTGCGAAAAATATTCCTTGATCATATACCCTCGGTAACCCAGGCAAATGATAAAATCGTTAAAGCCGTAATGGGAATACAGCTTCATGATGTGCCAGATTACCGGTTTACCGCCGATCTCGATCATCGGCTTGGGCAAAACCTCTGTTTCTTCGCTGATCCTTGTGCCTCTTCCTCCGGCCAAAATAACTACCTTCATCTTAACTCCTTTTCTGATCTAAAGACAGATCCTGAAGGAACTTAGTGCTCAAAGAAACCGACAAACCTAGCAATATCCAGAAAATAAAACTGAGTTGGAATGAATATAAATGTACTTCAAAAAAACTATGGGCCAGAAAGCCCAGCATTCCCGCGGTAAAGCTGATGAGGACAAAAAAATCCAGGGTCTTGGGCATCCGCAAACTGGCCTTAATACTCCGGTAAAAAATATAACCCATAAATAAGAAAAAGCTCAGCAGGGCGAAAATCCCTGTTTCCGCCCACATCTGGAGATAGCAGTTGTGTGCGTAACATGCCCCGAAATTATTGATATAATGCGTGGAGTAATCCATGTATGTTCCTACCCCTTTACCCAGAAAAGGATTATCTTGAATCATTTTCCAGGAACCCTGAAAAAGTAAAAAACGGTGGCTGTCCAGCTTACCGGCATATAAAGAGATGAACCCGGATATTGAGGCAATATAAAAAAACAGGCTGATCGGTAATAAAAACGGGAGTGTTTTTTTTAACCGGCAGCCGCTGATTATCACGATTATATAAAATAACCCCAGCATGATCCCCAGCCATCCTCCGCGCGTATTCGTCCATAAAGAAACCGCCATCAGCGTACAGGTGGCCAGGATAAACAATATCTTCAAAAAAATCCGTTTCCACTGGTATAAACTTACCCCCAAGAAAACCGGGATAAGGCAGGTTAAATAGGCAGAGAGGGCATTGGGGTTTTTAAAAGGGCCGGTGGGCGTGGCAAAATATCCGCCGGACGGCTTCCAGCGTAAAAATTCAAAACCAAGGAATTTTTGCGCACAAGCGGACAAACCGACTAACGCGGCGCTAAATATAAAAACCGCCATCGCCTTAGTAACCCGCCGCGGACGGTTAAATACATCCAGGATCGCCCAGAGCAAAAGCGGCCATCTTCCCCATTTAAGCAGAAGCGCCTTCAGGCTCTTGCCAATTAAAGCCCCGCTGTGAAAAAGCGACAAACTCATGAAAATGAAAAATATCAGTAAATATAAGAAAAAAATGCGGTTGTTTTTTAAAGCGGAGAAGTCCTTATCGATAATCTTTTTCAATAAAAAACAAACAAGCACTAATACGGCAAGACTGCTGACCATGGCTATGGAAATGGGGATAAAGAAAATAATCCCGTAAACCGCATACTCTACCCCGGCATCTAAATACCGCAAAGCTTTCTCTCTCATAATTTAATAATTTCTCGCATTTTCCTGATTACCCCCTCTGCATCCATGAGGCTGGCTGCCTCTTCCAATTCCTTAATTTTACGCCGCAATACCCGGGAATCAAAATAATCCGATTGCGCAATATAGATCTTATCCGCCTTGGTCGCCTTATCTTTTTCGCTGTTGAGCAGGGTTTCCTCAAATAGTTTTTCACCCGGCCTCAGGCCGATAAATTTTATCTTAATATCCTCTTCCAGGTCCAAGCCGTAAAGGGCGATCAACTCTTTAGCCAGGTCCAGGATCTTGATCTGCTCTCCCATATCCAGGATGAATATTTCCCCGGACTTACCCATGCCTCCGGCTTGCAATACCAGTTGGCTGGCTTCATTAACGCTCATAAAGTACCTTTTTACTTCCGGGTGGGTAATGGTTAACGGCCCGCCCTCCTCGATCTGTTTCTTAAATAAGGGCACGACGCTGCCGTCGGAACCCAGGACATTGCCGAACCTGACTGCCATAAACTTAGTCTTGCTTATTTTGGCTTTTGACTGCAGGGTCATTTCCGCGATCCGCTTAGTGATCCCCATCACACTGGTGGGATTGACCGCCTTATCGGTAGAGATAAGGATAAACCTTTCGACCTTGTAGTGATTGGCGGCATAAATAAAATTGCGGCTGCCGATAATATTATTCTTCACTGCCGCCACGGGGTTTTCTTCCATCAACGGCACATGTTTATGGGCGGCGGCGTGGAAAATAACCTGCGGACGGTATAACGAAAAAACACTCTTTAATAAAGCGACATCCTTGATATCCCCGATAATGGTTCTGAACTTGATTTTCGGGTGGTTGGTTAAAAAATCGATCCCCAGGTAATACACGTCGTTTTCGTTGTGGTCAAAGAGCAGGATTTCCTTGGGGGCATAATTAATTATTTGCCTGCACAGGGCCGAACCGATCGATCCGCCTGCTCCGGTAATCAAAACCACCCTGCCGGACAAATACTCCTTGATATCTTTTTCGTCAATCTTTACCGTTTCTCTCCCCAAAAGGTCTTCGGGCTTGATATCCCGGTGCCGGATCTCAAGCTCTCCGCTGATTATTTTCTGCAAACCGGGAACGATGCGGATTTTCACGGGATGTTTTTGGCAATGCGAAACTATATTCCTGATCACTTTTCCGCTGGCCGAGGGAATGGCGATGATCGCTTCGTCCACTCCATATTTGCCAAACAGCGTGGCGATATCGCTGGAGGCCCCCAATATCCTTACCCCCTGGATACGTAAACCTTTTTTATTCCGGTCATCGTCTATGAAACCGATTATTTCGATATTGGATTTGGGGTTAGCCCTGGTCTCCCGTAAGACCATTAAGCCGGCTCCCCCGGCACCGATGATCACCGCCCTTTTCCGCTTATGCATCGGAGCCGGCCGGATCGCCTCCCGGAACATCCGGTTAAAAAAGCGGATCCCGGCCATCATGCAGAAACATAGCATGCAATCCAGGATAAAAACCGAACGCGGGATCACTAGTACCGGGAACAGAAAAGCGACCCCGGCAACAAATACCGCGGTAGACAGGACGTTGGCTTTGATTATCCTCCATATGTCATCTACTCCAACATATCTCCAGAGGCCGGAAAAAAGCCCAAAATAAGCAAACCAGGCTATTTTAACGCAGATAAGGATAGGCAGGGTCTTAGTGATTGTCTGCCAGAAACCAACATCGATCTTGCAATCGAAGCGCAGACAAAAAGCGAGGATATAGGCGCAAATTACTAAAACCAGGTGTACCGCGATGATAAGCGGCCGACGGAATTTAAAAATCAGGCTCTTAAAGCTCATAACCCAATATTATATACTAAAAAACTGTTTTTACAATTGATTGCTGCGGTTTTTAGGTGAGTTTCAATGCCGGATACCTTCTTTTTTAATCACTTTGACTAAGGTCAGGAGGATTATATAAATATCAAAGACGAACGACCGGTGATTAAGATAATATTCCTCTAAGGCCACCTTCGCGGGGATGGGCAGGTCATCTCTTCCGTTTACCTGCGCCCAGCCGGTAACCCCCGGGACCAAGGAATGGATATTTTTCCGGGTACGCAAAGCAATCAGGTCATCCTGGTTAAATAATGCCGGGCGCGGTCCGACAAAGCTCATCTGGCCCCGGATAACATTAAACAGCTGCGGCAACTCATCTAAGCTGTATGCGCGCAGGATTTTCCCGACCGGGGTCAGGTAATCCCCGGCATCCTGCATTAAGTGGGTAGCTAACTGCGGAGTGCCGACAACCATCGTTCTGAATTTACACATCTTGAATGTCCGGTTACCCAATCCCACCCGGTCCGTCCAGAAAATAGCCGGGCCCCTGGAGGTCAATTTAACTAACAGGAAAATAACTGCCATCGGGACACTCAGAATAACCATCAGGATTATGGCCAGAACAAAATCAAAAATACGCTTGGCTCTTCCCGTCTTATTATTCCGTCCGGGCACCGATAAAGCTTTAAACCAGCTGGCAGTATCCTTAAGCCCCTCCTCCATGGTAAAAGGCGGGTTCCAGCCTAAGATTTTCTTGATTTTACCGCTCTCAACCAGCTGGGAGCCGGCCAATTTTTCCAAGGCAGCGGATTTTCCGGAAAGCTTAAATAATATTTTTAGGATTCCGGCCGGTAAATAAAATAAAACTGCTTTTTTGCCTATCGCCGGAGCGATCATCTCAACAAGCTGCGGGACGGATACATCCTGCGCATCGCTAAGCAAAAAAGTCTCCCCCGCCGCCGCAGGACTAGTAATACAAACAGCGACAGCATCCGCAAGATTGCCGACATACAGAAAACTGCGCTTATTTTTCAGCCCTTTCAAAGGTAAAGGCAGGCCTGTATTAATAATGTCGAGCAGTTGCCTAAAATTTGCTTTTACTCCCGGGCCGTATACCAGGGGCAGGCGCAAGATCACTGCGGATAATCCGGTTTTAGCCGTAATCTGCGTTAACGCGTCCTCTGCTTCCTGCTTGCTGACGCCATAAATATCCCCCGGAGCAAGACGGTCATTTTCCGTGTAAGGCTTCACCGAACCTCCGGCGTACACCTTGACCGAACTCATAAAAATAAACCGCTTTATTCCTGCGTCTATTGCCTGCTGCGCCAAACGCCTGGTCCCCAGGACATTAACCTGATGATAGATGGATTGGGCATCCTTATTCTGATCATTAATGACGTGCGCCCTGCCGGCCAAATGCACTACCGCATCGATGCCTTTAAGGGCACCGGACCAATCAGTAAATTCATTTACCGGCCCCACCTGTATATATTCATCGGCTCCACGCGCAAAATCAGGATTATCCCGCAGCGATCCCCTGACAAAAAAACCTTGTTGCTTAAGAAATGCGCACAAATAGCTCCCGATAAACCCGTCCGCGCCGGTAACCAAAACCCTTTGACCCGTCTTCACTTTTATCCCCGACTTTCCTTACTCTTCGAAAAATTGGCAAAACTTGTCACAAAGCACGTTACGGCAATATTTTTCCTTCACTAACTCCCGGCTTTTCAACCCCAGCTCCGCTAATTCCTCCCGGGATAGGGAACGTATCTTTTCTATTAACGCAACTGCCTGATCAACCTCACCATGCTCTACCCGCCAGCCGACAGGAGCGTTTTTCAGGATTTCGGCGATATGCGATCTTTTAGGAGCAAAGGCAAGAAAAGGCCGGCCCACGCTCATCACTCCATATACTTTACAGGGATGCACAATTCCTACCATATTATCTCCCATCGTAACGATGTGCAGGTCCGCTGCGGACAAGCTGTATTGCGTCTGGGCTAAGGGAAGATACGGAAAGGTCATGAGATTGTGCAAACCATGCTCCCGGGCATACCGCTCCAAATTTTTACACGCGGAGTCGCTGCCAATAAACACAAAAACAACCTCCGGAATATTTTTAAAACGCAGAATAACCTCCAACAGGGTATCGATCGGATGCACGGAAGTAATGTTACCGCTATACATAACCACAAATTTGTCATTTAAATGGTTATCCTTACGAAAATAATTGGCTTGATGATCAATGGAGGCAAGCTGGTTTTCATAAGGCCAGGGAGGGATAATCCGCAAATTCTGCGCTGACTTTGAATTATGGCCCACCTTATCCATCAGCCTTTCGGCCATATAAGTATCTAAAGCAACGATGCAGTCGGCCCGGTTAAGGATCAGGCGATTCAGGCAATCAGCAATTACAAAAGCTATTGTCCACCCCGGTCGTGCATGGCTACTTGAGTCTGTTTTCTAAACAGA
>CAINQO010000103.1 GCA_903852325.1 Candidatus Omnitrophota bacterium
CTGCCGAAGCGCCTTTGTCGGCATCTTCTTCCTGTTCTGGTTTCTGAGCTTTTTCGCTCTCGGGGCTACCTCCTTTTTCACCACTCTCCTTACCCTTTGAGTTTTGGATTTGGCTTTTTTGAATTTGTTTAGAGTTTAAAGTTTAGGATTTAGTGTTTATCATTTACATTTGCATTCTGAATATTTTGCCTTATAATTAATGGATATTAAAGAAAGGAAGAAAAATGTTAAAAATACTACGCAATAAAAAAACCGCTAAAAAAATATGGATCGGCCTGGCAATCATTATTATCCCGGCTTTTTGTTTCTGGGGTTTCGGCAGCTCAAGCCGGGACCGGCAGGAAACTGCCAGTGTGGGCAGGATCTTCGGCAGGAATGTTTCCAATTTGGAGTTCAAAAATGCTCTGGCCGCCGTAAGAACGATGGCGATCATGCAGTTCGGGGATAAGCTTTCGGAGATCGAAAAGTATTTAAATTTTGAGGGGCAGGCCTGGGAAAGGCTGATCCTGCTGCATGAAGCCGAAAAACGGCACCTGCGGGCAAAAGACAGCGAAGTGATCGACGAGATCCAGGGCGCCCCCTACTTTCAGGATAAAACCGGCGCATTCAACAATAAAATTTACCAGGAAACCCTGCGCTACGTCCTGCGCCTGCAGCCGCGGGCCTTCGAAGAACAAACGCGCCAGAACCTGATCATCTCCAAGCTTTACGATCAGCTGACCCAAAACGTAAAATTAAACGATGACTTGATCCGCCAGGAATATTTAAAAGCCAACCAGGAATTAAGTATTTATTACATTGCCGCCCTGTTCTCCGATTTTGCCAAAAATATCCAGCCGGGCGAAAAAGAGATCGGCGATTATTTTCAGAATAATAAAGCGATGTTCAAACAGCCTCCCGTCAAAAACCTCCCGCCGCGTATTCCGGAATTAGCCGAAATAAAAGATAAGGTTAAAGCCGCCCTGATCGAGGAAACGGCAAAGAAAACGGCTAAAGCCATGATCGATCAATGCGCGGAAAAGTTAAAGCAGATGGATTTCGGCCAGGCCGCCTCCTCATGCGGCTTAAGAAGCACGGGCACCGATTTCTTTAAATCCACCGCCATGCTCGAGCCGCTCGGCCCGGCCAGGAGGTTCTGGGAAAGCGCCAAGAACCTGAAAAATAATCAACCCAGTGAAGTTATCGCCAATGAAAAAGGTTACTATATTGTCAGGCTCAGGTCCGTCAAGCCGATCGATGAAGAAAAGTTCATCAAGGAAAAGGAAAGCTTCTCCAAGCGCCTGCTAAACTCCAAGAAAAACGAACTTTTCGCCGCCTTCACCGAACAATTAAAGAAAAAAGCGCAATAATTTATTATTGCGCTTTTAGAAAATAAAAGCGGGGTCAGAATTAATTCTGACCCCGCTTTTTATTACTCTTAGCTTATTTTAATCGAATTTACCGGGCAGGAATCCGCTACTTCCTGTAAATTGCAGGAAGCGCTGGTCTGCGCTTTTACATGAGCGACCCCGTCACCCTGGACTTCGAAAACTTCCGGGCAGGACTGTTCACATAATCCGCAACCTACGCAGGTTGAAGCATCAACGGTAATTTTTGCCATATAATCCTCCTTAATGAGCAGACGACTTACGGAACGATAGTGACGTAAGTCGTAGGCCGCCAGGCCGTCTGCGAATTAATTTCGCCGAATGCATCGAAATTCCAGAGAATTTCGATGCTGCATCTGAGGCGAAACTTTGTTATCTTTCCAACAAATTTTCAAAAATCTCTTCGTGCTCGACTTCTTCGCTCAAGATATGGCTGACTAACTGATAAGTCACATTGTCTTTGCCGAATGTTTTCTTGGCCAGCTTACTATAAACTTCGATCGCCCCTGCCTCGGCTTCCGCGACGATCCGGATAATCCGGTTAATATCCGCGGTGTTCTTCGGCGGCGTCAAATACGGGCTATTGGCCCCTTTTTCTAAATCCATCGGATTGGCTACCGGCACATCCCCGAGCTTGGTAATTAAATCCGCTAATTCCGTAGCGTGCTCTAACTCATCTTTGGCGATTTTCTCCAGCATCTCTTTAATATCTTCATATGCCCGGCCGGAAACGGTCTGCGCCATGTACCAGTAAAGATAATAAGCCAACCATTCGTCGCAATATGCTTTATTTAAATCCTTCACCACGTCTTTTAAGCTCAAATCCACTATTGCCCTTGCTTGTTTTCCCACTTTGACCTCCTTGTCTACCTAGACAACACCAACGCAATTCCATTAAGCGTTGGGTGTATGTGTAGAAACGCACACTGGCGCAATTCCACTAAGCGCCAGGTGTAGTCAACCACTGCGTAATAGTACGCTGTGGTCCTCCCCTTAAGACAGTTAAATTACAGAGTTTTTTAAGCTTCTGCTTTTAAATTGTATTTCTTTATATTGCTATCCGCAATTTCCTGGATTTTCTTGATCTCTTCAGGATTATTGAGGAGATGTTTAAATCTGCCTTGGGATTTTAAATACTCTTCGACGGGCTTGGGAACGATCTGCCGGCGATTGGCTAAAACTCCGTTTTCATATTCGAATAACGGATAAAGGCCGGTTTCTACGGCTAATTTCGCCACCGGCAGCATCTGGTTGGTTTCATGGCGCCAACCTAAGGGGCAGGGCACATGGATCTGGATATATTTAGGGCCTTTGATAGAAATAGCTTTTTTCACTTTGCGGGTGATATCCTGCGGATATCCTGCCGATGCCGTGGCCACGTAAGGGATCCCATGGGCATTGCAGATCTCCGGCACGGGTTTTTTCGGCCGGATATTTCCCGAAGAACGCGCTCCGGAAGGGCTGGTGGTAGTATTGGTATCGAACGGGGTAAGGCCGCTGCGCTGCACCCCGGTATTCATATACGCTTCATTGTCATAACAAACATATAAAATATCATGGCCGCGCTCAAGCATGCCGCTTAAAGCCTGCAAACCGATATCTCCGGTGGAGCCGTCCCCGCCCTGAGCAATGACATTGGTCGTCTCTTTTTTACCCAGATAGATCAATGCCGCTTCGATACCGGAAGCCACCGCCGCGGAATTCTCGAATAAAGAATGGATCCAGGGAACCCCCCAGGCGGTTTCCGGATACTTGGTGGAAAAAACCTCCAGGCATCCGGTGTTATTGGCGATAATCGTATTCGGACCGGCGGCTTCGATCACTAAGCGCGCGGCGATCGCCTGGCCGCACCCGGCGCAGGCAGTATGACCGTGTTTAAATAAAGGGCTATTTTCCATATTCTTCCTTGAGTAACTCTGGTTTTAAGTCTATAAAATCAGAATTGACTTCCTTGGCAGTTAACCGTCTGAATATTTCTTCCACGGATTCTAAAGTGATGTCCCTTCCGCCTAAGCCGGCGACAAAACTGCTGATCACTTTCGGGCTGTTCTTTTTTCCGTAAAACGCCGCTTTCATCTCCACGGCGATCGGAGCATAGGCCCCCAAAGAAACCGCTTTGTCTAAAACCGCTATCCGGGGAACATGTTTTAAGGCTTCATAAATCCTGGCATAGGGGAACGGACGGAAAGAAATGATGCGCAATAATCCGACTTTCTTGCCTTTAGCCCGCTGCTCATCGACTGCTTCCTTAATTGTCCCGCACACCGAGCCCATCGCCACAATTACTTTTTCCGCGTCCTTGGTCTGATATTCTTCGACCAGCATATCTTTATAATCCCGGCCGAAAACCGCCTTAAACTCCGCGCTGATCTCGGATAAATAACCGATCGATTCTTTCATCGTTTCCTGGATAGCAAACCGGGTTTCCATATAATAGTCCGGATCGGCCAAAAGCCCCATAGAGATCGGCTCTGCCGGATCCAGCTTATACAAAGGCTTGTAAGCCGGTAAAAATTTATTTACTTTTTCCTGTTCCGGGATATCCACGGTTTCCATCCCGTGGGTCAGGATAAAACCGTCCATGCAAACCATTACCGGAAGCATTACCCGCTTATCTTCCGCCAGGCGGTAGGCCAGTAAATGGAAATCCACCGCTTCCTGGTTATCCTCCGCGTAAATCTGGATCCACCCGGCATCGCGCAAAGAGATGGAATCCTGCTGGTCATTCCAGATATTGATCGGAGCGCTGATGGCGCGGTTAGCGCAGGTCATCACTACCGGCAGGCGCATCCCGGCAATATTAAAAACTACCTCTTGCATATAAAATAAACCCTGGGAGCTGGTGGCAGTATAAACCCGCACTCCGGCGGCCGAACCGCCTAATACTACGGAGGCGGCGGAATGCTCGCTTTCTACATTAACAAACTGGGATTTAAGTTCTCCGCTGGACACCATTTGCGCTAAATCTTCGACAATATGGGTCTGCGGGGTGATCGGATAAGCCGAAATAACTCCGGGCTGACAGGTCTGGACAATTTGAGCGATCGCGTGGGAACCTTCTACGAATTCTTTCACTTTTGTTCACCTTCTTCCGGTTTCATCACAATATCTTTTTTAGGGCAGATATCCGCGCATACTCCGCACCCCTTGCAAAAGGTATAATCTACTGAAAAAGCGTTTTTCTCTTTTCCGCTCACGCAGCCTTCCGGACAGATCAAGAGGCACATTTTACAGGCAATACAGTCTTTGTGTAAGTAATACGGCCGGACCTGGGTTCTCCAGCTCCCGGTTTTATCTCCCTTACTTTCCAACGGTTTTACAGTCAATGGTCCGAACATTTAGCTTATCCCTTCATTTTATTCTTCACAAACTCAAAACCTTCTTTTACCGCCTGGATATTGCCCTCCTGGGCCTTACCGCTGAAACGGTTTTTCACTACCGCGATAAGATTATCTAATTTTAATTCACCGGTCGCCGCGGCAAACGCGCCGATCAGCGTGGTATTACCTAAGGGCCGGCCGATATTCCTTAAAGCGATCTCATTGGCCGGAACCACAAACACCTTCTGCTTGGCTTTTAATTTCGGCAATTCCAAGTCTTCGCTGCCGTTAATCAGAGCGATCCCGTCCTCTTTCAATCCGGAAAAACAGTTATATCCGCGTAAAAGCGTAGGATCGACAACGATAACATAATCCGGCTCATAGATCTGGCTGCGCAAACGTACGGGATCCTTGTCTACCCGCACAAAAGCATTCATCGGAGCCCCCATCCTGGCTGCCCCGAAGTTAGGGAAGGCGTAGGGAAATTTACCCTCATTGAAATAGCTGAACCCCAGTAACGCGGCGGTAGTGATCGCCCCCTGGCCGGCGCGGGCGTGAATTCTGATTTCTTTCATAATGCTCCTTAAAAAGTAATGCTCAAAAGTTTTTTAATTATATAGCTTATGCTTTGGTTTGTCAAATAATATATTTTTTTAGTCCCCGGCTGGAAATCCATAGATTTTAACCAAAAACGAATGCACCCCGCGCCTAATCGTATCGCGCGGGTGTCGCCCGCTGGCAGAGGGATTTCCTGGAGGATGCGCCTGGCGCTTAATGGAATTGCGCCAGTGTACGCTTGTACGTAAGGAAGCCCCGGGCTTTAGTTATAGGGGGCTTCACAGGTTTTTGCGGATAAACTGGCTGGTTTGGTCGAGCAGGGCCAGGGTATCGATCGCCTTTTGCTCTTCCAGGGTGCCTAAACCGCAGGCCGGGCTGATCAAAAGCCTTTCCAGCAGAAGATGGCGGTCGATCCCTTTCTTGACCAGCACATCCAGCCCGGATTTGATTTTTTGCGCCAAAGACTGCGGGTCCGGGGAAGCGGGTTCCTGGGTAGGGACTATCCCCCAACAGATAATCCCTCCTTTTTTGAGGAAATTCTTGAGATTTTCCGCATAAAGCACGAATCTTTCCTGAAAATTGAAGGCGTCGAAATTAATGATGTCTATCCCGCAGGAATCCGTAAGCATCGACCAGTCGGTATTGCCGCAGCAATGCATGCCCACCAAACATTTGCCCTTTAACAATTCCTTAAGTTCGGTGTAGGTGTCGATAACATCATTGCGGCTAAGCGTGGAGTAGGCGGAACCGATGCCGGTCAGGCAGGGTTCGTCGAAAAAAAGGATCATTTTTTTGCCGAAATTTTTAAAACGTTCCAGCTGCCAAAGCGCTTTCATGCATAAACCGTTAGCCATCGCCTGAACCAATACCTTGTCATGGATAATATCCTTGCCTTCGGTATCCTTGATTCCGGAGCAGAAAGTAAACGGCCCGGTAACCTGGAGCTTAATAAACTCGACCGCGGAAAGGTTTGTTTCCCGCAGGCGCTGGTGAAAAGCGTACAGGCCGCCGGCAAATTCCGGGCTGATAGCGAAATGCTCCAGGTCATGGGCGATAAACCGTTCGTAGAACAGCTCCAGTTCCCTTTCTTTATCCTCAGGAGCAAAACGCAATTCATTGCCGCGCAGTTTAAGCCCGGGCAGGTTTTGGCTGAATTGCGTCAGCATCCCTTCGCGCGGGCTAAGCTTAGGCAGCTGGGGCCAAAAAGGGATCGCCGGGACATACCGCAGGACCAGTTCTACCGCGGCCTGCGGGTCGATTAACGGAAGGCTGCCGATACCGGTGGCCAGGCCTTTTAAGTTTTTCATACTTTCTCTCTTTGTAATGTACCGCCGGGATGCATCTGGACGATATCTTCAACTTTAACTTTTAAAATGACAAATTGTTTCGAGGCGGCGATCTCGTAAGCGCGATGCACCTTTCCCTTGATCACCCCGTCAATAATCCTGGTGGCCGAGAGATCGATTTCTTTGCGCGCTAAATCCTCGAGGGCAGACTCAAATTCCGGGCCATGGTCAACGATTTCCACCGCGCCGTTTATCTGGTAACCTACCAGAGTGGTGTTGTCGAAGAATGAAAGCGAAACCCGCGGGTTTACCTTTATATTGCGGAAAGTTTTGCCGATCACATAATCCACCAGGTAAATATGGCTGGCTTCCACCTTAAGCAGGAATTTCGGGGCGGCATTGGGGCGGGATTCCAGGTCGCAGGAAGCGACGCTGATAAATTCCCTGGATTCGATAAGTGTTTTAACGGTTTTATTGATCATGTTTTGGCTCTAAATCCTTTGATCACGCTTTCGGCCAAGACATTGGAGAAAGCTTTTTTAAAATCATAAACGGAATCAAAATCAGCCAGGGAATCCTCTTTGGTCTTGGAAAGGAGTTTCTTTTCGATCATGTTAAAAACAATATCCCCGAAATCCCGCGTGGCATTGATCCCCCAATGCGCCAGCACTTTGTCCGCCAGCGCCCCGTATTGATTAATGGCGTAATCGCGCAAACCCCAGGCCAGCTCCGCCCCGGTGATATGGGCGTTTTTTTTCAGTTTTTTCTGCGTAAAATTCAAACCGCCCAGGACAAATTCGTAGGCGTCCGGCTTATACCGGTTATCCTTAAGGCAGATCTCTTCCACTAAATCGAAAAATTTATTCATCGCTAAACCCACCCTCTATCTTAACAACAGGCGTTTATAATCCGCCGGCAGTTCGTGGCTCAGGGAAACTAAACTGCCGTTTTCATCCAGCAAAACCAAAGTCGGCACCCCCAGGACATCATATTTATCCGCCAGCGCACCGGTTCGGTCCAGGAGCATCGGAAAATTGAGCTGGTAACCTTTGAAAAAATTCTGCACCTTCTTCTCCTGTTCGCTCACATTGACCCCCAGGACCACGATCCCGTCTCCGGCGATCGCCGCGTATCTCTCGTTCAATTTTTTTAATTCCTTGCGGCAAAACGGGCACCAGGTGGTCCAGAAGAAAAGGATTACCGGCTTGCCTTTATAGTCGGAAATGCTTACGGGCTGGCCGGACAGGTCCTTTAAAACGATCTCCCTGGCAAAAGCGTTTTGCGATGAACCAAAAACCAGAAATATCGCTGCAATCGCTAACAGCAGCCGGTACTTACGGTAGATAAGCATTAAAATCTCCTTAAAGCTGTAAAAATAAAATATAAACCCGCTAGAACCAAGGCGGCTGCGCAAACCTTCTTCACGATGACCATCCACCTGCCGGGTTTAGGCAGCCCGGTAATCCCGGCCCCGAAAGTACCGATTAAAATAAAGATCAAACCCATGCCGTAGGAAAAACTAAGCAATAAAAAACCACCGTAGAATACATTTTTTGTAGTCGATAAATACGCCAGGATCGACCCCAGGATCGGGGTAAGGCAGGGCGAAATCATAAACCCTGAAACCAGGCCAAGCAATAAAGCCAGGAAATAGCTTCTTTTCCGGTGGACAGGAAGCTTTAAATTTAAAGTAAAGTTAAAATTGAACAGATCGAACATGGAAATCCCAAAAATCAGGATGAGTATCCCGGCGATAAGATTAACTACGGGGTTTACGCTGAACTCCCCGAATAACCTGCCGGTTAATACCGCCAGGATCCCCAAAGAAGAATAGGTAATGGCGATACCGGTAACATAAAATAAACTTAAGAAGAACCCCCTGCTTCTGGAATTTTGCGCATTGCCGATGATGTAGCCGGTGCTGATGGGAATAAGCGGATACACGCAAGGAGTAAGGCTGGCGAGCAATCCGCCAAAAAAGGCAAAAATAAAATCCAGCGGGTTACCGGAGAGATGCATCGATCCACCTTAAATAAGAACGGTCTGCCCCGGCGATCGGAAGGGCGATGATCTCCGGAACAGTATAACTATGCAGGGATTTAACCAGCTTAATGATCCGGGAAAGCTTCTCTTTCCTGGTTTTGATCACCAGCAAAGATTCTTTGGCCTGGTCGATCTTTCCCTCCCAGAAAAAAAGGGAATCGATTTTATCGACAATATTGACACAGGCAGCTAATTTTGCCTTGATTAACCCCAGGGAGATCTTTTTTGCTTCCTTTTTATCTTTTGCGGTAACCAACACAACCAGATACATTTAAAACTTAACCTCCACCTGAAAGTTAATCATTAATCGCCAAATTTACAAACTCATTATATAAGGATTGGCTTTAATTACAAGGAGATTAATTATTAAACCCTAAACTCTAAATCCTAAGCAAACTCAAAGATACAAAATCCAAAACGTATTCTGTTTTTTGTTTTGAGTTTAGGATTTTTGGATTTGTTTAGAGTTTCGAGTTTGAGATTTAGAGTTTATTAAAAAAGGGCGCTTTTGGATAGGCCTTCATGCCGGTAGACAATAAAGGTAGCGCCCCTGTTTTACCCTGTTGGAACTCCCGCGGCGCAGAACGCCACTTCTAACGGGGTTTATTTCGCTAAAGCTAATTTTATATCCTTCCCGCTCCTTCCTGAACCCGATACGACCAGGATATCTTTAAGCCCCGGATCGGTTAAACTGCAATTTTCCTCTTCCATCCTTAAAATATTTGCGATGCAGGAAATTATTTTTCCCGCGTCATTATCAAAATTTCCCTTAAAACAGCTGGCGGCAAAATATTCTTTTAAACGCTCTGTAGACGGAGTGATCCCGGAGCTAACCAGGCGTACTATATCCGACCATTCCCGGGTTAAGTCCATGCGCTGCAGGCTTGCAGGCGGCATAATCTTAATCCCAGCCTTAAGATTATCCAAAGACATCGTAGCGATAGGCAGGAATCGCAAATCAATACCGCCGGTAATTGCCGGACCTTCCCTGGCGGCATCCTGGCCGCTACTGGAAGTTTTAGAAGAACTTGCTAGCCCGGGTTTACCCTCCCCCGCTTTACGATTAATCGCCGCTCTTGTTCCGATACTTTTCCCGGAAACAGCATCATAAATATTCTTATCGAGCTGATAAACCCAGCCTTGTTTCTGCAAAGCAAATATACCGCTACCTTCCCCACCCAGTTGTTTGTTTGCCGTTTCCAGCTTCTTTTGCCAATCAAGGCCTTCTTCTATTTTTTTAGCCAAATCATAGACTTCAATTCTCTGGTGCTCTAAATCCAAAACTATGTATACCGGAAGTCTGAAATCAAGCCTGTTTCCGTGCAAAAACGCATTCCTGACAAGCTCGCCAACCGCAAAAGTAAAATCTTCCCGGCGATAAACGCCGAAAGAGTCACTAAAATATCCGGCTAACAATTCTCCCATACGATATGATATATTAACCGCATCATTGAGATCCCTGGCCACCAGCCTGATCACGGCTCTTTTGTCTTTTATCTTATCAACCAGAGAGGCCTCGTCTTTAATGGTAAAAGGATTGACCGTAACAATTTCCCGGTTCTCCGCAGCTAATTGGTTTTCCAGCAAAGCCATCCTGGCTTCCAATACGTCAGCAGAGTCAGGAACCTCAACCTGACTGCTAGCAGCCTGGCTTTCTTGTATTTCCATTAAATATTTCAGTCCGGGATCGAGCGTTTGATAACCGTGAGACTCTGCATATTTTGACGTAAATCCATTGGTGGAATCCCCGTCTAAAATGAGCCGAAACATGTGGATGCCAGAAGGATACACATCAGGATACTTGCGTATTTCGGTAAGAAGTTGAGCCGCGAGCTTCTCTGAATACTCCATAAACGCTGTAGCTATCCCCTTTTCCCTATAAACTGCATTTACCTTAACATCTGCTGAAACAAAAATATTCTTATTTTGTTTCGCTCCCAACTGTTCGGCTATCTTTTCTATATTCGCATCTCCACGAGTAAACTCAATATCAATATATCCGATACGCACATTATCTGCGTCACTTATTGTTACCCGGGTTACATATCCGGACTTTTGGCCTAATTCCGGTAATTGAGAAAAAACCGGAAGGGCTCCCCATAGGCTTACCGGACAGGTTACACCATCAATGATTACATTTCCGGAACCTTGAATACTCAAGCCGTCTTTGGTGAGATTAAAGGTAGCTAAATCATCTTTAATCCCTATAACTGATCTCTCAGCAGCCGCCGCGTCAGCCTCAGATAATGCCAAAACAACTTCCAAGGTCTTCTTGTATAACAATCTGTTCAAGTACGCCTTGGCTAATAAATGATCGGGATCTTTAAGCGCTTGCGCGGCTGCCTGCTGATCCCCCCAGTTTTGCGCATCTGCATATTCCTGCGCTGTTAGAGTGATCGTAGGCCTCACAATTAATTCCGGGGGGAGCGCGGAGGAAGCGCTCTTACCCTCGGTAAATAAATACCTGTGGCTTGATCTGTTTCCTAAGGGATAAACGCTGGTGACATTATCATTCCGGGGCTTGGTGTCGGTTACAAACAATGACCGTTTTTTAGTGTCTTTAAGGATGTAAATTTCCGGCAGGGTGCCCTGCGGGATAAAATTAAGCATCCGGATAACCGCTCCCTGCAAGCGCTCAAAAAACTCAGGTGTTTTTATGCCTGCATAATATTCACTGTCCGGATCAAAAATATAATACCAAAAGTTTCCTTCCGGTTGATGGCCCAACTCCTCAACATGAAATCCCAGCCGCGGGATCTTTTTTAATGAAGCGGCATCCAATCTTGATTCCAAAACCGCTATTGCATTATCTACCGTTGCTAACGTTACCGGGCCGGTTTGCCCCTGCGCGCCACTGCCCGCCCTTAGTTTCTGTAAAGCTGATTCCGAAATTATCACTATTCCTTTAAAATCAAATCTATCCGCGTTCTCCGCATTAATCAGAGGGCTGAGGATAGTCATCACTTCATCGTCGACCACCACCACATCAAGTTGGGCATCATAATATTTAAAAATATCCTCCACCGCCAGGTCATGAAGAGCCAACTGCAGGATAAAACCTGCCCGGACTTCTTCCGGAACCCCTGGAAAGAATTCTCTCCATAATCCCCGCAATTTAGATAACTTATCTTCCGGTTGGAAGCCAGTGGAAGGCGCCTTGGCCGCCAACATGACGTCATTTTCGTAGATATCTTTTTCCGCCTGTAAATTACAGCGGCTAACGTATTCAGCGATATCCTGCACCCGTTGCGCCACTGCCGGATGTGAATCAAACGGCATTTTGTGTTCGCTGGGCAACAAACCTTCTAATCTGTCAAGATTGTTGAAAATCTTTTCGAATCCTGAAACAGCCGCCTCCGGATCCAATCCGGCCAATACTGTAAGCAAGGCGCCTATAAAATCAGCGGACTTTTCTTCCTGTTGGGACAATGCCTCCAGCCTGATTTTTGCTTCCGGGTCGAACTGAATCGCTAAATCCAAGGCATGCTGGAAATTTTCTGTCCATCCGGATATCGGCATTATCTTTGACATAAACGAATAATCTTTTAATAACTGGGCGATAACATCCCTCTTATTTGCGGGCCTTGCCCCAAGCTCTGTTGTCTGCGTATAATGGTCAACTTGCGTGTGGATAAATTCGTGGCCGACCAACCAGGCTAATTCATCGTCATTAAGCAGCGCGGCCAATGAAACTAAAATTTCGATCCTCGCCCCCGCTCCTTCTCCTGTAGGAGGCTGGGCCATGGCGACATGTTCACTTTCCCGCCTACTCAAGATCTCCGGGATAATAAACTCTCTTAAATCTATGCCTAAAAGATCCCGGAACTCTCTTTGCAGCCTTTCTCTTTGCGCTTCCGCCACACCCTGGATACGCTGCAACGCCCTCTCTACCCTTCCTTGCTGGAACTGGAAATTTATCCGCTCCTGAAGATATATCTGTTCTACAGAGGGAGCTTCTTGATGCCATTGTTGCGCTAATTGTTGCGCTAACCCCGTCCCCTGTGTATTAGCATTCCGAATAATCCAAACCCGCATCTGTTCATGATCCAGCCCGAGCTCTCTTCTTTTTTCTTCCCATTTATTTATTTCATATTGTTCGTGGGCTTTGACGACCGCCCTCTCCTGGCGAAGTTGCTCCCGGTTTAAAGCGGCATCGATATATACCACCGGTTCTCCGTAATATCGCCCTAAACCGATATGCCCTAACAAACCTGCGCCCCTGACCAGGCCGACTACCGGGATCACGATCTGGCCGTCTGCATCCCGGTATTTATCCTTTAACCTGGCCTGCTCTGCGGAATCCAGGCTGGAAAAATTCTTCAAATCATCAGGAAGCCCTTCTTCTACGACGCGGTGAACATCCGCATGCAAAGGCTTGTGATAACCTCCGGCAGCAAGCGCAACATCCACAGCTTTATCCTTATTTAAAAGATCGTTCAGCCGATTCATCAATGCAGCTCTGCGCTCAACAGATAGATTAGGATTATTCGCTAGCTCATAAGCTATTTGGCCTTCATCAGCGGTATCCGGTTGATAAGAAAAATTATTCTTGGGGGCATTTACAATAGGTGCGGAAGTTATGCGGGGAGCTGCTTCCGTGCGGCTTTCAGGTAGATTAAGGGCTTCAGGATTAAAATATGTATACAGGTTTAACAGCTTATTATTAACCCCATGCCCCATTTCCCCCGTCGGAACAAATCTTCCGGTTGCCGGCCCTACTAAGCCCGCAGCATCCTGAGCTTCAAGCTGGCTGTAAAGAGCCTGTTGCCGGGAAGAAGTAAGTTCAATATACGAAGTATCTGTTTCGGTAATCAGATAGAGATGCCTTTGAACCCAAGAATCGAAATTATCACCGGTAAGGCCGAATTTGTTAGGCTTACTGGATAGTGCCCGTAACTGCGCCATAACGATTGCTTCAAACTTTTTGTTAGTTACGATCACAAAGGGTTCTTTAGAAAGATCGACAACTAACCCATCTGCGCCTTCCAAGGCATTTCCTTTAGAAAATAAGTGAATCCCGTCATCAACGGTAAACTGGTTTTGCGTGATTAACGACCGGGCGCTAAAGGCAAGTGCCACGTACGGCAATTCCAGATTAAATGACCGGCTGTATTTGGCATTTACTACATTTATATCAAAAACAACCTGCTTATTTTCTACATCCGCCGCTCCTTCTTTTCCCTGCGCTCGCCCGGGAAGGGAACCGTGCAATTTTTCGTACTCCGCTACGGACAACAGTTGAGCATCTCCGAGAAGCTGCGAAAGGTTCTCCACGGGAGTAGCGTGAGTAAGAATATCTACTCCCGAACCAAACTCCGCGCCGGCCTTACTTACCTTAGCCAGCTCCTCCTCAGATAGTTTTCGCGATTCATCAATAGAACCTGTAGAAAATGACCTTACCCAGTCTGCCATGGTTTCCCCGACAATACCGGAACTTTGCTGAGCAAGGTTATTTTTTGCAATTATAGCTTGCAAACGTTTTTGCACCGCCTGACGCAAAGTTATAACTTCAAGGCGATATGCTGCCAATTCGGAGTTTATCCAAATATGACTTAAAGATAGATTATTAAAAGAGTGATATGTCGGTTCAAAAACAATAAAAAGCGGACCCAGCTCCCGATCCGCCTGATTAATGGCATGGCCTACCTGCTCCCGGGTAGGCTGCGGGTCAGCTTCTAAGGGGCCCAGCAGCGTATCGATATTCGCTTGAGCAGACTGCATTTTTTGCTTATATTCCTCCATTGTCGAGCGAATTTTTTCTTGAGTCCTTATAGGAAAAGCACTTAAGGCCGGTATGGTTGTCTGCCGGGAATCGGCTTGCGCAGGCACAGAAGATACATCTGTTGCCTGCTGAGCTAAGCCCCCCCTCCTCTGCCTTAACCTGCAGATTATCCCCATTAACTTCTACCCTTACAACATCTGGGCTGCTTAAGCCCGGTTGATTGATCGGAAAGACCGACCGGTCTCCTGCTGACCCCACTGGCAGAGCTAATTCCCGCGCCAAGGAAGTATCATTAGGAGCCATAACTATACCTCCTGAAAAATAACTTCTAATCACCTGTCCATACGGGGTAGAGACAGGCTCCTTAATGTTATATTCTCCTTTGGCAAAATTCTCTTTATAAGCATTAAAATAGGTATCCGCCGAGTAAGGAATCCGGGAGCAGAGATTAGACAGGTCTTTTTTGTTTATACTTCTTGAGTATTGAGTGTTTTTGTTCTGGTTCCTGGCTTTAAACCATTGGGCAAGAATAAGCGAATAATAGACCTGCCTAAGGGGGGCGTATCGCTTGGCGCTGTTGATTTCCTTGGTAAGTTTGGGAATGATATCTTCCCTGATAATCTGAGAAGAATATTCATTAAGTTGTTTTTCTCTTTCATCTTTAAAAGAGTAGGCGGAATTAGCCTT
Organism: Candidatus Omnitrophota bacterium; assembly: GCA_903852325.1. Taxonomy (GTDB): domain Bacteria; phylum Omnitrophota; class Gorgyraeia; order Gygaellales; family Profunditerraquicolaceae; genus UBA6249. Next base: position 14,984 of record CAINQO010000103.1, read on the forward strand.
CAGGTAGTCCTGTTCCAGCATCACCTTTAGCGTTGCTTTGTAAACATAAGCTGAATCTGCTGATTCGCCGATGATAATTTCATCCGGGACGATCCAGGGACGGGTAAGGGCGGGGATGGTTACGTTTTGAGTACCGTAAAGCTCTCCTGCTTTTTGATAAAGCTTATTCCAATATTCTCTGCCTTCCGGAGTTTGAGGATTGGTGGCATCGGCGGTATCTTTTTTCAACTGCAGGTCTGCCTCCAGAAGGATCTTACCGACCTGGGTCCGGGCTAAAAACGGATCAATGATATCTTTAGGCGATTCGGGACGCAAGTTGACCCAAAAGGCATCATTAGGCAAAGCAATGCCCACCAGGAAATAATTCAGTAGGTCTTTGGCGGTCGATTCTATATCCTGAGTTTTGGGGTTTGGGGTGCCACCCTTATCCAATAAAAGCTTAAAATTATTCTTTAACCCGTCGTAGGATATGCTCCTTAAATGTAAAGGGCGGAATTTATCCGGGGAGAATGTGTCGACTGAACCACCGAAGCGGCCGGCGATATTTAACTCCAGGGCAACCCCTTGAGCAAACCCTGTCTGCTGAAAAATAAGCAAACAAGACAAAATAATTGCGACAAATTTTAAGGATTTTTTTCGCATATTTGCCTACCGGCTCACTATCACTTAAAGTATGTAATATAGGTAAACAAAATCAAGGGTAAAACAGGGGAAAAAGAAAGGGCTTTCAAAAAAAGGGCTTTCAATATCGACGGGAAATAAAAAAGACCGTTTCTTTAAAGGAAACGGCTTTGCGCGGATCGGGGCTTAACTTTTGTGGTTTTCGTGCACCTTGACCGAACGGATCCTGCCCAGTTGCGAGCAAAGATCAAAAACCAAAGTGGGGTCTTCGGTAATCATATTGACTTTATAATTGCAGATTTCCGTGGACTTTTGGCAATCCGCCACGGTCAATTCGCTGCCGAATTCCGCCAGGGCGTTTTTAATGGTCTGGGGGGAGCTGTC
>CAINQO010000104.1 GCA_903852325.1 Candidatus Omnitrophota bacterium
GCCTTTTAACCTAAGCCATGCTTATATGAGCGGAACTTCGCAAAAACTGAATAATTATTTTGTCGCCGGTATCCCCAGCATCGTATCTAATTCCGCAGACTTTCAGGATTTTGTAAGCCGTTTTGCTACCAGTAAAATGGCGGATCCTTCCGATCCGCATTCAATTGCCCAAGCGGTTAATTCTCTTCTTTCAGACAGGGAAGAATATGCCAGGTATTGCCGTAATGTGAGAAACGCTTTTGAGTCAGAATTTAATTTTGAAAAACAGTTTGAACCGGTATTAAATTGGTTGTTCAATGCGAAAATACAGGTAAAATAGGTAAAAATAAAATTATGAGTATTCTGAGGGAGCATCTGTGAACAAACCGATTGTTGGCCAAAAGTTAAGCGCCGGGATCATTGGCGCGGGAGAGGTTGTATCCAAAGCCCACCTTCCTGTCCTTCTGGCAATGGAAGATATCTCGGTAGCCTGGGTGGCGGATCAGGATGAGCGCCGGGCCAAACAATTATCCGATTCCTACAAGGTCAAGTGGTTGCCTTTGCCAAAACAACTGTCCGGCCTGCCCCATACGGATATTGTGTTATTGGCCGTTCCTTACGGGGCCCGTCCCCCATACTATGAAGTTTTGCGGGACAGGGGAAGTGCATTGTATGTTGAAAAACCGATCTCCCGCAGCGCTGATGAGCTGCGGCGGCTTTGCGCTTTGTTTTCTCCATGGAGCCTGGGGATTGGCCTCCAGCGCCGTTCCTGGGGGCAGGTCCAGCTGCTTAAACAGCTGGTCCAGACATCGGTTTTTGGCCGTTTAAACCGGATTGAGTTCCGATTTGGAGGAAGCGCGATTGTAACCAGCGGAAAATCTTTTGTTTCGGATACCAAGCTTGCCGGAGGGGGAATCCTTTTTGAGCACGGTATTCACGGGCTGGACCTGGCGCTTTATATTGCCGGGGCTAACTCAGCGCATTCATATAAAGTCAAAACGATCATTGATAAAGGATTTGATGTCCATAGCCAGGGCCAGGTTTCCCTTAAAAGCGCTGCGGGGGAGTTTGTCCTGGATTTTAAGATAAGCTGGATTTCGGAAATGCAGGAAGGGTTGCTGTTTGTTTTTGACCAAGCCTGCGTGGATATGTCTGTTGTCCAACCGCGATTACTCTTAAAGACAAAGCAGGGTAAAACGGTGATCTCCCTTTTGGAGCCCGGCAGTATCTATCCGCTTACAGGTTTTCAAACACTTTGGCAGTATTGGCGGGATTTTCTTGCCGGAGTGAGGACCAAAACGGTAAATTATACTTCGGCAAGTTCCGCAATATTGACTACCGATTTGCTCGAGCAAATCTATGCGCGGGGGGTAATAGAATGAAAATTGCGGTAGTCGGCGCAAACGGGCAGGTTGGAAGAGAGGTCTGTCTTTTTCTTTCGGTTATGGGGGTTCAGGTTATTCCTGTCTCACGCACGCAGCTGGGAGGGGTATTTTTAGAAAGGTGCGCTTTAGCCTGCCGTTACGGAGCCGTTGGCAATCCGAAGGAAGCCGGCCGGTTGCTTGAAGATTGTAACCTGGTGGTGGATTTTTCGCATCCTCACGGCCTTCCTTCCCAGGTTAGGCCGGCGGTAAAAGCAAATATCCAAAACATCCTGCGCCTGGCGCCTCCGGGCTGCCCGTATATTTATATCAGCAGTATTTCTGCTTTTGGGATGCGGGGCTAAATCCTGCGTGTCAAAGAGCGGGTTCTCATGGATACCCGATAAAATCTCCCGCTGGTTCCGCACCGTATAAACATCCTGCTTCAA
>CAINQO010000105.1 GCA_903852325.1 Candidatus Omnitrophota bacterium
CATCCCGATGCTGGCGGTATTATTATTCAATAACCTGGAAATCGCTTATTTTTTATCCCTGGCCACCTGTATTTCCCTGGCTTTCTTGAGCCCGGCAGAGCCTTTTAAGGTATGGTTTGTGCTGATGAGCTCATGCTCCGGGGCGATCCTCCTGGTAAACCAGGCGCGTAAACGCGCGCAGGTTATCCGTGCCGGAGTGATTGCCGGGGTGATCCAATTGATCGGACTTATTTTTCTTGAGCATCTCAGGATCAACCATGCGCAAAGATATCCGATCATTTTATTAAATGGCCTGCTTTCCGGAGTAGTTACCCTAGGAATCCTGCCTTTGTTCGAATATCTCCTGCAAACGGTGACCAACATCAGCCTGTTGGAACTGGCGGATTTCAACCACCCGATCCTGCAGCGGATGGTCCTGGAAGCCCCGGGGACCTATCATCACAGCCTGATCGTCGGGAATCTTGCCGATACCGCCTGCACGGTTGTCGGGGCCAACGGCCTTTTGGCCAGGATCGGCGCTTATTACCACGATATCGGTAAATTGCAAAAACCGGAATATTTCATCGAAAATCAGGATATCAAGAAAAATGTCCATGACGAGCTTACTCCGACAATGAGCAAGCTGATCATCATGAACCATATAAAGGAAGGGCTGGAACTGGCCAAAAAATATTCTTTAAGCCCGGTGCTTTGGGAATTCATCCAGCGCCACCACGGCAACAGCCTGGTTTACTATTTTTACCGCCGGGCGCTGGAGGGAAAAGAAGAGAACCAGGAGGTTTCCGAGGAGGGTTTTCGCTATCCCGGCCCCAAGCCCAACACTAATGAAACCGCAATTGTCCTTTTGGCGGATTCCGTGGAAGCCGCCACGCGCAGCTTGAAAACACCCACTCCGGATGCAATCGAAGATACGGTGCACAAAGTGATCAATAATAAATTCATCGACGGCCAGCTTGACGAATGCGAACTCACTTTGAAAGATATCGATAAAATATCCAGCGTTTTTTGTAAAATACTGGTCGGCATATACCACAGCCGGGTTAACTACCCGCAGCACCCTTAAGGGCCCGCGTGAATCCCGCCCTTTATTTTTTATAAAAACAAATGTCCGCCTCAAGAAGCAGAACCGGAAAGAGCGGGATGAAAATCAACCTTTTGAACCTCCAAAAAAAGGTCCCCATCCCTGCCGGGAAGATTAAAAAATTAATCCGCGAAATATTAAAAAAAGAAAGAGCCCGGGCAGCCGGGTGGATCAATATCTGTTTTGTCGGGAATGCCGGAATAAAAAAATTCAACGCTAAATTCCTCAACCACCGCGGCGATACCGATGTCCTGTCCTTTAACCTGGGAAATATAAAAGACAAAAACCTTATCCTTGCCGACATCATGATCTCCGCCCAGAAAGCAAAATCCCAGTCCGCCGCTTACGGAACGACCGCCGGCTATGAATTATCGCTTTATGCCTGCCACGGCCTGCTGCATATTTTAGGGTATGATGACCGGACGCCGGAGCAATCCGGATTGATGCGCAAAAAAGAAAGCCAATATGTCCATTGATAAAGCCCGGGGAATAGTTTTAAATAAAAGGGACCTGCGGGAAACTTCCCTGATCGTGGATTTTTACACCCGGGAATTCGGCAAGGTTTGCGGCATACTTAAAGGTATCCGCACCGACCCGAAAAAGTTCGGTTCCAATTTAGAGATCTTTTCGCTTAATGAGATCGTTTTTTACCGCAAACTCCATTCTCATCTGCACCTGGTCAGCCAGGCGGATAAAACGGAAAATTTTACGGGAGCGCGGCAAAGCATGGAAAGGGTAACCTGCGCCGGTTTTATGATGGAGATGCTCGCCTCGATCATGCAGCTGGAAGATAAGAACGAAGAGGTTTTTGACCTGGCTTTGGCCAGTCTTAAGGAACTGGAAACCAATTACAACCCGGAAAAGATCGCCACTATTTTTAAAATCAAAATGCTCAGCCTTTCCGGATTTAAGCCGCATTTTGATTCCTGCGTCTGCTGCCTGGATAAGATCTCCGGCCAATCCCGCTTCAGTCTTTCCCTGGGCGGGCTGCTTTGTCCACGCTGCGCTCCTAAAGACCTGTCCGCCCGGCCGATCTTCCGTGGCACCATCGCTACCGTTTTACATATCGAAAAAAACAGTTTTAATAACAGCCTTAACCTGGGGATGAACCCCCAGATCAAGAAAGAACTGAACCTGATCCTGAACGCCTTTTTAAATTTTCACCTGGGCAAAGAACTTAAATCCCAGAGATTGATGAATAAGATGGAAGTTGCCGTAGGATAGGTTGCAAACAAAAACAGGTTTATTGCTTGGAGCCGAACTCAAACCTATTTGTAGCGCTCGGAATAAATTAAAAATTACCTTTTATCTTTGGAAACAGTGGTGGATCAGCTCCGCGCCTAAGCCTTGGATGTTGCGCTTAATATATGTTCGAATATTGTAACGCGCGGAGTAAATTAAAAATTACCTCTTTTTATAAGTAATTTTTAATTTAAGGAGGACAAATGAAAATTGTCGTGGTGGGCCCTGGGGCAATCGGATCGCTTTTTGCCGCGTACCTGTCAAAATCAAAAGAAGAGGTCTGGCTGCTGGATAAGGATAAAGAGCGGGCAGCCTTGCTCTATGCTTCCGGGATATCCCTTGAAGGGGTAAGCGGCTCCTGGCAGAGTAAAGTAAAGACCACTGCCTCACCCGGAGATATCGGCACTGCGGACCTGATCCTTATTTGCGTTAAATCATTCAACACCAAATCGACCATCGAGGAGATTAAGCCTATTTTGGGCCCGGATACCAAGCTGCTTACTTTGCAAAACGGGATCGGCAACGTGGAAATTATTTCCGAGCTGGCGGGAGAAGAAAGAGTGTTGGCCGGGGTGACCAGTGAAGGGGCGACTTTGATCTCTGCCGGTAAGCTCCGCCATGCCGGACGCGGGGAAACGGTGATCGGAGCGATTGACGGAAAAACCCCGGTGCAGCTGCGGCAGATCCGCGAGTTGTTTAATAAGGTCGGCCTGGAATGTAAAATGTCCCGGGATATAAAAGGCCTGCTTTGGAGCAAATTAATTATTAATGCCGGGATCAACGCGTTGTCGGCGGTTACCCGCCTGCCCAACGGTAAGCTTATCGCCTATGAAGGTACGCGCCGGATATTACGGGATGCGGTTACCGAAGGCGCCCGGATCGCCAAAAGAAAACGCATCAAATTGATCTTCGACGACCCGCTGGCTAAAGTGGAGGCAGTTTGCGAAAACACCCAGGATAACTTTTCATCGATGCTCCAGGACGTCTTGAAGAAAAAACGCACCGAGATCGATTTCATTAACGGAGTGATCGTCCGCCTGGGCCAGGAGCTGGGGATCGATGTTCCCGCCAACCGGTTCCTGCTTGACCTGGTGAAAACCATTGAATCCAGCTACGCGCAGCAAACCCAGTAATACCGACCGTTAAAATTTAAAAATATGGCTTTTACTCCAAAAACCCGCAAATACCTGGTCGCTTTTTTAATTATCGGATGGCTGTTTACCTTAATTTATTCTTTTTTACGCCATCCCCCTCAGTATCCTCCCCAGGTAAAAAAGCTTTACCGGGACAATCGCGTCTTAATGGGGACTTTCTGGGAGGTCACTTCACCGGACAAAGAAGCCGCGGGGATAGTTTTTGCGGAAACCAGCCGGCTTGAGCAATTGCTGAGTAAATATATTCCTGACAGTGAAATATCCCGGCTAAATAAGGCGGGGAAATTAAAGGTAAGCCCGGATACATTTTATATCATAAAAAAATCGCGTGAGCTATGCTCTGCCACAGGGGGGGCTTTTGATATCACCGTTGCCCCTTTAGTTGACCTGTGGGGATTCACGGACCGAAAATTCCGGGTGCCGGAGGCAGCGGAAATCCGTGAGGTTTTAACCCGGGTCGGAAGTGATAAAATTATTTTACATGAAAATGATAATGTGGTAGAATTCAAAATCCCGGGAATGAAAATCGACCTGGGGGGGATCGCTAAAGGTTATGCCCTGGACTGCGCGGTCAAGAAACTTAAAGCAAAAAACATCCGCAGCTGCCTGATCAATGCCGGCGGGCAGGTTTATGCCTTAGGGGATAAATTCGGGCAAAGCTGGAAAGTGGCTGTCCAGGGGGCGCGCAAAGCGGAAATTACCGGAGCGCTGGAATTAAAAAACCAATCCGCCTCAACCAGCGGTGATTACCAGCAATATTTTTTGATCGGGAATAAACGTTACTGCCACATTATCGACCCGGCTACCGGTTATCCGGCGCAGGCCGGAATTGCATCGGTGACCGTGATCTCCGGAAGCGGCACGGAAGCGGACGCGTTTTCTACGGCGGTATTTGTTTTAGGCAAAGAAAAAGCGAAAACATTAGCCCGGAAATTTAATAACCTGGAAATTAAAATTACCGAATGAATTACCTGCCCAAGAAATTCATCTTTCTTTATTACATCATCAACCTGCCGGTGGTCGATTCCTTAACCGGGAAAAAAATCGGCAAGTTGATCGACCTGTCCGCTTCGCTCAAGGAAATGTATCCCAAGATAACCGGCTTAATCATGCGCGACAGGAGAAACAAGAAAGTCTTTCTTCCCTGGAGCTGCGTAAAAATGCTGGTAGAAGAAAAAGGGATTTTTGTCGAAAATTTTACGGCGGTCGCTAAAGACGGATTTACCCCGGCAGAAAATGAAATTTTACTTAAAGATACTTTCTGGGACAAACAAATCGTCGATATCCACGGATCCAAGGTCGTGCGGATAAACGACCTCCACCTTTTAAGGGAAGAATTGAGCCTTTGGGTAGTGCATATGGATATCGGGGTCACCGGTTTACTCCGCCGGCTGGGGGTAAGCAGGATCTTCGAATTTTTAATTAAACTGGTTTCTTCTTACGAAGTAGAGGACAAGCTTATTTCCTGGAAGTATGTCCAGCCGATCAATGGGCCCATGGGAACCGACGCCTTGTCTTTAAAGATCCATCATTCCAAGCTGGCAGAATTGCATCCGGCAGATATCGCCGATATCCTCATCGACCTGGGTACGGAAGAAAGGCTTAATATCCTTAAGTCCATGGATAAGGCCACCGCGGCCAATACCATTCAGGAGCTGCCCATCAAAATCCGCTTACAGGTGGCGGAGTTGCTGGACCAGAAGCTTTTGGTAGAAATTATCAATGAAATGGCTATTGACGAAGTAGTCGATTTATTTTCCCAGATGCCGGCTAAGAAAATGAACCAACTGTTCAGCCGCCTGCCTTCGGAAAAGGTGGCGCAAATTTCCAGCCTGCTTGGCCACGCCAATGATATTGCCGGGAGCATCATGAGTACGGAGTTTATCTGCGTCAAACAAACCTTGACCGCGCTGGAAGCCCTGGAGGTAACCAAAAAAGAAGCTCTGCACAAGAAGGAATCTTATTACATCTACGTGCTCGATGAAAATGACGCGCTGGCAGGAGTGATCACCTTACCGCAGCTGCTCACGATGGCTCCGGAAAAATTGGTCAGCGAATTTATGCGCAAGCGTATCGCCAAAGTGAGGATCAAGACTAAGATCAAGGATGTCGCCGAAGTTTTCTACAAATATGATTTTACGATCGTTCCGGTAATTGATAAATCAGGAAAAATCCAGGGGATCATCACCATGAAGGACGCTTTTGAGGCAGTGTTTCCCCAGATCCGCAATGAAACGGAGCAGGAACAATGAAGCTTTGGGATACCATTAAAAACAAACCGGCAGTCCGGAATTTACTCATTTTCCTGGCCGTCTTGGGCCCGGGAATCGTTACCGGCAGCGTAGATAACGATGCCGGGGGGATTACCACCTATTCGGTAGCGGGAGCAGTGTATGGTTACCAGCTTTTATGGACCCTTCTGCCGGCATTTATAATTTTAGCGGTAGTCCAGGAGATGAACGCCAGGATGGGGATTGTTACCGGTAAGGGGCTGGCGGACCTGATCCGGGAGAACTTCGGAGTAAAGATCACTTTTTTTATCTTCCTGGGTCTGGTGGCCGCGGATATCGGCAACACCGCCACGGAATTTGCCGGGGTTGCCGGAAGTATGGATGTTTTCGGAATAAGTAAATACCTTTCCGTGCCCTTGATCGCGGTTATCGTTTGGATAATCGTAGTAAAAGGAACTTATAAAAGCACGGAAAAGATATTTTTGCTTTTTAGCTTCTGTTTATTATCTTATATTGTTTCAGCGGTTCTGGCCAAACCCGACTGGGGGCAGGTCGGTTCGGCTTTTATAAAACCCAGCATGCACATGACTAAAGATTACCTGGGGATGGTTTTAGGTATCGTCGGTACTACCGTTGCCCCCTGGATGCAATTTTACATGCAATCGGCGGTAATCGAAAAAAGGATCAAGATCGAAGATTATAAATTTGTCATTGCGGACGTCATCATCGGCTGCATCGCTACCGTAGTAGTGGCCTTTTTCATTATTGTCGCCTGCGCCGCGACCCTGCATCAAAACGGTATCGTGATCAACGAAGCCCGGGATGCGGCAGTCTCCTTAAAACCTTTTGCCGGCATCTTTGCCTCGCAGCTTTTTGCTTTCGGATTGTTCGTGGCTTCGGTATTTTCCGCGACCATTCTTCCTCTGGCTACGGCGTTTTACGTCTGCGAAGCCTTCGGTTTTGAAGCAGGGATCAATAAGAAGATCAATGAAGCGCCGCAATTCTATGCGCTATTCACTTTTATTGTCCTTATCTCCGTAATTATCATCCTTATTCCCAATGCCCCGCTGATCGCCATCACCATCTGGTCACAGATTATCAATGCCATGCTGCTTCCGGTAGTGCTTATCTCGATGATCACTATGGTGAATAACAAAAAGATCATGGGTAAGTATACCAACAATAACTTTCAGAATAGCGTCGGATGGTCGACGACCATAATCCTTATCGCCATGACGGTCATGCTCATAATTTCACCGCTGACAAGTTACCTGCATAAACTCTTCTTTAGAAGCTAAAATGGATAATAAAAATCCGGTCGAAGGGATCCTTTCCTTAAAAGGCAAGCGTAAGATCACCGTGCTGACCGCTTATGATTTTCCTACGGCCAGCATCGTGGATAAGGCCGGGATCGACATCATTCTGATCGGAGATTCTTTGGCCAATGTAGTCCTGGGTTTGGAATCGACTACCCATGTGGGAATGGCGGAAATGCTGCATCACGCTAAAGCCGTGCGCCGGGGGGTCAAAGAGGCCTTACTTGTGGCGGATATGCCCTACAGCGCTTATCAAACGCGGCCGGAAGAAGCGGTGGAAAATGCCCGTAAATTCATTGATGAAGCCGGCTGCCAGGCGGTAAAGATCGAATGGTTTGACCGCGCCCCGGAAGTTACCCGGGCAATCGTCGCCTCCGGGATCCCGGTAATGGGGCACATCGGTTTAACCCCGCAAACCGCCGATCAGCTCGGAGGTTTTAAAGTCCAGGGAAAAGACGCGCAGGCGGCCAAACGTTTAATCGGGCAGGCGCTGGAATTTGAAAAAGAGGGGAGCTTTGCCATTGTCTTAGAGTGTATTCCCGACGCGCTTTCCGGATTAATCTCTAAAAAGATCCAGATCCCGACCATCGGCTGCGGCGGCGGAGCTAGCTGCGACGGCCAGGTGCTGGTAATCAGCGACCTTCTGGGGCTTACCCAGGGGCACCGGCCAAAATTCGTTAAGCAATACGCGGATCTTTCTGCCGTCATCCTGGAAGCGGTGAAGGCCTTTAAAGATGAAGTAACGCAGGGAAAATTCCCCGGCCCGGAGCATTCCTTTACCATTAAAGAAGAAGAGCTGAAAAAAATCGATGACCGCTAAATTTTTCATTAAACATTCTATCCATGTAGTCATTTTGTGCGTCGCCCTGGCCTTTGTGGTTAAATTTGCCGGGCCGAACCTTTTACGCCAATATATCGCTTACGGGATCGGAGATTGCCGCAGCACGCCGATACTGTGCATGCAGCCGGAAGAAAAAATCTTTGCCCTTCAGGAGATTAATTCCGAATACATTAAAACCCTTGCCCGGTACGAGTTCCCCAAACTCCTGATTTATGCGCCCAAAAATTTTACCATTACCCAGGAATTAATCACCCAATACTACAAAAAGAAACATCCCAAGGGGAAATCAGTGATTTATTTGCTGATCCAGGAGCCCGGTTCTTTCATCAAACTTTACCCGCAGGTGCAAAAACAAGGAATAAACGATAACTATGAATTTATCCGCCGGCTGATGTACGCGCGCCTGGACCAGGTAAAGAACCTTACCGACGCCTTTTTTGTGATCATGAAAAGCGTCTTTACCCCGGATATCGGCTGCCAGAGTACCGCCAAAATGATCAAATTCGAGCTCAAGGATTATAAAGGGTTTATCAATTACCAGCTTTGCACAGCGGGCAATTTTTTCGACTGTAATGTCTTTGACGCGGGAGGGAATTTCTTTAAAGTTTATATCAAAGACTTCGGGGCGCAGCTGGACTTAAATAACGTGTTCGCAATAATTTCTACGGTTAAACCGGTGGATTAGCCTCAGCCCGGATTTAACTTGCAATTTGTCCCGGATTGTGCTAAAAATATAAAACTATGTCGCTTTTTCCGGAATTGTTCCTGAAGATTTAAAAACCTCCTCTACTGATCATTTAAATAAATATGGCAGAAAATTCGATGGATAAAATTGTTTCCCTGTGCAAACGCAGGGGATTTATTTTTCAGGGCAGCGAAATCTACGGCGGCCTGGCCAACACCTGGGATTACGGCCCTTACGGGGTGGAACTAAAGAACAACCTCAAAAAAGCCTGGTGGAAAACCAATGTTCAGGAGCGTAACGATATCCTGGGAATGGACTGTGCTATCCTGATGCATCCCAAAGTTTGGGAAGCCAGCGGCCACGTGCATAATTTTTTTGACATGAAAAGTGACTGTATGAACTGCAAAAAACGTTTTAAAAGCGCTGACCTTAAAGATGATGCTAAGTGCCCTGAATGCGGAGGGCAGCTTACTGGAGCACGCCCGTTTAACCTGATGTTTAAAACTTACCAGGGGCCAGTGGAAGAATCCGGAAATGAGATCTATTTGCGCCCGGAAACCGCGCAAGGGATGTTCGTTAACTTCGCGAATATCCAGGATGCCCGCCACCCGAAACTCCCTTTTGGGATGGCCCAGATCGGCAAGTCTTTCCGTAATGAGATCACCCCGGGCAATTTTACCTTCCGCACCCGGGAATTCGAGCAGATGGAAATCGAGTATTTTGTCAATCCCAAGGATGCGGAGAGGGCGCTGGGAGAATGGATCGACAGCCGGTTTAACTGGTACCTGGGGCTGGGGATCAAGCCGGAGAACCTGAGAAAGCGGCAGCACGGTAAGGACGAATTGGCGCATTATGCCCACGCCTGCATGGATGTAGAATATAATTTTCCCTTCGGCTGGGCGGAACTGGAAGGGGTCGCTAACCGCGCGGATTTTGATTTAAAGCAGCACGCCCAATACAGCAGCAAAGAACTGCAGTATTTCGATGATACGACAAAAGAAAAATTCTATCCTTATATCATTGAACCTTCCGGCGGCGTTGACCGGGCGGTTTTAGCGTTTTTAATCGATGCATACCATGAAGAAAAGGTAAAGGAGGAGACCAGGGTAGTCTTAAAATTCAACAAAGAGCTTTGCCCGGTAAAAGCGGCGGTGCTGCCTTTATTGCGCAACCGCCCGGAAATCGTCGAACTGGCAAAAAACATCTCCGCGGACCTGAAAAAATCTTTCACCGCGGTATATGATGACACCGGTTCCATCGGCAAGCTTTACCGCCGGCAGGATGAGGTCGGCACGCTTTATTGCGTCACTGTGGACGTGCAAACCCTGGAAGACAAACAGGTGACCGTGCGTTCCAGGGACACGATGTTACAGGAAAGAATCTCTATCGATCAATTAAAACAGTATCTTATTAACAAATTGAGCTAAATCAACGGGCCGGATTTACCGGCCTGATGGTTTAACTCGCAGAAAGGATGGGTTTAAAAAGTAATGGCAAAGAAATATGTTTATAGTTTTGGCGGGGGTAAGGGTGAAGGCAACGAAAGCATGAAGAACCTCTTGGGAGGAAAAGGCGCCAATTTAGCCGAAATGGCCGGCAATAAAGATTTAATGCTGCCGGTGCCTCCGGGATTTACCTGCACCACAGAGGTCTGCACATATTATTACCAGAATAAAAAGAAATATCCCAAGGAGTTAAAGGGGCAGGTTTTGAGCGCCCTGGAAAAAGTGGAAAAATTAATGGGTCGTAAATTCGGCGACGCGAATAACCCGTTATTATTTTCTGTGCGCAGCGGCGCCAGGAAATCCATGCCCGGAATGATGGAGACGGTTTTAAATGTCGGGCTTACCGCGAAAACCATCCCCGGCCTGGTCAAGCAAAGCGGCGGGAATGACCGTTTTGTTTATGATGCCTACCGCCGGTTGATCATGATGTATTCCGACGTGGTCATGGAGAAGGCTGCCGGTATCGAACCCAAAGGAGAAGAGGGTATCCGCAAACAATTGGAAAAGATCATGGCGGAACTGAAAAAAGCCAGGGGTTATGCCAGCGACACGGATTTAAAGGTCGATGACCTGAAAAGACTGTGCGAACAGTTCAAGGCCAAGATCAAAGAAGTTTTAGGCAAAGAGTTCCCTGATGAGCCGATGGAACAGCTCTGGGGAGGGATCGGCGCGGTATTTTCTTCCTGGAACGGCAAACGGGCGATCAGCTACCGCCGGATCGAAGGCATTCCGGATGAGTGGGGCACGGCTGTCAACGTGCAAACCATGGTTTTCGGAAACATGGGAGATGACTCGGCTACCGGAGTGGCTTTTACCCGTAACCCGGGAAACGGGGAGAATAATTTCTACGGCGAATACTTGATCAACGCCCAGGGGGAAGATGTGGTCGCGGGTATCCGCACCCCGGCTCCGATCAACGAATATTCGACTTCCAGCCACAATAAAGAACTGCTTACCCTGGAAAAAACGATGCCGAGGATTTACAAAGAGCTCTACGCGATCCAAAACCGCCTGGAGAAGCATTACCATGATATGCAGGATATTGAATTTACCATTGAAAAAGGCCGTTTGTTCATGCTGCAGTGCCGCGTCGGAAAACGCAACGGCCCTGCCGCGGTGCGGATGGCGGTAGACATGATTAAAGAAAAAATGATCAAGAAGGAGCAGGCGGTAATGCGGGTCACTCCTGCCCAGCTTGATGAACTGCTGCACCCGATCATTGACCCGAAGACCGAAATTACGGTCAAGCCTTTTGCTAAAGGTTTGCCTGCCGGCCCGGGCGGAGCATGCGGACAGATCGTTTTTTCTTCCCAGGAAGCGGTAGATTGGGCAAAAACCGGGAAAAAAGTAATCCTGGTGCGCGAAGAAACTAACCCGGAAGATGTCGAGGGGATGCGCGTGGCCCAGGCGATCCTCACTGCCCGCGGCGGGATGACCTCGCACGCGGCCTTAGTTGCCCGCGGCTGGGGAAAATGCTGTATCGTCGGCTGTTCGGCGATCCACGTCGACCTGGAGAAAAAAACAATGCAGGTCGAAGGAAAGATACTGAAGGAAGGCGACTGGATCACCTTGAACGGCACTAAAGGTAATGTTTACGAAGGCCAGCTTCCGATGATGGATGCTACCGAAGAGAATACGATCCTTTCGGAATTCCTGAAAATGTGCGACGGAATAAAGCAATTGGGAGTGCGCACTAACGCCGACACACCGGAGGATGCCCAAAAAGCGCTGCAGTTCGGGGCCGAAGGCATCGGGCTTTTCCGTACGGAACACATGTTCTACGGCAAAGGCTCGGATCAGCCGCTGTTCCTTTTGCGCAAAATGATCATGTCTAAGACAATCGAAGAAAGACAAAAGGCCTTAGACGAATTATTCCCGTTTGTAAAAAAAGACATCAAGGGGACCATCGCGGCAATGGACGGTTTTCCGGTAGTGATCCGCTTACTGGATCCTCCGCTGCATGAATTTGTCCCCCGTGAACAGTCTAAACTTGAACAGCTGGCCAAGGATTTAAATATCGACATGAAAGAACTGGCTAAAAGAGCCGAAGGCTTGCATGAGTCGAATCCGATGATGGGGCATCGCGGCGTGCGCCTGGGAGTAACCTATCCTGAGGTCAGCGCAATGCAGATCCGCGCGATCCTGGAATCAGCCGCAGAATTGCTCAAAGAAGGTAAGGATCCGTATCCGGAGATCATGATCCCGGTAGTTTGCGATGTAAAAGAGCTGGCCGATCAATACGCCATTGCCGAAAAGATATATAAAGAAGTCCTGGCAAAATACGGGCTAAAAAAGATCAAACACCTGTTCGGAACGATGATCGAGATCCCGCGGGCAGCTTTTGTCGCGGACAAGCTGGCCACTATCGCTAAATTCTTCTCTTTCGGGACCAATGACATGACCCAGATGGGTTTTGGTTTCTCCAGGGATGATATCGGCGGATTCCTGCCGGATTATATCAAAAAGGGTATTTTACCCGAGGATCCTTTTCAAAGCATCGACCAGGAAGGTATCGGCGAATTGATCAAATTGGGGATCAAGCGCGGCCGGATGACGAACAAAAACCTGGAGGTAGGCATCTGCGGAGAGCACGGCGGCGAGCCGAAGTCCGTAGAGTTCTGCCATAATATAGGAATGAACTACGTAAGCTGTTCACCGTTTAGGGTCCCGATCGCAAAACTGGCCGCGGCGCAAGCGGTGGTAAAAGGCAAGGCTAACAAAAAAGCAAAATAAAGTTGGGGGCCGTTTCCCGTGCGGGAAACGGCCCCGGTTTTAACACTAACCAAGGATTAAAACCTATGGAAGCCTTAAAAACATATCTTAAAGAAGTCCGCTTGATCCCGCTTTTAACCGCCAAGCAGGAAGTGGAACTGAACAAAAGGGTGCGCAAGGGGGATGAGCTTGCCCGCAAAGATATGATCCGCGCCAATTTACGGTTGGTGATCAATATTGCCAAACGCTACATGCGCATGGGCACTCCGTTTTTAGATTTGATCGAAGAAGGTAACCTGGGGTTGATGAAGGCGGTAGAAAAATTCGACCACCGTAAAGGTTTCCGCTTTTCTACATACGCGGCCTGGTGGATCAGGCAGGGGATCACCCGTTCGATCAGCGAGCAGGGAAAAATGATCCGGGTCCCGGTGTATATGAACGACCTGATCACTAAGTGGAAAAAGACCCGGGAAAGTTTGAGCCAGAAATTAAAACGCCTGCCGACCGACAAAGAGATCGCCAAAAAATTAAAACTTACTCCGGAAAAAACAGACCAAATCAATTTCTGGATGTCCTCGACCACTTCTTCCCTGGAGGCCCCTATCGGGGATGATAACGAAAACCAGATCTCCGAATTGGTGGAAGATAAAAACGCGGTCGCCCCGGACGCCGGGATCGTGAAACTTTTAGACCGGGAAAGGATCGATAACCTCCTGGAGGTAATGAGCGACCGGGAAAGGGAGATCCTGGATTTAAGGTTTGGCCTGACCACCGGTAAATCCCAGACTTTAGCAGTGGTGGCTAAAAAACTGGGAGTATCGCGGGAGAGAATCCGCCAGATCGAGGAAACCGCTTTAAAGAAATTACGGAAATTTGTCGCCGGCCAGGAAAAAGAAATTTAGGGTAGTGGTGAATTAGCTCCGCGCCTAAGCCTTGGATGTTGCGCTTAGTATATATTCGAATATTGGAACGCGCGGAGTAAATTAAAAATTACCACCTAGTTATAAACAATTTTTAATTTATGAAGAATATTTCATTAGAAAAATCCATCAGGAGCATACCGGATTTTCCCAAAAAAGGGATCCTTTTCCGCGACGTAACTACCCTGATCCAGAACAAAGACGCTTTTAAAAAATCCGTGGACCTGCTGGTCAAAAAGTATAAGGGAAAAGGATTCGATAAAGTAGTGGGGGTGGAAGCGCGCGGTTTTATTTTTGGGGCCGCTGTCGCTTACAAAATCAGAGCAGGTTTTGTCCCGGTGCGCAAAAAAGGAAAGCTCCCCTTTAAAACGATTGCCGCTACTTATGAGCTGGAATACGGCACCGACACCCTGGAAATACACCAGGACGCGATCGGAACAGGCGAAAAAATTTTAATTATCGATGACCTGCTGGCTACCGGCGGAACGGTAAAAGCCGTGATCGAACTGGTCGAAAGGCTGGGCGGAAAAGTCGGCGGGATCGGTTTCGTTATCGAATTGGTAGATTTAAAAGGCAAAGATAAGTTCAAGGGGCACAAGATACATTCCTTGGTTAAATTTAAAGGAGAATAATCTGCGCCTGTAGCTCACCTGGATAGAGCAAGAGTTTCCTAAACTCTGGGCAGCAGGTTCGACTCCTGCCAGGCGCATATTAGTTTTTAGTTATTAGTCGTTAGTTGTTAGCTAACAACCTAATAAATATGTATGGGTTCGAAAAACTGACAGTTTGGCAAAAAGCACTGGATTTCTGCGAGTTAATATACAAAGAAAGCAAAAAATTTCCAAAGGAAGAAGTCTTTGGTATCACATCCCAGATCAGAAGATCTTCAACTTCCATACTATTAAATATCTCGGAAGGCACCGCCTGCAAATCTAAGCGTGATTTTTCACGTTTTTTGAATATAGCCCTTTGTTCTCAATATGAAACCGTAGCAATATTAAAACTGTCTGACAGGCTTGGTTTTTTAGATAACGAATCTTCTGCTAAGCTTTTGTGCAATATCGAAGAAATAGGAAAATTACTACACGGTTTAATTAACTCTTTAAAATAACTAACAACTAAAAACTAAAAACTAACAACTGATAACTGGCAATGTACAACCTTCACGCCCACACCTTCCTTAGTGACGGAGAATTACTCCCCTCAGAAGTAGCGGTACGTTATCTGGATAAAGGTTACGCTGTAATCGCCATAACCGATCACGCCGATTACAGCAATATCAGGCAGGTAGCCGGATCCGCAGTAGAATTCTGCCGGCGTTGGCCTAAAAATGCCGGGATCAAGGTATTGCCGGGCGTAGAGTTGACCCATGTGCCTATCCAGCAGTTTAAACCCCTGGCCGCGTTAGCCAGAAAAGCAGGGGTTAAAATTATCATCGCCCACGGGGAATCCCCGGTTGAACCGGTGGTCCAGGGCACAAATCATGCCGCTCTTCTGGCGGATATCGACATCCTGGCGCATCCGGGATTGATCTCCGACAGGGACACCCGGCTTGCTGCCCGGCGCAAAATATTCCTGGAAATCACCAGCCGCCGCGGACACAATCAAACCAATGCCCACGTAGTAAAACAGGCCAGGAAATTCGGGGCAAAACTGATCCTTAATCATGACAGCCATGCCCCCCAGGATATCATTACTCCGCAGCAGTTGCTTAAAGTAGGCAAAGACAGCGGATTAAAACAAGCCGAGCTCGATAAAATTTACCGGGAAACCGAAGAGTTCTTGACTAAAAAGGAGAGAAGATGAAACTTTTTACAAAACTGGTTTTCTTGCCTATCGCCTGTTTTCTGTTAACCGCTTCGCTTACAGGATGCAGGACGGTCTCTGCCGACAGCCGGCTTGAGCCGCAGGCAGTCCTTAAATTTTCCGATTTACCGATACCCCAAGGCTTAAAACCCTTGCCGCAAATATCATATGCTTTTGAAAACGCAGGAGTCCGGGTGGCGGTTTTGAAATACCAGGGGAAAGCCAACATCG
>CAINQO010000106.1 GCA_903852325.1 Candidatus Omnitrophota bacterium
CAGAACAGGGAAAATGATATTACCGCGTACAAAGAAGAACTGGTTAACATTTTTAAACAGCTGCGCCAGCGTCTGGATGAGGTGTTGATTAAGGACGGGCAATTAGCGGAGGCGGCAGAGGGAAAAGTTTTCCTGGAGACTAAACTGGTGGAACTTTCTAAGCAATTGTGCCAGCGGGCCGAAGAAATCACCGCCAAAGACACCTTGATCGCGGACAAAGAAAATAAGATCTCTGCCCTCAATGTTGAAATTACCGCTAAGAATGACCAATTGACGGAAAAAGAGGGCCGGGCCCTGTTATTGGATTCCGAACTGCTTAATCTTTCCAATCAACTGCGCCAGCGCATCGATCAGGTGTTGATTAAGGACGGGGAATTAATCGAAGCGCAGGTGCAGATTGCTTCCCTGCACACGGAAGTTTCCGCCAAAGACAGTCTAATCGCGGACAAAGAAAATAAAATCTCTTCCCTGCACACGGAAGTTTCCGCCAAAGACAGTCAGCTTGCGGAAAAAGAAAATAAAATCTCTTCCCTGCACACGGAAGTTTCCGCCAAAGACAGTCAGCTTGCGGAAAAAGAAAATAAAATATCCGCGCTAAACAATGAGCTTGGCGGTATCTATAACTCCGAAGGGTTCCGTTTTATTCTCCGGCCGCTATGGACGGCTGTCTGGAATATACGTCAAATGGTTTTAGCTGCATTTAGAAAATCCATCCAGGGGTTCTGGCTGGGGATTGCCGCGTTATTGACCCCCGTTTATTTAGGGTTGGGGTTGTGTTTTCTGATGGAGAATATCGCCGGTTTTATTTTCCGGCCATTATTAAGAGCGATCGCGCCAAAAAGAAAGGTCAAGCCGATCAAGGACAGCAAGATCAGCCTGGTGATCCCTAATTATAACGGAGTAGCTTTTCTTAAAGAATGCCTGCCCTCTGTTTTTTCCGCTGACGGGTTCAGCGAAGGGCAAAATGAGGTCTTGATCGTAGATGACGGCAGTAAAGACGGGAGCGCGGATTTTATCCGCAGGAACTTCCCGGGAGTGCGCCTGATTTTAAACAAGAAGAACCGGGGATTCGGTTTTACCTGTAACCGGGGGGTCAAAGCCGCCAAAAATGATATCGTGGTTTTGATCAATAATGATATTATCCTGACCAAAGATTTCCTGAAGCCTTTGCTCAGCCATCTACAGGGGAATGAGGACATTTTTACCGTTACCCCCAAGCTTTACGGTTGGGATAAGCAGACCTTTGCCTGGGGTATGCATATGGGGCATTTTGAAAACGGTTATATCAGATTGTGGAATGAATCCGAAATCGGCAGCGGAGATAAAATCAGTGAAGCCGCGCCGACTATATTCGCGATTGGCGGGGCGATGGTATTCCGCCGGGAAGATTTCCTTTGGCTGGGGGGATTTGACGCTGTTTACCGGCCGAACTGCTGGGAGGATATCGATATATCCTATCGCGCCTGGAAGAGAGGACTAAAGGTAATTTATGAACCCTCCAGCCTGATGTACCATAAAGGAAGGGCGACTTTAACTTATGAGCGGCCTAAAGAGATCAAGAATGAACTTTTGTTTACCTGGAAAAATATGACGGATAACCGTATTCTTGGTGAACATTTAAATCTTTTGCCTTGGAACCTGTACCGCCATAAGGGCGCTTTTCTGAAGGGATTTTTCTGGGCACTGAACCATCTTCCGCAAGCCTTATTACACCGTTTTCTGGAGCGGGGATTTATTCGTGATCTCGAGGATAAGAAGATCTTTGACAAGATCATGCTTTATTACGGAAATTTTATAAAAAGAGGGTTGTGCCATTCTTCCGGAACAAAACCCAATATTTTAATTATTTCCCGCTTTTTGCCTTACCCCTTGAACATGGGGGGACGGATCCGGATCTATAATTTAGTCAAATCTTTATCCGGCCGGTACAATTTCATTTTACTTAGTTTGATCGACCATCATGATGAGCTGCAGTATCTTCCGGAGCTTAAGGAGATTTTCAGCGAAATTTATCCGGTACACGCGGAATCTCCTTTGGGGGCGGATTTCAGCCAGCAGAGGCTTTATCCGGAGCAGTACAAACAAGGGTACAGCTATAGCCGGCAGTTAGTGAACAAGCTCAAGGAGCTCAAGGAGACAAAACCCCTGGATATTGTCCACATCGAATCGAATGAGTTGCTATACCTGACCGATTATACGGGGTGCCTGCCGATAGTCTATACCGAACATGATGTCAGTATGCTTTCGCTCGGAAAGTCTTATTACAAAAAAGACAGCCAATTCTTCTGGCCGTTTTTTGACAACCTGAAAAGGATTTATTTTCACAACGCTCAATATAAAAAGCTTGACCGGGTAGTTACCCTCTCCAAAGAAGATGAAGCTACTTTGCGGGAGTTTTTTCCTAAAACCAGCACCACCCTGGTGCCCACGGGAGTAGACCTGAAGCATTTTTCACTGGAAAACAATCTTCATAAAACCAAGAAATTGATATTTGTGGGGCATTATCGCCACTACCCGAATGAAGACGCGATTGTTTATTTTGTAAAGAAGATCTTTCCTCTGATTCGCCGAACAATGCCGGATGTGGAATTGTTGATGGTGGGTTCCAACCCTACTCCGAATGTCCAGAAGCTGGCCGAGGAAGAGAATGTGATTTTAGTCGGCCAAGTGCCGGATGTTAAACCTTACCTGGAGGATGCCAGCGTATTTGTGAACAGTATCCGGGTCAGCGCAGGCATAAAAGGCAAGGTTTTGGAAGCGATGGCCAGCGGGGTTCCGGTTGTCTCTACTACCGTCGGTTCAAGCGGTATTGACGCGCGCAAGGAAGAAGAGATTTTAATTGCCGATACCCCCAAAGAATTCGCCCGGCAAGTGATCCGGTTGCTCCAGGACCAGGAATTAAGGGGCAGCCTGATTACGAATGCCCGCCGCCTGGTGGAGAATAAATATGGTTGGATTAAAAGTACGGCGAAATTGGATATGGTCTATAAAAGCCTGCTTTTTGATACCGGCCACAACCCGAATTTCTATTTAACGGATAAATTCGTCGATAAAACAAATAGCTTTGTCGACCGCAAGATTGAGCAGTTGGGGGATGATCTCGGGCGTCCTGAATCCGGCCCGGAGGAACTGCATCTTGAACTGACTTACAATTGCAACAGTAAATGTATCATGTGCGACCTGTGGGATTATCACCAAAGGACTCCCCAGCCTAACCGGGAGCTTTCTTTTGATGAGATCAAATCTTTTGTGGGGGAATCCCGGTTACTGCAAAAACCAAAGGTAGTGGTGCTTTCCGGAGGAGAGCCATTTTTAAGGAACGATATCGTTGATCTTTGCGGGTTTTTCAGCAAGCAACTGCCGCAAAGTTCTATCGGGATACTGACCAATGGTATTAATACCGATGTAATTTTGAATAAAACCAAGGATATTGTAAACCGGTTCCAGCCCCATTCTTTATGGCTGGGAAGCTCCCTGGACGGCATCGGCCAGGAACATGACCGGATCCGCGGCGTGCCGGGGGCATTTGCCGGCCTGTATAAAACCATCAGCCAGTGCAGAAAAGAACTGCCGTTTATCAAGCTTTCCGTAAATTTCACGCTGACTCCTTATAATGTGGATCAGTTACTTCCAGCGAAACGGTTTGCGGATAGCGAAGGGCTAGACTTTTTTGCCCAGTTTGTCGTTCCTAAACAGGCGCGGGAGGAATTTATCTGGAAGCCTCAGGATCTTGACCGCGTAAATAAAGAAATTATGCAGATCATTCAGGAAATAATCTCAAAAATAGGCCCGGGCGGCAGCATTGATTCGCCGGAGAAGATCAAAGATAAATATTTAATCTCCCAGCTTTACTATTGGTCGCACCTGGTTAAGTACCAGACTAACCCGCAGCGTTTCTTTAAAAAATGTGTCGCCGGTTCGAAGTTTGCGATGCTCAATCCTTATGGGGATTGTTATTTCTGTCCGGGGCATAAAAACAGTTCTATCGGCAATGTCCGTGAACAAAAATTCGACAGTCTGTGGACTTCCGAAAAAGCCCAGCATATGCGCAGTTTTATTGAAGACGGCAACTGTCACTGCTGGCTGGTGTGTACAGTGTTCCCGGTTTTGGAAAAAGCCTTAAGTAAATAAGGGAGTATCTTTACATGGTTACTAATACCCTGCAAAGGCAGGAACGGATTAGGGCGCTCAAGGAAGAAATCCTGGGCTCTGTAGATAAAAGGACGGCCCAGAATGTTCCTCTCCTTTCGGCCCGGGAAAAGAGCCTGCTGTTCAATGATTTTGAGTATAACGTCGGCAAGATTTACTTGGAATCTACTCCGGAGGGGGTAGGTATCGGGGCGCATTATAATTGCAATGCCAAATGTATTTTTTGCCTGGGGGGGAAACCCAAACTTTTTTCCCTGGAAAGGTTCCGGGAATTTTTTGAGCCCCGGCTCGGCCGGATTATTTCTAACGCGCGGTTTATTAACTTTTGCGGTTTCGGGGAATTACTGCTGATGCCGGATATCGCCAAATTTCTGGAGTATGTTAACCAGGGCTATCCGGAATTAAATAAAATCTACACCACCAATGGAACTCCTTTATTGAACAAAGAAGTTTGCGCCCGGGTAACCCAAAGCAACACTGCGATAGAAATATCCTTGCATGCCTCCAACGGCCGGTTGCACAAAATTTTAACCGGGCTGAGCAACTTTGACCAGATTACCCAGGGGATCAAGCAGCTTATTTCCACGCGTCAGTCCAGAATGCGCCCGTTTATTGTCCTGGTTTTCCTTATCAATACCCTGAACATCGAAGATCTGCCTGATTTTATCAAGCTTGCCGCAGCACTGGGGGTAGATGAGGTAAGCTGTAATTACATGAGCATTTTCCACCGCGCGCATTTGAAATTCTCCTGTTTCTTTAAGCAGGAAATTACCAACGCTTCTTTTAAAAAAGCCCAGCTGCTGGCCAGGAAATTGAAGATGCCGCTAAGGTTACCGCCTCAGTTTGGAACCATTGTTCCTGCCGGTCAGAGGAGAACATGCAGCGACCCCTGGAAATACTTTTATGTGGAAAATGAAAGTTCCGTGTTGCCTTGTTGTTTCGCCGGCGATCACGTGGGCTATTTGGGGGAAGCTGACTTTGAGACAATTTGGAACGGGTTTCATTATAAAAACCTGCGGAGTTCCCTGTTAAATGCAAATCCCGGGCAGTGGTGTGAATATTGCTATAAGTACCGCAGCGAGAATATCAACGACATACGCGCCCATATAAATTTCCGGCCGGGTTTTCGCGATAAAATATTAAAAGGAATTAAGTTATGAAAGTTGCTTTAATCCAATGTCCCGGGTGGGGGCGGGATTGCCCGCCTTACTCCATCGCCCTGTTGTCGGCGATACTGCGCATCCAGGGGCATAAAGCTTTTGGTTTTGATTTGAATAATGCCTTATATTGCAGCGGTCCGGATAAGTATAAAAAAATGTGGGACGATAAAGATAATTATTCTTTCTGGAATAACCGGGCGCTGATGGCGGAGTTTATCCGCGATAATGAAAAGATGATTGATTTCCAGATCGATAAGATCCTGGATACGGAGGCCAAGATTATCGGATTCAGCGTGCATTTTACTTCTTTATTGGCCAGTTTAGAGGTGGCCCGGAGGATTAAAAAAATCGATCCGGAGAGAATTGTCGTTTTTGGCGGCCCGGATTGCTGCCGGGAATTAAGAGGCAAGGAATTGATCAGGGAAGGCGCCGTGGATATCGTGGCGGTCGGGGAGGGTGATGAGACCTTGCCGGAGCTGGCCGAGATAGTGCAGCGGGAAGGAAAAGTCGAATTTTGCCGGGGAGTACTGTTAAAAAAAGGCAAAAAGATCATTGATTGCGGTGACCGGCCGCCTGTAGAGTCTTTGGATCGATTGCCGTTCCCGGATTACAGCGATTTCCGCAAGGACATTTTATTCGGGCATTACCGTCAGCCGGAAAGGCTGGAGATACTCGATAGCCGGGGATGCATTACCCGTTGCCATTTCTGCAGCGAGTGGCAATTCTGGAAGAATTACCGCACGATGAGCGGGGAACGCATATTCGAAGAGATTGCTTATCAGGTAAAACGCTTCCCGGGGGTAAACTACTTTTATTTTATCGGCTCTTTATTGAACGGCAATGTAAAAGAATTATCGCAATTCTGTGATTTATTGATCAGCAGCGGGTTAAAAATAAAATGGTCCGGCCAGGCAATTATCCGTCCGGAGATGACCCGGGAGTTGATGGAAAAAATGGCAAAAGCCGGATGCGAATGGCTGGGCTACGGCGTAGAGAGCGGTTCGCAACAGGTGGTTAAAAGCATGAACAAGCATTTTTCTATCGCCAATGCCGAAGCGGTCCTGGAAAATACCCGCCGGGCCGGTATCGGTACGCAGGCTAATTTTATGTTCGGTATCCCTACGGAAACGCAAGAAGATTTCCGCAAGACCCTGGAATTCCTGCAGAGAAACCGGGAAAACATCGATTCGGTTTTAGCCAGCCAGTCTTTTTGTGTGCTGGATAAAGGGACCTATCTTTATACGCACGCCAAGGCACTGGGCATAATTAATCCGCAGCATCACCTTTATTGGGAAACCGCCGGCAACAATTATGTCGAAAGGTTCCGGCGCTATGAAGAGTTTTGCCGCCTGGCGCTTTCTTTGGGGCTGCCGGAGACTTCCGGAGTTTTAAGGGTTAAACCGGATAAATGGCTCCTGTTAGGCGATTATTTTTTATTTAAAAAAGATTATTCCGCGGCGCGGGAGTGCTATAAGAAGTCAATAAAACTCGAATCTAAAAATACTACGACTCTTAAGAAAATAGCGCAGTGCCAGAAAAGATTGAAAGGAAAAAACAAAAATAAATCAAGCCATTGGCAAGACCTGCAAAAAGTCAAGGGGAAGGTAAAAATTCCCCCGTCTGCTTTAGCGCGGCAAACTGAGGCGCAAAGCCTACCGCTTACTCCGGTCCAGGAGAAGGTCAAGGGGGCATTGCTTAGACTCGGGTTAAAGGAAAAGCTGGATAATTATCTGCTGATTGAGGCGCAAAAGCAGTCGCGCCAGCAGAAGGTAACCGGCTATCCGTATTGGCTGACAATTGATCCGGCTAATTTTTGCAATTTAAGATGCCCGTTTTGCCCTACGGGACAGCAGCGGGGCAGCCGGGAAAAAGGAAGCCTGACCTTTGAAAATTTTAAAAAGGTCGCGGATGAATTAGGTCCGTATTTGCTGCATATAGATTTTTGTAATTGGGGGGAGCCGTTTTTAAATCCGCAGTTGCCGCAATTGATAAAATACGCCAAGCAATACCAGATTGATACCAAGGTGGATTCAAACTTGAATCATTTTGATGAAAAAACAGCCGAGGAGATTGTTTTGTCCGGATTGGATAAAATAATCGTTTCTATCGACGGGGCCAGCGCGCAGACATACGCAAAATACCGGGTAGGCGGAGACTTTCATACGGCAATCAATAATTTGAAAATCTTGATCAGGAAAAAGAAAGAGTTGGGCAGAGCCAATCCTTATATTTGCTGGCAATTCCTGGTCTTTCGGCACAATGAACATGAGATCCAGACAGTCCAGCAGCTTGGCCGGGATCTCGGGGTGGACAATGTGTCTATTACTAAAGCCTTTATCGGTGAGCAGGATTGGATCCCCTTAAACGAAGAATACAGTAATTACCGCAAAACCAAAAACAAACCCAAAATTACTTCTCAGTATTTTAAATCTTTGCAGGAAAAAAAATGTAACTGGCCCTGGGAAGAGGTAGTCATTAATCCCAATGGTTCGGTTTCCGTGTGTTGCTCAGTGGAAGACCAAAAGGATGATTTCGGAAACATTTTTCAGCAGCCTTTTAAAGAAATATGGAATAATGCCGCTTATCAGCAGGCCAGACGGTTTATTAAATACAAAAGCGCTCCGGATGATGCGCAGAAAAATATTTGCATCGGATGCAGGCATGCGGGGATGATCAATGTCGACATACTCTCCTGCCATTCCTTTTTTGCCGATTCAAAATAAACGGGGAGGGTTTTTCCCTGCGCCGGAGATACGGGGCCGAAAAAATGAAATTAAGAAACAAAAGAGCGTTAAGCATTTTAGCCGGCCTGGTGATTTGCCTCCTGGTCCTCGAAGGTGCCGCGCGCTTGGCGGGATTTATTTATAAAGCCTATTGGACAAAAAACAGGGAATTTGCCGCGGGCGACCGGCAGGCGGTAAAAATATCCTGCCTGGGCGATTCTTTTACTTTTGGAGTAGGGGCTGGCTTCGGCCAGGATTATCCGGCTCAACTGGAGAAGCTGCTTAATACAAAACGGCAGCCGAAAAAATTTATCTGTTATAACCGGGGTATTCCCGGCAACAATTCTTCTATGGTGCTTAAGAATTTAGTGCGCAACATTAACGCCGATAAGCCAGACGCTGTAATTCTTTTAATCGGCTCTAATGATTCGACCACTCTGGAAGACAGCGACGATTATTTATTCCGTCTTGCGGATAAGGCTAAAATCGCGCAAATCCTCCTGCGCGCGGATATTATTTTGAGCAAGTCCAAGGCGTACAAATTATTTAAAATACTGGTTTTAAATTTAAAAAATAAACTCCACCCTGGACTTGACCTGGCACAGATCAATGCGCAGGAAGAGTCGGCTTTTCCGCCAAAGAAGGTTCAGGGCGCTTATAAGAGCCCGGACAGCGCTAAAAAAGAGGCCTATTTGGTCCGGGCAGAATCTTTACGTTCCGAGCGAAAATTTGACGAGGGGGAAAAAGTCCTTACCCAGATGCCTGCAGGCATTGATCCCCGGGACCGCAGAGAGTGCCTGCTTTTGAGTGACATCTATTACGGCCAGGGAAAATACGATCCGGCGATCACAATGGTTAAAAGCTATATCGAAAATAACCCTCAGGATGCCGAAGCGTTATTTAAACTGGGAGAAAATTATTTTTCCCGGGGAGAAAATAACTCCGCGTTGAAACAAGCTGACTTTCAAGAGGCGATCAATCTGTTCAACCGTGCGTTAGCCTGCGCCGACTCCGATGATTTTATGCTCAAAGCCGGCGGCTACGGCTATTTGTCCAGAATATATTTTAGCCAGGGGAATAAGCCTTTGGCTACAGAAATGATCGACCGGGCGGCGAAGTTCAGGCCGCACAGCAGTTTTATCCGGCAGTTTAAACGCGTAATCCGGGAATCATCGCTGGCGCAGGAAGAAAAGGGGGTTTTTGACCGATTATTGGATTATAATCTGGGCCGGATCATAAATCTCTGCCATACTTATAATATTAAAATTATACTTTTGAATTATCCCCGGGAGCCGGCCGGAGGTATCCGGGAAAAGATTTCCGGAGAATACAAAGCGCAATTTGTGGATGTCGGAGCCGGATTCAGCCGGGCTTTATCCGCAGGACAAACAGATCTTTTTTCATCGGACAGGGCCCACCCGAATGACAAGGGTTATGCAGTTATGGCAGAAACTATTTCCAAAACATTGCTTTCCACAGGAGTATTTTAATGGAAGTCGTTTTAATTCAATCCCCGGTTTGGGGAACATATGATCCGCCGCTGGCTTTAGCCCAGCTGAGCGCCTGTTTAAAACAGGCCGGGCATAAGGTGCGCTCTTTGGATTTGAATATCGAGCTCTACCTTAACCGCAGGGAAAATAATAAAGGATTGTGGGCCTGGGAACAAAGTGATTTTTGGTATGATTCCGGCAATGTCGCCCAATTTTTTGCTGAAAACAACGCTTTGATCAATCAATACGTCAAACAGATCATCGCGCATAATCCGAAAATGGTCTGTTTTTCCGTTTGCACTTCTTCCCGGTTTGCCAGCCTGGAGCTGGCCAGGAGGGTCAAGCAGGAAAACAAAGATCTGATTATTGTTTTCGGGGGTACTTTATTTTTTGAACCTGCCTGGGCGCAGACGATACTGCTTGATGGGGCGGTAGATATCGTGGCCTTGGGAGAAGGGGAACTAACCGTAGTCGAATTAGCGGGCATGATCCAGGAGCGTCAGCCGCTGGAGGGCTGCCGGGGGATTTCCTACAGGAGGGACGGGCAGGTTTTTCACAATCCTTCCCGGCCGCTGTTAGAGAATCTGGATGAGTTGCCGTTTATGGATTTTTCCGATTTGCCCTTAACTAAGTACGACGATAGCTACCATCTTCCGATATTGGCCAGCCGGGGATGCGTGCAGCAGTGCGCATTTTGCAGTTCCCGGGCATTTTGGCCGGGCTACCGCCATATGAGCGGCAAGAGGATATTCGAGGAAATAAAATTTCACAAAGAGAATTTCAAAAAATTAGGGCATATTGATTTCCTGGATCTGTTGATTAACGGTGATATCAAGTCTTTACATTCTTTTTGTGATTTGATGATTGATTGGGCATCGAAAGAAGAGATCGAAATTTGCTGGGTAGCAAATGCGATTATCCGTAAAGAAATGACCCCGGAGCTTTTGGCGAAGATGAAAAAAGCCGGATGCAGAAACCTGATTTTCGGGATCGAGTCCGGTTCCCAGAGGGTGTTGGGTTTAATGAAAAAAAGGTATGCGCTGGAAGATGCGGATAATGTGATCCGGGCAACGCATGAAGCCGGGATAGTGGTGACGACAAACTTTATGTTTGGTTTTCCCGGCGAGGAAGAAGAGGATCTGACGCAGACCCTGGAATTTATTAAAAGAAATGCCCCGTATCTGGACCGGGTTTATCCTAGCCGGACTTTTTGCGCGATCGAAGAATCCAGTTATTTACATGCGCATCAGGAGGAATTCGGCATCCAGGCCAATTCTCCCAATCATTTATACTGGGAGTCCGTAGACGGCAGGAATACTTATCCGCAAAGATTGCTGCGCTGCGAAAAGTTTTGTGTATTTGCCGCGGAGCTGGGGATTGAAGTGACCAGCGGAGTACAGACTTCGGTTGAACTCGACCGTTGGTTTAATTTAGCGCATTATTATGAATACAAGAAAGACCTGCCCAACGCATTGGAAAACTTACTGAACTATTTCGAAAAGGAGCCGAAAGACAAGCTGACCACGGAAAAACTTACCGGTTATTATGCGCAGATCCAAGAAGGCCGGCTGCAGCTAAGTCCGGAGATGCTGTCTAGGATTAAAAAAGCCATCGAAGTGATTAACTCCGCTAGCGGGGGTTTTTTGCCGGTAGGAAGTAATTTTGGCAGGGGCCCCCGGGTCAAGAGCATTGCTTTGGCCAAAGCTGAACAGCGGGATAATTCCAAGCTTAGTGACGCCGAATTCAGCGATAAAAAAGTTATGCTTAAGTCTACGCCGAAAGCCTATTTCCTTCAGGTTTCCGGGCCCTGTAATGCCAGCTGCACCTTTTGTTCCCGGGGCAACGGTTATGAAATGTTCGACCTGGAGATATTTAAGAAGCGGTTTGAAGAGAAATTATTTTTCTGCCTCAGTCATGCCGAACAGATCGTCTTGACCGGTTCAGGGGAGTATCTTTTATTGCCGCAAGTCGGCCAGATCCTGGATTATTTTGATCACTCTTTTCCGCATGTGGAAAAAATGTTCTCGACTAACGGATCCGGGTTGACTAAGGAGATTTGCGATAAAATAACCAGCGGGAAAAGCAGATACACCATCCACGCTTCTTTGCATGCTTCCCATGCCCGTCTGCATAAGGTAATGACGCGCCTGGATAATTTCCACAAAATCTTAGGGCAATTAAAATATTTGCTGGAGCTGCGTAAGAAGACGCGCAATATCGGGATTAATCTGATTTTTGTGGCCACTACCTTGAATATCGAAGACCTGCCGGATTTTGTTTTATTGGCCGCTCAATTAGGGGTAGATAAGGTAGTTTGTTATTATAATTATATTTATGTTCCCGCGCAGAAATACCTCTCCTGTTTCTTTAAGCAGGAATTAACCAATCAGAAGCTCGATCAGGCAGAAAAATTAGCCGCCGAGTTGAATATAAAAATCGAACTGCCGCCGAGGTTTAACCAGAAAAATTATCCGCTGCGCGGAGTTTGTCCGGAACCCTGGACCCAGGTGATGCTTGACCTAAACGGGCATGTCCTGCCCTGTGATGCCGCGGAGGATTGTTCGGAAAGCCTGGATAAGGTCGGATATATCGGGGATGTCTGGAGCGGGGAGTATTATAAAAAATTAAGGCGTTCGCTGATCGATGGCTCAGGTACTTGTTTTAAGTATTGTTTCCGCGCCAATCCTGCCTGCGTGAATGATTTCCGCTCGCATGTGATCCGCCGGGGCAGGAAGGATGCGGAGATAGATATTTTCTGGGAGGATAAATTTTAACTTTAGAAGAAATGCTTAAAACGGAAGATTTTAAAAATCTGGAATGGTATTACAAAGATCCGATAATGGAGTCCTGGACCTATGTCGCCATGGGGATGGATAATTTAAAGGATTATGACCCGGCAAGCTACGCGGAGATTAAAAAAAAGCAGGGATTATTGCTGCCGGAACAAAAGGAAATGCTGGCCTATGTTAAAGAAAACAGCGCAAGATTGAATTTAGACTGGGGGCAAGTCGAGTCCGGGATGGCGGATTTTTTACAAAAGTTCCCGCTGGCCTTAGGTCTCCAGGTGGGCTGGGATGATCCAAGTTTTATTTTTTTATACCTTTTGACAAAAATTACCAAGCCCAGGGTAATCATTGAAACCGGCAGTAATGTGGGGTTCAGCAGCTCGTTTATCGCTTTGGCGGTTAAAGAAAACGACAATAATTGTAAATTTTATACGATTGAACCTTATTTATCTTACGAATGGAAGGCGATGAGTTTCTTGGAGCATAGCGGACAAAGAAAGCAGAAAATTAATTACAGTAAGGTCTCAGGCAATTGCGGCCCCCTGGCGATGGTCCCGGCGGATTTAAGAGAGCGCATTGTTCTAAAAACCGGCTATTCCCGGGATGTCTTACCGGGACTGCTGCGGGAGAACAAAAGCGTGGATATATTTTACCATGATTCCGATCACGGTTATCGGAACATGGTTTGGGAGTGCGCCAGTGTCCTGCCGCAGGTGCCCCCCGGAGGCTATGTCCTGGTGCACGATGTAAATTTGAATGCCGCCTTCCAGCAGATGTTCGGGGAACGCGCAGGGGTGAGCATAAAAGAGAACCTGGGAGTGTTTAAAAAAATAGATAACGATTATACAATTGACGGCCAATGGCTGACGCCGGCGGAGAACGCAGCCTTGAATGACCGGGAATACGCGGACAAAAAAACAAAATTAGAATCTTCTCCCAAGGAAATCATTATTCAATTGGGCGCAGCCTGCGCTTTAAATTGTGTTTTTTGCCCGGGGAAATGCAATAAAGCGGAATTTAAATTCGATAATTTTTACCGCAAGCTGGAGGGTAAAATTTCCCGCTATCTGGCTCAGGCGGAAAAGATCGTTTTTAAATCCTGCGGCAGTTTTTTTGATTCGGAGGAAATGCTTAGAATGATCCGTTGGCGGATTAATTGTATCGAGCTAAGCTTCCCGGAAATAGAAAAAGTTTATTTTACCAACGGGTTGGATTTAACCGCGCAGGCGGCAGATTTCCTTACGCATCCCCGGGGGATTTGCGGCCGGGAATTCGGTGTCAAAAATACCGTAAATGTCGCGCTTTTTGCTTCCAACAGCCGGATATACAAGATGCTCACCCGCAGCGATGATTTCAGCCTGATTTTAAAAAGGCTTGAAGACCTCCTAACGCTAAGAAAAGATAAGGAGAGCCTGAAGATCAACCTTTCCTTTTTTGCCTCTACTCTGAACATCGAGGACCTTCCGGAGTTTATCCGGCTGGCAGCTAATCTGGGGGTAGATAAAGTGGACTGCTCCTACAGCCGGGTCTATTCCCCGGCCCAAAAATACCTGTCCTGTTTTTTTAAACAGAAAATGACCAATGAAATTTTAGAAAAAGCCGGGAATCTGGCCGGACAGTTAAAACTTGCGGTCAACCTGCCTCCTAAATTCGGCCAGGAAACCTATCCGGAAGGGGTTTGTTGCGCGAAAGGCTGGGAGCAGCTGATTCTTAATGCCGCCGGCGATATCCTGGCCTGTGATTCAGGGGCAGCCTGCGGTGAGAATTTACAGGAAAAATCATTTATGGACAGCTGGAATGCAACTTATTATCAGAGTTTAAGGAAGGATTTGACGGCAGGCGGCGGCTGTTTTAAGCACTGCTTTATCGCTAATCCGGCTTGCGTGAATGAATTTCGTTCCCATGTTTGCGCCGGAGCAGGGGAAAAACAAAACATCGATATTTTGTGGGCGGATAATTTTTAAAACGCCCGCAGCAAAAATAAAACCCTACCCGGAGGGCTTCGCGGCAAAACTGCTTAGAGGCCTGGATCTGGGGCTTGACAGTCCAGAGAAAGGATGCTTTTTAGATGGAAGCGGCAGTGCGTTTTACCTGGAACATGCTATACGACTGCAATTACCGCTGCACGTATTGTTTTTTTGAAGGAAAGTGGGCGGAATATCGCAAGAAAAACGTATATTTTTCTCCGGATGAATTAACGGCGTTTTGGGAGAGAGCCAATAAAAAATACGGACCTATCTACCTGAATATTACCGGGGGAGAGCCGTTCCTTTACCCGAATTTTATTGAAATAATCAAAAGGCTTTCTAAGATTTGTTGCCATATTAATATTTCCAGCAATTCTTCGGGTGATTTGCAGAGTTTTGTGGAGGAGCTCAGTCCGGATAAAGTTTCACTGTCGCTTTCTTTCCATCCGCAATTTGATGATTTCGAAAATTTCCTCCAGCGGCTTTTATTTATCCGCCAACACCGGTTTGGCGGCTGCATAAATTTAGTGGCTTATCCTGGTTTTCTTGAGCATATCGGTGTTTATCAGGAAAAGCTGGCCAAAATTAACGAATCATTGAAAGTTATCCCTTTTTTCGGGGAATACCGGGGGAAAATTTACCCGCAAAGTTATACTCCCCAGGAACAGCGGTTAATCGGGATCGATGAATCCTGGTTTGTTAAGGTCAAGCGGTGCGGCAGCGCCTGCCAGGCGGGACAAAAAACCGCGCTTATTTTTCCCGACGGCAAAATAGCCCGCTGCGGCCAGACCGGTGAGCAGATGGTCCTGGGGAACTTTTTCGACCCGGATTTTAATTTACTCCCTGCGCCTTTACCATGTGCCGCTGAATATTGCCCTTGCGCTGAAGGGGAATTAATTCCGGAGGATCCGGGGGGAACAAAAGTAACCGGGGCTGGCGATAATCTTGAGGAGAAAAAAGCGTTGGAGCATCCTGCAGTCAAAGAAAGCGGCATTAGCTTTACCTGGGACAGCCATTATAAATGCAACTTTCGCTGCCCTTATTGCTGGTTTTACGAAGTCTGGGTAAACGAAGGCAAGCGCAACGTCTATCTTTCCGTCGATGAGTGGATGGGGCATTGGAAGCGATTTTACGACCATTACGGTAAATGCCATATCGCGATTACCGGGGGAGAGCCGTTCCTTTACCCGAACTTCATTCCGTTGATCAAACAATTGTCCCAGCTGCATTCCGTTAAAATCACGACAAATATGTCCGGGGATATCGAAACCTTTGTCAAAGAGATTGACCCGCAGAAGGTAACCCTCGATCTTAATTTTCATCCTTTGTTTTCCAACCAGGAACTTTTTATAAAAAAGACCCTGCTTTTAAAAAACGCGGGTTTTAAAGCCGGGGTATGTTATTTAGCTTACCCGCCGCAAATGAAACAGATGGAGACGGTGAGAAAACGTTTTGCGGAGGCGGGCATCGGCTTTGCCCTGGCCGCTTTCTGGGGGGAGTATCAAGGCCGGCGCTATCCGGAAAGTTACAGCCAACAGGAGCGGGACATAATGCGCCCGCATTTAGGAGCGGATGTTGACCGGATAACCTACCATTTAAAAGGAGAAAGCCCTAAAGGAAAATTATGCAATGCCGGCTATAAATATGCCGTTATTCAATCCGACGGGAAAGTGATCCGCTGCGGGCAATTGCCTGACGCGATGGGCAATTTTTTTGACAAGGATTTCCGCCTTTTTCCCACCGCCCAACCCTGTACCGTGGATTGCTGTCCGAGTAATGAATATGTCAATTTAATTCCGGAAAAAGAAAATCGATGAACGATATTTTAAAGGAAGAAAAAAAACCGGTTTATTTTAATTGGGACCTGCATTATGTTTGCAATTATCGTTGTCCTTATTGCTGGTTCTACGGTAAATGGCAGCGGATGGCCGAAAAAAACATTTATCCTCCCCTGGAGAAAATACTGAAGATCTGGGATAATATTTACGCTAAATACGGGCCGGTGTACCTGGATTTGATCGGCGGAGAGCCCTTGCTCTACCCGCAGATAATCCCCCTGGTCAAGGGATTGTCTATCCATAAAATCGGGATCACCAGTAATTTATCGGTGGATGTCAGCGATTTTGCCCGGCAAATTGATTCTTCCCGGGTGCATGTAACCGGAAGCTTCCATCCGTCGTTTGCGGATCTTGATACCTTCCTTAAACGGGCGCTTTTGCTTAAAGAAAAAGGGTTTGGTGACCAGGTTTGTTACGTGGCTTACCCGGCACAGATAAAACCAATGGCGCACTATATGGATAAGTTTATTAAAAACGGTTTTCAATGCCAGGTGCAGACATTCTGGGGAGAATATCAGGGTAAGCAGTATCCTTTAAGTTATAGCGCGGAAGAGAAAGCACTTATTGTGCCGTATTTGGGAACACGCGAAAATGAAAAATGGCAATTAGAGCCTAAGGCGGTGAAAGGAAGATTATGCCGGGCGGGCCAGACGCGCGCTAACATTAAAGCCGACGGATTAGTGGTAACTTGCGGGGGGGATAACCCCCAGATCATCGGCAATCTGTTTAGCGAGGATTTTAAGTTATGGGAGCAGCCCCGGCCGTGCCGGTCGGAGATCTGCCCGTGTAATGATTGGGCCGGTACGCTGGTGGAAAATACGCAGGTGCTTTTTCCGGCTGACCCGGATAAAACCGCGCAGCTGGCTTTGGTAATTCCGCAGACCCGGGTGAGCGAGAAAAAAATCGACCGCACCCTGATTGCCCCGGGGCGTGTTTTTTTGACCTGGGATATTCATTATGGCTGCAATTATCAATGCAGCTATTGCAATACGCCTAAACCCTGGGATCCGCCGGGAAAATGGGATAAGCAGAGGGATAAAATAGTTTATCCGCACATCGATAAGTTACTGGCGATCTGGCAGGATATTTACGATAAATACGGAAGCTGCGAAGTGCATATTACCGGCGGGGAGCCTTTTATCTACCCGTCCTTTTTAAAGTTGATCCGTTTTTTGTCCGCTATCCATACCCTGGAAATCATAACCAATCTCTCCAGCGATGTCCAGGATATCCTGGAGAATGTTACTGCGGACAGGGTGCGCATCGGCACGACTTTTCACCCCGAATTTGTGGATTTAAACGAATTTTTACAGAAACACCTGATTTTACGCAAAAACGGCTTTGAAACCTGGGCCAATTACGTGGCCTACCCGCCCCAGATGGGGAAAATGGGCGCGATCAAAAAAGAATTCGATAAGCTCGGAATTTCTTTTAATATGCAGCCCTATATGGGGAATTTTAACGGAAAAGAATATCCCGCCGGTTATGCCCCGGAGGAGCTTAGCCATCTCAAGGCCTGTTATGATAATGAGGATATCGTTAATACCAAGACCGTAGAATGGAAGACCGGAACGGACTATAAAAAAACCAGGGATAAGCCCTGCCGGATGGGGCAGATGTACGCAAAAATTTATCCCAATGGCGATGCGTACAGATGCTGCGGCCCACACAAAGAAACTATCGGCAATCTTTTTGACGGGACCTTTAAGTTGCTCGATGAAGCGCTGCCTTGTAACTGCGAGCCGTGTTTCTGCTGGAGATGTATGCTGGTAGAAAAAGAGGATTCCTGGAGGCAGCACTGGATTGTGCCGGAAAAGAAAGTTTATAAAACATAACCTTAGCCAGGCCTAACCCCGAAGGAAATGCATAATCCGCAGGCATATTTAAAAAATAAACTAAACAGCCGGGAAGAGATCGCCCAGGCCAAAATTGTGCTGGGTTCTTTACCCAGAAGGCTGATGGTTGTTTTAACCGTTAAATGCAACCTTGACTGCATTATGTGCGAAAGAAGGGCAAGCAATGCCGCCCTTTCCAAAGAAGCGGCCGGGCAGATCAGTAAATTTTTCCCCTACCTTGATTCGATTATGTGGCAGGGCGGGGAGGTGTTCCTGGTGGATTATTTCAAGGAATTATTCCAACAGGCCAGCGGATATCCGGATCTAATCCAGGAAATAAATACCAATGGCCTTTTAATTACTCCGGCTTGGGCAGAGGAATTTGCCCGGGCAAATGTCCGCTTAATCCTTTCTATCGACAGTACGGATAAGAAAATCTATGAATATATCCGCCGAGGGGCAAATTTTGAAGCGCTAATTAAAAATTTAACTTTACTTAAAGAAGCCCAAAACAAGCACGCTAAATCCGCTACGCATATCATTAATGTTGTGGTGATGCGTTCTAACTATCAGGGCCTGGAGGATTTTGCGGATTTTGCGGCTGAATACGGTTTTGGCGGGATCAATCTTCTGTATATGGTAGGCAAGAAATGCCCGCAGGAGAATATTTTTGAGCCGGCGGACGCCAGGGCAATCGCTTACCTTCAACAGTCGGTCCCCCGGTTGATGGGAAAATGCAAGCGTTCCGGGATAAATGTAAGTTGCGAGTTTAAGGTGCATTTAGGTCCGGTTGAGCCTCCGCAGGATTCTTTGCCCGCTGCCGGCGGCAAAGAGTTGTTTTGCGCCATGCCGTGGAAGTCTTTATTTATCGATGGAGCGCAAGGCGGAAAAGTTTACCCGGAGTGCGTCTGTCTCCGGCCGGCGGGGGAATTATCGAAAAATTCACTCGCAGAAATCTGGAACGGCCAAACCATGCAGATGTACCGCAAAAAAGTTTCCTGCGGAGATTTGGAAAACTGGTGCAACCCTAAATGTATTAACGGCTCCGTCAACAGGGATTTTTTGCGGCAATTATAAATAAAGGTGCCTGCGCGCCTGAAAATGCAGGCACAAGCCCAAGGGTTTAACGATTTATGAAAATTGCTTTGGTCCGGTGCCCCTGCGTTAATCTTCCTTTTCCGCCTTCGGTTGGCCTGGCGTATATTAATGCGGCTTTAAAAAAGGCAGGCCACGAAGTATCTATTTTTGATTTAAATATTGAAATATTCCATGCCGCCGATGGCCCGGATAAAGACAAATGGAATGTTCTGGAGGCTCCAAGTTTGCTTGATTTCGGGGAAGAGATTTTTCATAAATATAACCAACTATTTGAAGAATTTGTTAAAAGAATACTAAAGACTCGGGCAGCCGTAATCGGATTTTCTATATGGAACACCAACGTATCATTGAGTTTAAAAATTGCTAAAGAGCTAAAACAGCTCGAGCCTAATATTAAGGTGGTATTCGGAGGGCCCGATTGTTTCCCGGAATGGTCAGGGAACTCATCAATCAAAAATGATTGTGTTGATCTAGTTGTATACGGAGAAGGAGAGGAGACGATAACGGAAGTAATTGATTATTTGCAAACAACAGGCAGGATTGGTTTGCATCCGGGAACGCTTGTAAAAAAGAACGGTTCTGTAATAGATTGTGGCTGCAGGAAGCCGGCGCATGACTTAAATACGCTGCCGTTTCCCGACTTTGACGGGTTTCCTTTGGGAAAATATATGTCCAACGAGATGCCGATTATTTTTAATAGGGGGTGTTCAAGGAAGTGCGTTTATTGTTCTTTACCGGGC
>CAINQO010000107.1 GCA_903852325.1 Candidatus Omnitrophota bacterium
AACCCTTCCACCAGCATCTTGATCTTATCCTGTTTACGGGAAACAAAATCGGCGATATAAACAATAAGCGCCAGGTTAGCGAATTCCGAAGGCTGGAAACTGATGAACTTGAACCGGAACCAGCGCTGAGCGCCGGAAACTTCCCTGCCCACTCCCGGGATAAGCACTAAAACCAGCATCCCCAGGGCCAGCCACATCATCCCGTGGGCGTGTTTCTTGAAAAAACGGTAATCGATGACCATCGCTAAAAAACCCAGGCAGATGCCGACCATCAAAAACAGAAGATGCCTTTTTAAAAAATAAAAACTGTCCCCGTATCTTTCCCAGGCATAAATACTGGAAGAGCTGTAGATCATCACGATCCCCACGCAAATCAGGATCACCGCCACCGTAAGCAGATTGATCCGCGTTTTCCTAACCATGGCGGTCTTCCTTTTGTTTTAATTCCATGACGATCTTTTTAAAATACCTGCCCCGCTCTTCATAATCCTTAAACATATCATAGCTCGAACACATCGGGGACAATAAAACACTGTCCCCGGGTTTAGCCTGCCGCAAAGCTTTGGTGACTGCCTCCTCCAGGGTCTGCGCTTTTTCTACCGCAAATCCGCTATCCTTAAGGTCGGAAGCGATAATCTCCTTGGCCTCTCCGATCAAAAATGCGTATTTTACTTTACCCCGGGAGGCGGGAATGATCACCCGGTAATCTATGCCCTTATGCCTGCCTCCGGCAACAAGGATGACCGGGGAAGAAATATTACTGATCGCCCAGATCGCCGAATCCGCCGTAGTCGCCTTGGAATCATTGATAAACCTGACTCCATTAATCAAAGCGACCTCCTCCATCCGGTGCTCCAGCCCTTTAAATTCCTGAAAAACTTTTTGCATCAACCCCGCCCCCACCCCCAGGATATTTCCCACCGCGGCCACCGCGCTTTGATTGGGATTCCTCCCTGCCTCTTTCTTAAAAAAAACAGTTTTTGATCTTGCTTCCGCTGCGGCAGAACTTAACAATGGATCATCGCCGTTTAAGACCAGAAAATCACCGGCCTCCTGATTCATAAAAATACGTTTTTTTGCCTCCAGATACTCCTCTAAATTATGGTAACGGTCCAGGTGGTTGGGGGTCAGGTTTAAGATCACCGCTAAATACGGTTTAAAATCCTTGATCGTTTCCATCTGGAATGAGCTTACCTCCAGAACGACAAAATCCCCCTCCTGCATTTTTTCGACTTCCCCGCTGAAGGGGTTACCGATATTCCCGCAGACAAAAACTTTTTTTCCCGCCGCTTCCAGGATCATCCCGATCAGGGTGGTGACGGTAGTCTTGCCGTTAGACCCGGTTACGGCGATAATCTTTGCCGGGCACAGGATGCTGGCGGCCTCAATTTCGCTGATCAATAACTTATTGAATTCCCGCGCCCATTTAACGCAAGGGGAATCCAGGGGCACTCCCGGAGACAGGACGATCAAATCCGATTGTTCGATCAACTCCGGAGTATGCCTGCCCAGCTCGACCTTAATTTCTCCGGAAACAAGCTTGCTTGCCGCCTCCCGGCTCTGCGGGGTATCTTTAATGTCCGTAACACTCACCTGAGCGCCAAAACGATACAAAAGGTTGGCGCAAGCCACGCCGGAGCGGGCCAGGCCGACAACAGTAACTTTTTTATTTTTGAAATATTCGCGGTTAGGCATCAGTTTGAATGGAAATCATCAAGGGGTTCTTTTGTTTTAAAACATTACCTGATTTTTAAGGTGACCAGGGTGAACAGGGCAAGCAGGCCGGCGATGATCCAGAACCTGACAATTACCTTATTTTCCGGCCACTCCAGGAATTGAAAATGATGGTGCAGAGGGGCAATTTTAAAGATCCGTTTCTTGGTTAATTTATAGGAAC
>CAINQO010000108.1 GCA_903852325.1 Candidatus Omnitrophota bacterium
AGCCCCCGGAGTCATCCGGGGCCGCGCTCCAAGCGCGGTAAGGTGTGAATTCCTTTGTTTCAATCGCTCCTGGTGGGACTGTGCGCCCTCGTTCCTCAGTTGCACAGACCCCGCCGCTCGGCTTCCCCCATGCTGGCCGACCGCTTGCGCGGACGGCTCACCAAGCAAAGGCCCACGCCGCGCCGATCTGTCGGCCAGGTTCGCCAAGGCCCACCGACCGGCGACCGGAAGTCATGCCTTGCGGTTTTCGTGAAGCGAAAATTTAGGGGCAAGACGATGGGTTTTGTAACAACAAAAGCAATGCATATGCAACAACATTATTATCTATTTTGCATACCTAACGGCACAATGGCAGGTTTTTAAAAAACCAAGATCAAAAGCCCAAGAGCAAGAGCAAGAGCGGGGAAGACGAAGGCAAAAAGAATGAGCGCGATGATGATCCAGGAGGTTAAAAAGTAGGAATCTTTATGCAGCTTCATACTCGCTCCTTGTAGGGATTAGTTAAGGCCAAGTAAAGTTAAGGCGCAATAAACCCCGGCCAAGATCGCCAAGCCGATGACCAGCTGGACGGGCTTGCTCAATTTCTTGTCTAATTTTTTAACCTTGAGCATTGAAACCACGATCCCGCCAAGGACTAAGCCGATAATAAGTTTTAATATGTTCATTTACTTTTCCCCTTCCTCATTCCCCTTCCTTCTTCTTCCCAGCTTTATATACCATAAAGCATTGCCGAACAAATTACCTTCCGGCTTGTCCGGATCAGGTTCCGTCCTGGCAAGACAATATCCGATAACGGAAAAGATCGCCACAATGAAAACACCTATCAAAATAAGCGCGCCTACATCGGACCCCATCCTCTTTCCCTCCCCGCGCCTTACTTACCCGCTAGATCCG
Source organism: Candidatus Omnitrophota bacterium (assembly GCA_903852325.1). GTDB lineage: Bacteria > Omnitrophota > Gorgyraeia > Gygaellales > Profunditerraquicolaceae > UBA6249. Next base: position 895 of record CAINQO010000108.1, read on the forward strand.
CTTTTTACTAAACTAAACATCCATAACGATAATAAAAAAGGCAAGATAAACCCTAAAATACTGAGCCAGATCGGCAGGATATAATTGCCTATTTTCACTTCTACCCGGGAAATCGCCCTCAATAAATGCATAATCGCTACAGCAAGAAAAACAATCCCCGCTGTCAGCAGGGCTATTTTTTCCATTTAACTCTCCGCTAAATAAAAAAAGCAGCTCCCTGCCTTTAGAGAGATGCTTTTCAGATTTAACCTGCCTGAACCCATTACCGCTCCTTTATGGTTACGCCTAAATAATACCGCTGCGGCAGATAAAAGTCAACCCGAAAGGCGGGAAAACAAAAACCCCCGCAACTTACCGGTCAGGGAGAGTAGATAGCTCTATAAAGTAGCTTATTTAGCTTTAGCAAATTGGGATTGATAGAAGCTGATTAAATTAACTATCCCGATGCCCAGATATGACCAAAGTATAAACCAAAGTCCCGGAGCAATCGCCACATTTAACACCAGCTCATCAAGCTTTGTGGTCTTAATTTTAAATACTGCCGCCGCAAAAATAGCCGCTCCCAATATCCCTAACCCCAGATTGGCCCACTTATTCCTGCCTAACAATAATACCAGCATAAAGAAAACAACCGCTGATCCGGGAACTCCCCAAACTGACCAGCTTTTCTTATCCACATCCGTTATCGCGGGATTAAAAACCTTGACTATGGAAATCATCAACTTGGCATCCGGGCCATTGGCGAGCAGCGGAACCTCAAACCCGCTGATCATTTTTAAAGAAGCGTACTTGGGCCCACCGAAAAAGCGCGAAACTTTCCCGGTTAGCTGGGTTTCCACGCTTATCCAGGGAAAGAAAAAAGAAATAAAAATTACAGCTGCAAAAACCAATACAACTATTGTCAGCGGCTTATTCATTCTGCCCCCCCCGATAACTAAAGGAAGCTATTTTACGCTCAGGGTTGTCGACCTTCCGGACGGAGCCGTAAAAGTAACTGGATGGTGTTTATTTCCGCACCCGGCAAAAGAAATTACGGAAGCTAACAATACCCCTAATAATATCAATTTATTCATTTTCCCTCCTCTGCAGGCTTAAATTTAGTATAATTTAAAATTAATCCCGGGGAAGGATATATTTCCACTTTTCATTGACCGCTTTCCTTAATAAAACTAGCAAGCAAAAAGGACTGGACGGTTAAGTCCAGCCCTATACCTTCATGATAAAACTTAATCGCTTATTTTGTTACTGCCGCAGGCGCAGCCGTTCTTAAAATAACGATCTTATTATTGGCGTCATTTAATTCTTTTTTAGTACTTTCTAATTCCTTTCCCACCCTATCTAACTCTTTTTGGATTACAAAAACTCTATTTACAAGCTTATTAGTCTCCAGGCTTTGGACTTGAACAATTTGGATCAACACCGTTTCGTTTAATCTTCCGTACATAATATTGCTGGCTAGAAACAATGCCGCCAAAGCTATAATTAAAATCACTAACGAGGTTTTACTCACTTTCATTTCCATATTTGCCTCCTTTGCTTAATTATATCACTCCCATTTCAAAATAGTAAACAATTTAGAAAGAGAGAAAATCATTTAGCAAAAACTTCCTTGAGTATTACTTTGGCGATATTCCCCGCTAAAAGCTGGTCCCCCTTTCTTGTGCAATGGCCAAAATCCCCCGCAAATAAATCCACAAAATATGTTTTATACCCCTCCTGGCTTACCGCATCCTTAAATATTTTCTCATTATCCGCAAAGATAATTCCCTGACTGTTACCTTCAAACAGTTTCTTTAATGGCTCTACTTTGCGCAGGGGGTACTGCACGCAGAGCAATTTCACTTTTTTACGCTCGAGTATCTCTTTAAGCTTATGGTAGTTATTAATTGTAACCGGGCTGTAGTATTCCTGCTTCGGGTAATTCGCTTTTTTATTCGGCGCAAATTCCGATTTATACAATGCCCGGTATGCGCGGGCTTTATTCTTTTTTGTATCCGTGGCCGAGGCCTTTTCTAACGCCTGCTCCTGCTGCAAATATTGATTCTGGTCAGAATAAAGATAACCTAAGCCAAAGTACGCATTATAATCCCTGGGGTTTAGGGTTATAGCTTTTTTAAACGCCTGCTCGGCTTCGGAACCCCTGCCTTTCTCCTGATAGATCCTGCCTAATTGAATATAAGCCGCGTCATCTTGCGGATCCAGCTCTGCGGCTTTCTTAAACGCCTGCTCGGCTTCGGGGAAATTTCCATCCTCGCGGTAAAACCATCCCAATTGATTGTATGCGGTACCGGGATCTATCTTAATGGCTTTTTTAAACATTTCTTCAGACTGGGGAAAATCCCCTCGGATCCGGTAGAGCCAATATAACGCAACATACACCTTGCTGTCCTCAGGGCCCGACTCCATGGCTCTCCGGAGTATTTGCTCTGTCTCGGGGACATTCCCATCCTGGCGGTAAAAACTTACTAAACTAATATACGGATCGCGATTCCCGGAAATTCGGTTTACTCCCGTTTTTAATGCCGTCTTAACCCAGGACTGGCTTTGTTCAGAATAAAGATACCCTAAGCCGAAATACGCATTGTAGTTCTTAGGGTTTAACGCTATAGCTCTTTTAAAAAACACTTCTGCTTGGGAATATTTTCCGTGTTCCTGATAAAAAAGCCCCAGGTTAATGCATGTTTTTTCATCCTTAGAATATGGGGTATTTAAATTACATGCATGGATTCCTGTTTCCTGAATTGCATTCAAAACGCGCAGCCGCAGCAACCTGGCCAGTTTTAATATTTTCAAAGATCTAAAGAAATCTCCGGCCTTGGAAGTGGCGGGTATCCGGCAAGACATATCCATGTTTGCATCATTGACTCCCATCATCGCTACGACCAGATCAGGATGGTATTCTTCCAGGTCCGCGGGAAGCCGGGCCAGAATCCCGGAGGTAGTGGTCGCGCCCAACCCTTTATTTATTACCCGGAATTTTATCCCGATTGCGGCCTGGTTAAGCGGGCTTTCCAGAAAAAGCGGGTACTGTTTTTGAGTCGTGGATTCCCCGATACACATGATCCGGTAAACGCCTTTTTGCCTTAAGGCCTGCCGGTTCCTCTGCTCCTGAATGGAAAGTATAACCGTCCCTCCCAAGCGCAATCCTGTTTCTATCAGGACAAAAGACAGGCTCAGGCCGAAAACGACCAAAAACAGCTTCCTCCTAAAACTTAACGCTGACTTATAGGCATTGTCTCTGGGCATGCGTTTTTCAGATTATCCTTAAGGCGGATAATATTTTTATGGCGCTCGATAGTTTTACTTTGGGGCGGATGAAGAAAATAAAGTGACCAACAAAAATACGATTGCAATCGAAATAATATAAATGTAAAAAATACGCCTGCTTTTTTTAAGACAACCGGCGCAGCATAAGCTTCTGGTTACAGTAGGGCGCAAAGCAAACAGTGCATAACAAATAGCTGTCTTCCCGCAATGTTCACACTTAGCAGTTACTGTTGGTTCCGGCTCTTTCGGTATTCTGAATAGCCATTTAAAAGGCAACAACAAATCATTCCTTAATATAGTTGCTAGTTTCCTTACTTCACGCTTCACTTTATTTTCCATCGTCCCCTTTGCCTTTTCTTACCTCTTGCTGCTACAATACTAATTATATCTTAGGAAGACCTAAAGACAACAAAAAACCCGCCTTTTATAGCGGGCTTAATGGTTGCGGGGGCCAGATTTCAAGCCGCGATGATCTAAGCTTAGCGGCGCAGTCCCGCCCTCTTTAATCTATGGCCGGGAGATCGGACAACCTCAAGGTTATGAGCCCCTTCAATGTTTTTCATCGTATTTGCTGTTGTTTGCCAACGTTATTTATTGCTTATACTTACAACACTTTCGTTTTGCTCTTGTTTGCTGATGTTTTGGCTTGTTTGGGGGTGTTCTGTTAGCACAGTGTTAGCAGGACTTCCAAACAATTGCTTATCAACTCTTTCTCCTACCCCAATAGCGTTAACTGGCAAAAGATGACCATAGCGGTCAAGTGTTGTCTGAATAGATGAATGCCCTAGTTGGCTTTGAATGAACTTAATATTTTCACCCTGAGCAATAAGCAAAGCTGTGTATGAATGGCGCAATGAATGGAAAGGAACAGCTTTCAAGCCTGAAAATGATAAGGCTGGAAGAAAATGTCTTTTGATTAAATTATCTGGGTCAAAAGGTTTCCCATCGCTATTGCAGAAAACAAGATCATACGGGCTTACTGGCGAAGAGATGCGATGGATTTGCAGTGATTCTTTAAGTTTCGGTGACATAACGATAGCCCTAATAGAGCGTTTTGACTTTGGGGAGATAAATGCCCATCTTATTGCATCTTTGGCACATTCTTTTCGTGGTAACCAGTAAATGCCTCTACGAACAAATATAACGTTACTATTCCAATCAATATCACCCCACTGAAGAGCCAGTATCTCTCCTCGCCTCATTCCTGTTAAGGCCGCGATTAAAAATAACGTTTTAAATGGCTCTCTTGCTTGTTTAAATAATAATTGCATTTCCTCCGGTTTCAAGAAATCCATTTCCCTATATTCCAACCGAACGTGTTCAATATCCATAGCGGGGTTTTCTCTTATGTAACCCCAGCGTTTGGCGAATTTAAACATAGTTTTAAGCAAAGTAATTAAATTGTTCACGGTCTTTGGACTACAGCTGTTACTACTAGCAGAGACGAAGCTTTGTATTTTTTCTGTTGTGATATATGATAATGGAAAATTACCAAAAGAAGGGATAAAGTGATGGTTTATTGCAATTTTATAGGTTTGAAATGTTGATGGCTTTACTGAAATTTTGGCATATTCATCAAGCCATTTTACCGTAAAATCCTTGAAAAGAATGTCCTGCGGTTTTATAAACGTTCCATTATTGATTTGGGAAATAATCTCAGCTAATTTTCTTTCTGCATCTTTTTTATTCTTCCCTGCGCTTTCCCACTTTTGCTGTTTACCTATGCGATAAACCACAGCATAGGTTATTTCTTTGTGTTTACATTTAGCATTATTCTTTTTACAAATTAAGCATCGCTTTACAATACTACCTCTTGCCATATACACCTCCTACAAGAGATATTATAAGCGTATACGCTTGTATTGTCAAGATAATTTCTTCTTTCTGTAATTTTCTCTTTAAAAGGCAGTTTGTCTGTGGGAAATTGAATATTTTGCTTGATTCCTGAGCAACACTAAACTAATTAGGGTGTGCAATTATTTTATTTATGAAAGGTTAGTGTTTTATGGAAGAAAACAAGTTAAACGACATTAAAACAATTGAACCGGCAGATGCTCCCGCAGAAATATCCTTTGATGAGCTATCGCCACCGATGCTCGAAGCC
>CAINQO010000109.1 GCA_903852325.1 Candidatus Omnitrophota bacterium
CAGCAGGTCATGCAGGGTTACGACTCCCAGCATGTGCCCCCCTGGCCGATCAAGCAGCACGACGATCAACGAGTTCGATTCAATCAGCCGGTCCTGCAGTATCGCGATGCTGTCCCGGCGCAGGCAGGTGACCACCGGCTCCAAGCTGGGCGGCCGCTTGGCCAGTAAGGCGGCTTCCGCTTCTTTCCGCGTCAGGATGCCCGTAACCGTTCCATTAAGCACTACTGGAAAGCGTTGATACGGGTGCGCCCGCAACAGTTCCTGCATCGCAGCGAAAGTAAGCTCCGTGGCCATCACTGGATGAAAATTGGCGACGGCCGCAACCGGCAACTGTTGCCAGCCTCGCAGATCCCGTGGCGGAATCATTGGTCGAAATCCCGTTTTCAGAGATTAGAATAGGCAATTTGTACCGCGAGAAATCTTTAAGAAACGTGTACATTCCCCTGGCATAAATCTCCCAGGACAAAAATTTATCTCCTGTATTATGATCCTGGCTGGCAGCAGAAAAAAAGTTATTTTTACCCGTATAATGGTACTGGCCTGCACTTTTTGTGTACTGCTTAATATAAATCCCCGGCACCTCAAGCCCGTGGTTAACGACAAAAGCCCGCGTGTAATAATTTAAACCTATAAAATCCAGGGTTTTCGCTTGCGGTAAATGGACATTAAAAAGCCCGATGCAATAGGCCTTTCCCCGCACCAAAGCCTGGACAAATACATGATTAAACAGCCAGGAGGTAAAGCGTGCCGTCATCCGGTCCAGCAATGAATGATCCGAAGATGCCCGGAAAATGATTACATGCTTGGCGATCCCAACCATGGGCGTTCTCCAGCCTTTTTGGAGATAAGCCTCTTTGATTTTTTTATACGCCAGCACATGCCCTAAAAGTAAATTTTTGCAAACTTTAATCGCTTTTTCTAATGATTTTTCTCCCGGCGGCCAGTCACCGATTACATACCCCCTAAACGCGTAAACCACCGGCTCATTCAACGTAATCCAATAATGGACATTGCCTCCAAGAGCTTCGGTCGTTCCCTGGACGTATTGAGAAAAAAACTCAGGGGTCTTTTCTGAAAGCCATCCACCCTGGACAGACACCCATAGAGGAAGCGTAAAGTGGTTTAAAACTACGATCGGCTCTATTCCTTTAAGCCTGAGCGAGAGGATAACCTGGCGATAATGCTCCAGGGCGGCGGCATCAAACTGCCCTTCCTGAGGCTCAATGCGGCTCCATTCAAGGGAAAAACGGTAGGCCGTGTGCCCTACCTAAAGCCTGGGCAAGCTTAAAATCATCTTCAAAGCGGTTCCATTGATCAGCCGCCTGGCCGGAACGCATGTTCAAAGGAAGATGCTGTTCCCATTGCCACCAATCGTTATTCGTATTGTTGCCCTCAACCTGATGCGAAGAGGTACCTGCCCCCCATAAAAAATCTTTCGGAAACTTAAATTCCTGCGGCGCTCCTACTGCAGTGATTTTATGAGTACTGGCGCATCCGGAGCCGGCAATAATAGAAAGAAGCAGGACCAGCCACAGGGAAACACTTTTTTTAAACTTATGTTTGATTCTTACCGACAAATTCATCTATCCGCTTTACTTAATAATTTGCCTTAAAAAACACAAAAGCTTTTTACTTTCTAGCTAAACCCAAAACCCCGGCTACGCAAGCAACCGCTCCGCCAACCAAGAGCCAAAGGGCTTTGTCTGTTGGCGCTCCTGTAAAAAAGCGCGATACATTCGAACCGGCCGAATGATAAGCATTTCCCCCAAAAATTAACAAAATAACTCCCCCCACTAAAAGTGCTGCCGATATCCCTCTGTTCATGTCTCCTCCCTTGCGTTAAATTTTATTTACCCTCTGACAAAAGCCCCGGCGGAGCCTTATGCCACTTATATCCTGCTGCCGCGTCTTCATACCCGCGCTTAAAGAGCCTGTGCATTTCCTTCTGATCAAACATCTCTTTTTGTCCGGGCTTAAAATCATCCGGAATATAGGCTAAATTATAATCCCAGCCCTTTTCCTTGGCTAATGCGTAGATCCTGTAGGTATCCCCGGTCATTTTTGAGGCTTGATCGGTTTCAATCGTTCGCGAAGTTATTGCCGTCAGATTGTCTTCCACCTGTTTGGAATGCGGTGACATATAGCAACAATTTAGGACATAAAACCTGGTTTTAGATCTTCTCAGGTCAACCCCGGAGGATCCGGTCGCAGAATCCAGGCCCCTAGTTAGCTGTTCAATATAGAAAATCCCGCCGATAACTCCGCCATCTGCATGCATCTCGTCATAGCGGCTGCCGCCGGCTTCCACTTGAAAAAAGACCGGTGGGAGCATAACGGAAAAAGAACATGAAGCCAGAATTATTTTGCGGAACAGCTTCAGCGAATCCAAACCCCCCTTGAACGCCAGTGCCCCCATGTCCCAGACAACAAATTCCTGCGCATCAAGGTCAGAGGTGCCTACA
>CAINQO010000110.1 GCA_903852325.1 Candidatus Omnitrophota bacterium
AACTGGTGCCCGCGCTGCCAGACCGCTTTAAGCGATGAAGAGGCCAGCCATATCGAGCTTAAAGGGAAACTTTATTACTTTAAATACCCGCTCAAGGACAATCCGCAGGAGTTTATCACCGTCGCCACTACCCGCCCGGAAACCATGCTGGGGGATACGGCTGTAGCCGTCAACCCTAAGGACAAGCGTTATAAAAAATACATCGGGAAATATCTGACCCTGCCGCTGATGGGCAGGCGGATAAAGGTCATTGCCGACAGCGTAGTCGACATGCAGTTCGGGACCGGGGCGGTCAAGGTCACCCCGGCGCATGACCCTAATGATTACGTCATGGGTAAAAAGCACGGCCTGGAATTTATCAATGTGATGGCTCCCAACGCCTCGATGAATGAAGCCGCCGGAAAATACGCCGGGCTGGACCGTTTTAAAGCCAGGGAAGCGGTTTTGGCGGATTTAGGCGCCCTGGGTCTATTGGAAAAAACAGAGGAGCACGCGCTTTCCGCCGGGCATTGTTACCGGTGCAACACTATCGTCGAGCCTTACCTGTCAAAACAGTGGTTTGTCAAAATGAAACCGCTGGCTAAGCCGGCAATCGAGGCGGTAAAAAAAGAAAAAATTAAATTCCATCCCGAGCGCTGGACTAAAGTATACCTGAGCTGGATGGAGAATATTCAGGACTGGTGCATTTCCCGGCAGATCTGGTGGGGGCACAGGATGCCGGTTTATTACTGTAAGCATTGCCAGCAGAAAGACCCGGAAAAAGGGGTGATCGTTTCCCGGTCCAAGCCGGACAAATGCCCGAAATGCGGCGCGCCGGATTTAAACCAGGAAGAGGATGTGCTGGATACCTGGTTTTCCAGCTGGCTTTGGCCGTTCGCCACTTTTTACTGGCCCAAAGAAAGCGCGGATTTGAAATATTTTTATCCGACCTCGACCCTGGTTACCGCTCCGGAGATCATTTTCTTTTGGGTAGCGCGGATGATCATGGCCGGTTTTGAATTTAAGAAAGAGATCCCCTTCCGGGATGTTTACATCCACGGCACGGTCCGGGACAGCTCAGGCAAAAAAATGTCTAAATCTCTGGGCAATTCCATCGATCCGCTGGAAATTATCGCCGAGTACGGCACGGACGCTTTGCGTTTCAGCCTGATCTCGATCACCACCCAGGGGCAGGATGTATATTTATCCAAGGAGAGGTTCGAGCAGGGGAGGAATTTTGCCAATAAGATCTGGAACGCTTCCCGGTTTATCCTGACTAATCTTAAGCCGGATGAAGTAAGGGTAGATTTATGTGTTTTCTTTAAAGCCGAGAAACTGGAGCTGGTTAACCGCTGGATCTTGAGCCGTTTTTATACCGCCCTGGAAAAAGCGGGAAAGGAACTGGATAGTTTTAAATTTAACGAAGCCGCCAACACTTTGTATTCCTTCTTCTGGCATGAATTTTGCGATTGGTACCTGGAATTGATCAAGCCGCAGATCCAGGAAAAACAGGCCCAAGTGGTGATGTTTAAGGTCCTGGAAAAGTACCTGCGCCTGATCCATCCGTTTATGCCTTTTATCTCCGAGGAGATCTGGCAGCGCTTACCCGGGGCTAACCAGGCGCAAATCTCCATAATGCAGCAGAGCTGGCCGCATATGCAGCCGGAGCTGGTCAATAAAAACGACGAAGAACAGATGGAGGCGGCTTTTGCGGTGATCAACGCGGTAAGGAATATGCGCGCGGAGCTGGAAGTTAACCCGGCCAGCCGGATCGATATCCAGATAAGCGCCTCCGGCCCGGCCCGCAAAACTCTGGAGCTTTGCACCGGGTATATAAAAAACCTGGCGAAAATCGAGAATTTGACTTTGGTGGAAAAATACGCCCCGGAGAAAAACAGGTACGCGGTCGTACTCAAAGACATGCATATTGTGATGCCACTGGAAGGATTAGTCGATGTTGCCCAGCAGATCAGGAAAAACAGTTTAAAAATAGAAAAGTTGAAAACGGAAATCAAGAATAAAGAGGGGATGCTGGCTAATAAGAATTTTACCGCCCGGGCCCCCAAGGAAATCGTGGATGAAGAGAGGGTGAAATTGGTAGATATGGCAGAGCAGGTAAAAAAGCTGGAGGCGATCATCAATGGCTTACGCTAAAAATTTTATGTGCGAAGGAAAGCCTGGCATCCCTCCTCAAGAATTAAGGGCGGTGATTAAGCGGGCATTGAAAGAAGATATCGGCCGAGGGGATATTACTACCCGGGCAACTATCGCCGGGAGCATATTAATCCGCGCCGAAATTATTGCCAAAGAAAGCTTTTTGCTTTGCGGCTTGGAAGTAGCGGCGCAGGTTTTTAAAACCGTGGACCCGGGTTTAAAATTCCAGGCCGGGGCCAGGGAAGGCGCCCGGATTCCCCGGGGGAAGGTGCTGGCGGTTATTTCCGGGAAGGCCGCAAGTATTCTTACCGCCGAACGGGTGGCGCTGAACTTCCTATCCTTACTTTCAGGGGTAGCGACAAAAACATCGAGATTTGTCCATAAAATCGCGCCTTTCAAAACCAGGATCGCGGATACCCGTAAAACTTTAGCCGGGTTAAGAAGCCTTCAAAAATACGCGGTGCGCGTGGGTTCCGGATATAACCACCGGATGTGCCTGGATGAAATGTACCTGATCAAGGATAACCACTTAAAAATCATGGGCGGTTACGCCAAGCTTCCGCCGGTGCCCAAGGGTTATAAAGTCGAGATCGAAGCGCAGGACCTGAAGGAATTTGCCCGGGCTTTAAGTTTTAAGCCGGATATCATCATGTTGGATAATATGAATATCCCGGATATTAAAAAAGCGGTAAAAACCAGAAATAAGCTTTTAGTCAATTGCCGCTCCTGTCGCACCTGGCTTGAAGCCAGCGGGGGCATCAATCTGGGGAATGTTAAAAAATACGCCGCCACCGGGGTAGAGATCATTTCTATCGGTGAATTAACGGATTCTATCGAATCTGTAGATGTCAGCCTGGAAGTATTATAGCCAACAAATCTAGTAAGGAGGCCAGATGAAGAAAAACCTAAGTTTGGCACTGGCAGCGCTGCTTGGTTTATTATTCTTTTTTTGCGGCGAACTGGCCCAGCGGCAAATCAATAAACCGGTAAAAGAACCCCGGTTTTATTCCGATACTTCCCGGATCGTCGTCTGTTCCAAGGCACTGGAAGCGCTGGGTAAGATCGGCGATCCGGGCGCTAAACAAACGCTTGCCCGGGGGCTCAAAAGCAGTAACTTCATTATCCGCGCCGCGGCTGTCGAAGCCATAAACCGGCTCGGAGATAAAAGCGCGATCCCGGTTCTCAAAAAACACCTGAGAGACAATAATACCATCATCCGTGTCCTGACCGCGAAAACTTTGCTTAATTTCGGGGAGCCAGGCATGGAAGGCAGGTTACTCGGTTATTTAAATAACAATGATGTTTCTATCCGCGCCCTGACTGTAGAGCAGCTGGGTGAGTTTAAATACCGTTATTTAAACAGGATCGCTCAGCTGCTGGCTAAAGACAAAAATGACCTGGTAAGGATAAAGGCCATACAGCAGCTGGGAATAAATAAATTCAATCCCGCCATGCCTTTAATCCAGAAGGCTTTAGGGGATCCCAATCCGCGGGTACGCCAGGCGGCCTGCGTCGCTATCAGCCAGCTAAAGGATTATTTGCGGTTTAATTATCTTGACCAGATGTTAAAAGATAAGGAAGCCATTGTCCGTTCCGCCGCAAAAATAGGGATGTCCGAGGCGCCAAAAACCAGCGGCACCGGAGGCGGAGAAAAAACAGATACGCTGCTTATCCTGCTTAAGCAAGACCTGGATAGTAATAATCCGGTATTAAGGGTGAGTTCTTTTGTGGGTTTGGCGAATCTTCGGGATGTAAAAATACTTCCACTGCTCTTAAAAGAGGTGGTACTTGCGTCAAATTCCTCTTTTATTAAAAAAGGCGCGGCAAAGGCTTTACGCATATTAAAGCCTTATGTGGTCGAGTCTTTCGATGGAATGACAAAATCCTCAGCCCTTTCTTCCGCGGACCTGGAGCTTAGTTATAAGGTCAACGGTAAAAATTTACTTTCTTTAGTAATCGAATCCCTGGGCAATCCCACCA
>CAINQO010000111.1 GCA_903852325.1 Candidatus Omnitrophota bacterium
AGTTTTTGCGCCGATGCCCGCGGATAAAAAACGCAAGAGCAAGATCATCAAGGAAAGTTTTGATTCTTCGCTTTATGTTTCCCGGACCAAGCTTTTGGATATCATTGAAGAGATCGAGTCCACGGTTAATTTATCCGAAGCCGATATAATCGTTTCCGGGGGCCGGGGAATGGGTGCTCCGGAGAATTTTAAAATGCTGGAAGAGCTGGCTCATGTTTTAGGGGCCGCGGTCGGTTCCAGCCGCGCGGCAGTGGACGCCGGTTGGATGCCTTATTCGCACCAGGTCGGACAGACCGGCAGGACCGTGGGGCCGAAGATTTATTTTGCCTGCGGGATAAGCGGCCAGATCCAGCATCTGGTCGGTATGCAATCCTCAAAAATTATTGTGGCGATCAACAAGGATCCCGAAGCCCCGATCTTTAAAGTGGCCACTTACGGGATTGTCGGGGACCTGTTCCAGGTTGTTCCGGCATTAACCCAGGCGTTCAAAACCGCCTTACGCAAGTAATAGTGCATCCTTCCAAAGCAACTCCCGATTATTTCCCTAAATCATTGATGTTAATAGCTTTCTGCTAAGTAGCTATCCTTGTACAGTTAGCATAGTTCTGCATTAGGATGGCTTATATTACCTCTATATGGTAGGGGATGTCAAAGAATGTAAAGATTTTCCTTGACAAAATTCTACCTATATATTACACTTGAAATAACAAATCAATTCCCAAAAACAAATAAAAATATGATCGATAATACTTTAATGACAATTGAGGATTTAGCGGATTACCTGAAAGTTACCCGCCGGACTATTTATGACTGGTTAAAACATAATAAGATTCCCGCTTTAAAACTGGTCGGGCAATGGAGATTTAAAAAAGATAAAATTGACGATTGGCTGGAGACTCAATCTCAACCACATTAAAATAATTTTGCCTACTCCAACGTAGGAGAGAAAGGAAAAAAATATGTATTTTAAAAGACTGGAGCTGGTGGGGTTTAAATCGTTCTGCGATAAGACGGTCTTGAATTTCGAGCCGGGGATCACCGCGGTAGTCGGCCCCAATGGCTGCGGTAAATCCAATATTTTCGATTCCATCCGCTGGGTGCTCGGCGAACAATCCGCCAAAAGCCTGCGTGGTTCGGAAATGCTTGATGTTATCTTTAACGGCACGGACCAGAAGGAGCCGTTGAGCATGGCCGAGGTCAGCCTGGCGTTCGATAATACCAGTAAATTTTTCAATGTGGACAGCCCGGAAGTATTGATCACCCGCCGGCTTTTCCGCTCCGGGGAAAGCGAGTATATGCTGAACAAGGCGACGGTGCGGCTTAAAGATATCCTGGACCTGTTATTGGGGACAGGGATCGGGGCGGAAAGTTATTCGATCATCGCCCAGGGAAAAATTGATTTAGTGTTGAGTTCCCGGCCGGAAGACCGCCGGGTGGTTTTTGACGAGGCCAGCGGGATCAGTAAATATAAAGCACAGAAAAGAGAAACCGCGCGCAAGCTCGAGGAGACCGAGCAGAACCTGCTGCGGGTCAATGACATTGTCACCGAGGTCAAGCGCCAGATCGGTTCCCTGGAGCGCCAGGCGAATAAAGCCCGCCGGTATAAGGAAGTTTTTGAGGAGCTGAAGTTAAAGGAAATTGACGCGGCCGTCCTGGAAAAAAAGAACCTGCTGGAGGAAAAAGACCGCCTGATCGCCCAATTAGCGGAGCTGGGAAAAGAAGAATCTTCTTTGATCGAGCTGATCGTCCAACAGGAGGAAAAGATCGCCAACCGCCAGTCGGAATTAAAAACTCTGGAGGAAGCGATGATGGAAGCGCGCGGCCAGATGCTTAACCTGGAAAACAGCTTGGTGCGCAATAATGAGCATATTAAATTTAACCAGCAGCGCATCGAGGAGTTGGGCCAGAATGCCAAGGTTCTGGAAGAGCAGACCG
>CAINQO010000112.1 GCA_903852325.1 Candidatus Omnitrophota bacterium
ATCCGGCTGCTAAGAATTTTTATGAAAAGAGCCAAAAATTATTCGAAAAGCTGAAACTGGATAACGAACTCAGTGATTGTTATTATAATCTTGGGGAAATCCATTTTTATGAAAAACAGTACCAAAAGGCTTTAGACTATTATTTTAAAGGATTAAAGTTAGACCAAAAACAAAACAATAAGGTAAATTTGGCCAGTGGATATAACATGATCGCTGAGCTTTACCTGGAAATAGATGATTTGACTAAAGCGGAGGAGTATTTAAGGCAATCAATCAGTCTGTCCGAGCAAATAAACAACCGGATGGATTTAGCTGCCGCCAGCTATAACCTTGGGCTTTTGTACAAGAAACAGGGGAGGAAGAATCTTGCCCGGGAATATTGGCGGAAAGCCCAGGAAATCTACCGGCAGGCGGATCAGGAGAAGTATCAGCAAATTCGTAAAGAATTACTGGAATTAAATGAAAATTAAAAAAAATACTTGACAAACTCTTTTTTTTGAGGCATACTCTACTAAGTTTATAGAGATAGTAGGGAAACGGAGAGAAAGATGAAAATCACATACAAAGATGATTATGCTTTAAAGGCGCTGCTGGATCTGGCGCTGCATTATGAAAAAGGGCTGTTGACGATCAATGATATCGCTAAACACATTGACGCCCCGGTAAAATTTTTGGAGCAGGTGCTTTTAAATTTAAAAAAAGGCGGGTTTGTGGAAAGTAAGCGCGGCAATGTCGGGGGTTACCAGCTGGCCAAGGATCCCGCGGAAATAACCCTGGGCCAGGTGATCCGTTATATTGACGGGCCGATCGAGCCGATCGGCTGCGTGGAAAAGGGGTATTCTAACTGTCATGACCTGCGGAAATGTGTCTTTAAGGGCATCTGGCAGGAGGTGGCCCAGGCGACTTCCGGAATTGTGGATAAGGTAAGTTTTGCGGACCTGGTAAATAAAGTTAATCCGGAACAAACTGTTTTGGCTTATTCGATTTAAGGAGGAACACACATGGTTAAGTTAAATAATCTGATTTTATGTTTCTCCGGACGAATGTGTTGTCTTTCCGATTGGGGGTAAGGGAAACTTTTAATTTTACCAATAAGGAGGACAAGATGAGCTTAAAAACAGGTTCAAAAAATATAGTGAATGACGCGATTATCAAAGACATCGCCCAAGCCGTAGATTCACTGGAGTATGGCACAGTGACTCTTAAAGTCCATGATAGTAAAATTACCCAGGTAGAAGTTGCGCAGAGGAAGCGTTTTGAAGATATTTGGAAGATCGAGGAAGGGGAAGGGATTTAAAAGCTTGGTTTAAGGAGTGACCGGACATCCGGAATCCATTCATCTTATAAAATTATATTTTTCCCATGAGGCCAGTTAGCTGGAGAAAATTGGGAAATTTACCTGAGGAACGAAAGGAGCATTAAAGATGACTAAAATCGACAACAAATTAAAAATAGAAACTTTGGTTTTGCACGGGGGGCAGGAGCCGGACCCGACTACCGGTTCAAGGGCGGTGCCGATCTACCAGACGACATCGTATCAGTTTAAAAATACGGAGCATGCCGCTAATCTTTTCGGTTTAAAGGAGTTCGGCAATATCTACACCCGTTTAATGAACCCGACCACGGATGTGTTTGAAAAAAGAGTGGCGTTGTTGGACGGCGGGGCAGGGGCTTTGGCTGTTGCCAGCGGGTCATCGGCGATTACCCTGGCTTTACTTAATATTGCCCAGGCAGGGGATGAGATCGTTTCCGCGGATAACCTTTACGGCGGCACGTATAATCTTTTCCACTATACTTTCCCGCGCTTAGGGATAAAAGTAAACTTTGTCCCGGCAAATGACCTGGCGGCTTTAGAAAAAGCGATTACCCCTAAGACTAAAGCTGTATACGCCGAGTCTATCGGGAACCCCAAGCTGAACGTGGCCGATATTGAAGGTTTTTCGAAGATTGCGCACAAAAACGGCATCCCTTTTGTTCTGGATAATACTGTTTCCCCGTACCTGTTAAGGCCGATCGACCATGGCGCTGATATTGTGGTTTATTCGGCAACCAAGTTCATCGGCGGCCACGGGACGAGTTTGGGCGGGATCATCGTTGATTCCGGAAAGTTTGACTGGACTAACGGTAAATTCCCGCTTATTGCCGGGCCCGATCCAAGTTACCACGGGATCAATTTTGTGGAAGCGCTCAAACCGTTGGGCAACATTGCATATATTATTAAGGCGCGGGTTTGTTTACTGCGGGATTTAGGTCCGGCAGTATCGCCTTTTAATTCTTTTTTATTCCTTCAGGGGCTAGAGACTTTAGCTTTAAGGATGCCGCGGCATTCGGAAAACGCCTTGGCGGTGGCAAAATTTTTGCAAAAGCACCCCAAAGTAAGCTGGGTTAATTATCCCGGTCTGGAGAACAGCCCGGAAAAGGAGAGGGTAAAGAAATATTTGCCCCGCGGGGCTGGCGCGATCCTGGGGTTCGGGGTCAAGGGCGGGTTGGAGGCAGGCAAAAAATTCATCGATTCATTGGAGCTGATCTCTCACCTGGCTAATGTTGGCGACGCTAAAAGCCTGGCGATACACCCGGCAACCACCACCCACCAGCAACTGTCTGAGCAGGAACAATTAGCTACCGGAGTGACTGCGGATTTTATCCGCCTGTCCATCGGGATCGAACATATCGATGATATAATTTCTGATATCGACAAGGCATTGACAAAAACAGCATAGGAGGCTAGTATGGCTAAAATATTCACCGATCTTACTAAAACAATCGGCAACACTCCTTTAGTAAAATTAAACCGCATCGCCGAAGGAGCGGGGGCGATCATACTGGCAAAACTCGAGTCTTTTAATCCCCTTTCCAGCGTTAAGGATCGGATCGGCGTAGCGATGATCGAGGACGCCGAAAAAAGAGGGGTATTAAAAAAGGATACGACGATCATTGAGCCGACTAGCGGTAATACCGGGATCGCCCTGGCGTTTGTCGCCGCGGCTAAAGGTTATAAATTGATCCTGACCATGCCGGACACGATGAGCATGGAAAGAAGGCAGCTTTTGGCGATCTTCGGGGCGCAATTAGTTTTGACTCCCGGGGCCGAAGGGATGAAAGGGGCGATCAATAAGGCCGAAGAGCTGGTTAAAGAAATACCGAATGCGGTCATTTTGCAGCAGTTTAATAATCCGGCTAATCCGGAGATCCACCGTAAAACTACCGCTGAAGAGATCTGGAGTGATACTGACGGTAAGGTGGATATCCTGATTTCCGGGATCGGCACCGGAGGTACAATTACCGGGATTTCTGAAGTAATTAAAAAAAGGAAGCCGTCATTTAAGGCGATCGCTGTTGAGCCGGATGCTTCGCCTGTTCTGTCTGGGGGTAAACCCGGCCCGCATAAAATCCAGGGTATCGGCGCCGGATTCGTACCGAAGATCTTAAATACCGAGATAATCGATGAAGTTATCCGGGTAACCAACGAAAATGCCGGCGAAACCGCCAGGCAGATCGCTAAGACCGACGGGATACTGGTCGGCATCTCCAGCGGCGCGGCATTATGGGCGGCCCTGGAAGTGGCTAAGCGTAAAGAAAACAAAGGCAAGCTGATCGTGGTTATTCTTCCGGATACGGGGGAAAGATATTTAACCACCTGGCTTTTTCAAGAGGTAAAAGTATGACCAATAAAGATAAAAAATTAAACCCAAATGATAAAATCGGCATAGTAGAAACTCAAGCCTTTACTTTTGACAGCCTAAAACTTGAGAGCGGGGAGAAGTTCGGCCCGGTTACCCTGGCTTATGAGACTTACGGTTGTTTAAATAAGGAAAAGTCTAACGCGGTGTTGATCGCGCACGCGCTTTCCGGAGATGCTCACGCGGCCGGAGTTCATGAAGGCCAGAATAATCCCGGCTGGTGGGACGCATTTATCGGCCCGGGCAAGGCTTTTGATACGGACCGGTATTTTATTATTTGCTCCAATGTTTTAGGCGGATGCAAAGGCTCGACCGGCCCTTCCAGCGTTAACCCTAAAACCGGCAAGCCTTACGCCCTGGAATTCCCTCTCATTACGATCAACGATATCGTCAATGCCCAAAAACATCTGGTTGACCATTTGGGGATAGAAAAATTACTTTCCGTGGTCGGCGGTTCGATGGGCGGCCAGCAGGTTTTATCCTGGCTGGTCAATTACCCGCAAAAAATACGCAGTGCCGTGCCGATTGCCACCACGATCAAACATTCTCCGCAGCAGATCGCTTTTAATGAGGTAGGCAGGCAATCGATCATGGGGGATGCGCATTGGAAATCCGGTAACTATTACGAGGGGCAAGCTCCGACCAAAGGTTTGGCGGTAGCCAGGATGATCGGCCATATTACTTATATGAGCGATAAATCCATGGCGGAAAAGTTCGGCCGGACCAAGAAGGAAGCGGGAGAGCCGTTTAAATTTACCGCTGATTTTGAGGTGGAGGGGTATCTGCATTACCGCGGGGATAATTTCGTTAAACGTTTCGACGCCAATTCCTATCTTTATATCACTAAAGCGATGGATAATTTTGACGCCTCAAGCGGACGGCCGCTGCAGGAGATCCTGCAGGACAGCCCGGTCAAGGTGGAGGTTATTTCTTTTAAATCCGACTGGCTGTATCCGGCTTACCAATCTAAAGAGATCGTCAAGGCCTGTAAACTTGCCGGGGTAGAAACTACCTACTGCGAGATCGATTCTACTTACGGCCATGATGCTTTCCTCCTGGAGATAGAAGAAGAATCGCATTTGATCAAACATTTCTTGAAAAAAGTATTTTACGCTTACGAGGTGACCGGTGAATATGGCGCATAAGGATATCCAACTTGATCATAAAGTGATCCTGGACCTGATCGATCCGCAGTCAAGTGTTTTGGATTTAGGCTGCGGCAACGGGGACCTTTTGTACCTTTTGATTAAGGAAAAAAGGGCTCGCGTCCAGGGGATCGAGATCGATGATCAGGCGATCTATAAATGCGTCGCCAAAGGGCTGAATGTTTTTCACGGGGATGTGGACACGGGCCTGGCGGAATTCAAGGATAAATCCTTTGATTATGTCGTGTTGAATCAGAGTATGCAGCAGATCCTGCACGTGGACAAGGTGCTTACTGACGCTTTGCGGGTGGGCAAAAAAGTAATTGTCGGTTTTCCGAATTTTGCGCATTATAAATCCAGGCTGCAGATGTTTTTTCAGGGGAAAGCTCCGATTACCGAATCCCTGCCTTACCAGTGGTATGAGACTCCGAACCTGCATTTCTTAAGCATCCTGGATTTCAAGCAATACTGCCGGGCGAAAAACATCAATATCGAACGCCAGGTGTGCATCGGGGAGAACCACCGGATATTTTTCCTGCGGAATTTATTCGCGCAGGTGGGTGTATTTTTGATTTCCAAGAATGGGGATAAATAAATATACCTGGCGCTTAATGGAATTGCGCCAGTACGCGCTTGTGCGCAGGGAGGGGAAATGCCGTATATCAATTTGAAACTAGTGGGAAAACTGAACAAGGAGCAGAAAGAAAAGATCGCCAAAGAATTCTCGGAAACCTTATTAAAAGTGGCTGGAAAACCCAAGGACAGCCTTTACCTGGTAATCGATGAAGTGGCGGGAGAGAACTGGGCCAAAGGGGATAAATTTTTCGGGTAGCGGGCAAATTTATGCCGGGTAAATATTTTAATAAAATCGCGGCGTTTTTCAATTCTATAAAAATAGCCGTATCTTTTATCGGTTTAATTGCTTTAACCCCTTTTAATTCTCCGCTCTTTGCGGATGAAGCGCTCTTTTATAAAGAACTTAATCTCATCGGAGGTTATTCCGACCGGGACCGCTGGGTAGGCCGAAGCGATGACCTGATGAATGCGGTGGGGTTTGAAAATTACCGTAAGTTTTCCAATGATTACGGGGATTATCTTACCGCCGATTTACAGGTCCGCTTAGCTTATGACAGCCTGCGCAATTCCCATAATGCCTGGGGAGTCCAGATCCATAATGCCTGGCTTTTGTATAAGTTCAATTATGCCGCGAAGCTGCGTTTAGGCCATTTTGACCCGGCTTTTGGCCTTGAGCCGCAATTGGATACTCATGCGACGATCCTCCAGACCCTGGCGATGAAAGATATCGGTTTTAAAAAGGACTGGGGATTCGGCCTGGAAGGTTCACTGTCTAAATTTGATTATAAAACGGCGCTGCAGCTGGGTTCGGGGATGGGGATCCGCAGGAGGGACGGTAGTTTTCTATTCACTTCTCGGATCGGCACCCCCACCACCCAAAATTTGCAATACGGCCTTTCTTTTCTCTATGGCAGGGTCTTGGAGGTGGAAGATATGAAAACGATCCCCCAGGATAAGCTTTTGTCGGAAAAAGCCGTTTTAAAGAAAAGAGCGGGGATAGACGGCCAGTATCTATTCGGCCCCTGCCTGTTTAAAGCAGAAGCGGCTTATGGGGAAAATGACAGCAAAAAAGTACTGGGTTATTTAACCGAGGTCGATTACACAGTACCGCAATACCAAAATTGGGAATGGGAGCTGCAGTTTCAATCCTGGATCAATAAGCTTGGAGAGTCTGCCTCCGCGGATTCTACTTTGACCTTGGGCACTGCTTATAAGCTTAGCCAGAATACAACCTTGCGCGCGGCTTTTTCGCATGATCTTAATCAGTCCGGGCAAAAGGAAGAAGACAGGATATTATTGCAGTTTTATTATTTTGGCGCCTGATAAAAAAACCATGCGTAAATTATTATTATCTACTTTACTTTTTTGCGGCATTTACCTTAACGTTTTTGCGGCGGTCGGTTGCAGCCTGGATGACCCTGACCGGGACGTAAAAAGGATTTTTCCCTCCTCCAGCGGTTATTTGACCAAATTGGTGACTTTAAAGGAATTAGGCGGAGCCCCCCTGCTGGATCAGATCGAGGAGAAATTAGGGGATAAATTAGACCCGGTTTACGAAGACCTGGATGTCCCGTACGCTTATTATGTGGTTTTAAAAGGCAAGGAGCCGATCGGGTATATCCACGGGATAAACCAAAAGGGAAAATTTGGGGTTTTGCAGATCGTTGTCGCTACGGACCCGGAAGAAAAGATCATCGCTTTATATTACCAGCGGATTTCTTCCCCGGAAGCTTCTAAGTTCCGTTCTGCGGCTTTTACCGGTCAGTTTAAGGGGTTAACTTTGCCTGATTTTTATAAATACAACCTTGCCGATAATAAGCTTTCCGGATGGGCGGTAACGAAAATTACCGATTCCAGCAGCAACAGCCCTGAAGATTTCCGGGCAACTTTGCGCGGAATTAAAAAGGACCTTATTCTGCTCGATTATTTTTTGCACGGGCAGAAAAATGGAGGAGTGAAGAAATGAAGAAAATACTGATTGCGATATTCGCCTTGGCCGTAATCGCGGGGATTGGAGCGGCAGCTTTAAGTTTTTCCGGGCTGGAGAAATACGGACAACAAATCACTAACCGTAACCTGACCGAAGTTAAAGATATTTTGGCAAACCCTAAAGGTCTTGAGGGGAAAACCGTAACGATTAAGGGCAAAATTGCCAATGAATGTTCCACCGGTTGTTGGTTTTTCGTCCAGATCGGCAGCGGTAACCTGAATATTTATGTGGATACCCAAAATTCCGGTTTTGCTATCCCGCAAAAATCCGGCAAGAGCATTTTAGTCCAGGGCAAGGTGATCATTAAAAAAACCGGCCCGGCAATCGAGGCTGAAGGGGTGGAAATAAAATGAAGATCATCTCGGTAGCTTTTAAAAATTTAAGAAGAAAAAAAATCCGGACAGGGCTGACGATCGGTGGAGTAGCGATCGCGGTAGCTGTTTTGGTCAGCTTGATGGGGTTTGACGCTGGATACCAAAAATCCCTGACTAATGATATTGATAAAATGGGCTACCAGGTCCTGGTTACCGCTAAAGGTTGTCCTTATGAAGCGGCGACCCTGATGTTAAAGGGGGGAGGCGGCCTGCGTTATATGGAGCAGGAGGTTTACGATAAGATCACCAAAGACCCAAGGATAGAAAAAATAACCCCCCAATTAGCGGCTACGGAATTCGACAAGGACAGACAGAATGGACAGGGAGGGATTATTTTGTATATGGGGGTCTCCGATTCCTACCGGGAGCTAAAGCCCTGGTCGAAGTTCAAGTCTGGTAAATGGTTTTCCGGTGAGGATGCTGATGAAGTGATCATCGGTTATGAGGCCGCGGAATTAGAGCAGCGTAGTGCCGGGGACCAGATCTTTATCCCGAATTTGAATAAAACCCTTAAAGTGGTTGGGATCTTTGAGCGCACCGGCACCCAGGATGACGGGATAGTTTTTATGCCTTTAAAGACCGCGCAGCGCATCTTCGATCTTCCGGGAAAATTATCGGGGATCGGCATAAAATTAAAGAATATCGGCCAGATGAGCGATTTTGAGGAAAGCTTATATAATGAGCCGGGGATCCAGGTGATCAGCATGGCGCAAGTTAAAGGGACCATATTCAATCTGGTCTCTTCCTCAAGGGCGATGACCAATTCCATAGCTTTTATCGCCATTTTGATCGCCGTGATCGGAGTAATCAATACGATCCTGATGTCTGTATTTGAAAGGACAAAGGAGATCGGCGTAATGAAAGCTATCGGCGCCAGCCGCCTGGATATTTTTCGCATAATCTGGCTGGAAACTACGCTGATCTGTATTTTGGGCGGGGTCCTGGGGGATATCATCGCGATACTGGGCACAAGTATTGTGGAGCAGATCATTAGAAAGGTCCTGCCGTATGCTCCGGTGGGTAAGCTGGTAATTATTACGCCGTCCCTTTTATTAGGTTCATTCATCGGCGCCGTAGTGATGGGGTTAGCTGCCGGGATTTATCCGGCCTACCGGGCTTCCTCCATGCGTCCGGTAGAAGCGATCCGGTCGGGAGAATAATATGGCTAATTTGTTGATTAAGGCGGATAAAATAAGCAAGGTTTATAAACTTTTTGCCGAAGAAATAAAGGCGGTAAATAATCTGGATTTAGAAATTTTCCAGGGGGAATTTGTCGCTTTTATGGGGCCTTCCGGTTCCGGAAAAACCACTCTTTTGGATATCCTGGGTTGCCTGGACAGGGTATCCAGCGGTAAGCTGGAAATTTTTAAGCAGGATGTTTCCGCGCTTAAGGAAAGCGAACTGGTTAAAATCCGCCGGAAGAATATCGGATTTGTTTTTCAGGAATTTTTATTGATCCCTACGCTTACCGCTTTAGAAAACGTGGAGCTGCCATTACTTTTCGCCGGGATGCCGCAGGAGCGCGCCAAGGCGCAGGGGCTACTGGAAAAAGTCGGTTTAGGCGGCCGGGTAAATCATTTGCCGAAAGAACTTTCCGGAGGGGAGAGGCAAAGGGTAGCCATTGCCAGGGCATTGGTAACTTCACCGAAAATACTTTTTGCGGATGAGCCTACGGGAAATTTAGATACAAAAAGCGGCCAGCAGATATGCGAAATTTTCCAGGAATTAAACCGTAAGGACGGTTTGACCATTGTCTTGACCACGCATAATCAAAAACTTGGTACACAGGCTAAAAGAGTGGTTTATCTTAAGGACGGCACTATTGTGAGCCGCGAGGAATCAAGTTTATGTGTTTAACCTATCAAAGGAGATGACAGAATGTTAAATAATATTAAATCAGGTTTTATTCTTTGCGCAATAATTCTGGCGCCGTGCGGGTTGCTTTTGGCCGCTGAAAACAGCGCCGGGCAGGGAACGGACAATGCTTCAATTGTTAAAAGCCAGGAAGTGGGCAATAAAATTTGCCCGGTTACCGGAGAAAAGATTGAAGACAATGAAAGGGTAACCTATGAATACAAAGGAAAGATCTACAATTTATGCTGTTCAGGGTGCATCGAAGAATTCAAAAAAGACCCTAATAAATATATTCAGAAAATATCGGAGGAAATGGACAGCATCCAGTCTTCCGTAGAAAAAAAATAAATGAAAAAAACTTCATTAGTGCAGATCAAGGCGGACGAAAAAGCAAAAGTCCTGGAAATCCTTGGCGGGACAAACCTGGAAAGCAAGCTCTTAAGCATGGGCGTGTATAAAGGCAAGCAGGTGGTAAAGCTGAGTCATATCGGTTTAAAAGGCCCGGTGGTAATTAAGTCCGGAAGAAGTATCCTGGCCTTAGGCCATAGCGTCGCGGAAAAAATAATCGTGGAAAAAGAATGATCAAAAAGATTTATTTGATCGGCAATCCCAATGTCGGTAAAAGCGTGGTATTTTCCCGCCTGACCGGGGTCCAGGTGATTTCTTCCAATTACCCGGGCACGACCGTGGAGATCGCCAAAGGTTATTTAATCCTGGGGCAGGAGAAGGTGGAGGTAGTGGACCTGCCGGGGACATATTCCCTTGACCCAACATCCGGAGCCGAAGAGGTCGCCGTATCCTTATTAAAAGAACTTCCCAAAGATCAGATCGCTGTAATCAATATAATCGATTCCACTAATCTTGAGCGTAACCTGCTTTTAACCGTGCAATTGATCGAAGAGGGGTATCCGGTGGTATTGTGCATGAATATGTGCGATGACGCCGGCCACCGCGGGGTCTACATTGATTTTGCCAAATTAGAAGAGTTGCTTAAGATTCCGGTAATCGCTACCTGCGCCTTGACCGGGCAGGGGATCAAATTATTGACCGAAAGAATAAATGAGGCGATTTCTGCCCCTAAGCCGGGGCTTACGCATCAGGACCGCTGGCTGGAGATCGGCAAGATCATCGAACAGGTGCAGCGGCTGGAGCACCGGCACCATACCTTCCGGGAGATCCTGGAAGACGCCTCGGTGCGCCCGGTAACCGGATTGATTATGGCCGTGGGGATCATTTACGCGGCATTTAAATTTGTGCGTTTTGCCGGAGAAGGGATCATCAGCCGGATCACCGACCCGCTTTTCATGAATATTTACCGGCCGCTCCTGGAGAAGCTTTCCGCCCCATGGCAGGAGAAAGGTTTCTTTTTTCACTTATTGATCGGTGACTTGATTAGCGGCAAGATAGATTTTAAGCAGTCTCTGGGGGTTTTAACCACCGCTCCTTATATCGAATTCGGGATGGTGCTGCCTTATGTCATTTCTTTTTATTTTATCCTCTGCCTGCTTGAAGATATCGGGTATCTCCCGCGCCTGGCGGTTTTACTGGATAATCTTTTACACCGTTTGGGATTGCACGGTTACGCGGTGATCCCGGTGCTTTTGGGTTTCGGCTGCAATGTCCCCGGAATTTTATCTACGCGCGTCCTGGAATCAAAAAGGGAAAGATTTATTGCCTGCACGATTATTTCGATCGGGGTTCCCTGCGTGCCTTTACAGGCGATGATCTTCGGATTGCTGGGTAAATTCGGCGGCTGGTATGTCAGCGGGGTATACCTGGTTTTATTTGCCTTAGTAATTATCTTAGGGGTAATCTTGAATCGCACCCTGACCGGCTACAGCCCGGAATTCCTTTTAGAAATCCCTCCTTACCGGTTTCCCCCTTTACTGATGCTGTGGAAAAAACTTTATTTGCGGATTAAGGGGTTCCTGGTGGAAGCGCTTCCGGTAGTGCTGCTGGGAGTGTGTTTTATCAATATCCTGCTTTATTTTAAATTATTCGATTTTGTGACGGCGATCTTTGCCCCGGTGATCCACGGTTTATTCGGCCTACCCAAAGAAGCGGTGGTGGCCTTGGCGATCGGCTTCTTAAGAAAGGATGTGGCCGTAGGAATGTTAATGCCTTTGGGGCTTACGGCTAATCAGCTGTTTATCGGCGCAACCCTTTTGGCGATTTCTTTCCCCTGTATCGCCAGTTTTGTGGTTTTAGCCAAGGAGTTGGGTATCAAGGGCTTGATTAAATCTACCGCAATTATGGTCACTATCAGTATTATTGTCGGCTCAGCGCTGCATTTCCTGGTTTTGCATTAAGTATTTAAATAGATCGGTATTATCCGGGCGCTTCTTATTAAGTAGCTTAAGTTTAAGGTACGAATTGCTTGACAATCAGCAGTAGTAGTGTTGTAATAAATAAAATTTAAAGGGGAGGTCGCTAAAGCGGCCTGAGAGTTCTTCGCCGGGATTACTGGCGGACCCGCCAATGTTTGTGGCGGGTGCGTAGTGAGCAGATTACCCTGATTACCTGATCTGGATAATGCCAGCGGAGGAAAGATGTGGAGTTACTGCAACCCTTATGCTGTCCGCATAAGGGTTTTTTTTATATGCGGGCCGCCTGAAATGGCTAATATAATCTGTAATTTATATTAACCATTAAGGAGGAAAAATGTTTAAAAAAGTAAGTGAAGCGGATATATCCAGGGCGATCGTCGGGGAGTTTACCCGTTGGTTTACGGATTATATCGAAAGCGATGTAATCATTATCGGTGGTGGCCCCAGCGGCCTGCTGGCGGGCAGGGAGTTGGCTGCGGATGGCTTTAAAGTATTGATCGTGGAAAGCAACAATTATATCGGCGGAGGTTTCTGGATCGGGGGGTACTTGATGAATCCTTTGACTTTTCGCGCTCCTTCCCAGGAGATCCTGGAGGAACTTAAGATACCTTATAAAGAGGTTAAGGACGGGTTATTTGTCGCTGATGGGCCAAATGCCTGCTCTAAGCTTATTTCTGCGGCGTGCGATGCCGGGGTAAGGATCCTGAATATGACCAAGTTTGATGATGTGGTCTTGCGGAATAACCGGGTTGAGGGTGCGGTGATCAATTGGACCCCCGTATCCGCTTTACCCAGGGCAATTA
Organism: Candidatus Omnitrophota bacterium; assembly: GCA_903852325.1. GTDB lineage: Bacteria > Omnitrophota > Gorgyraeia > Gygaellales > Profunditerraquicolaceae > UBA6249. The sequence continues at coordinate 12,750 of CAINQO010000112.1, forward strand.
CCTGCGTAGACCCGATATCCTTGGAGTCTAAGCTGGTGATCGATGCTACCGGGCATGATGCCTGGGTTTGCAAAAGCCTGGAAAAGCGTAAACTGCTGACCATGGAGACTTTTGGTCCGATGGATATTAATACTTCCGAAGACGCTGTAGTGGAGAAAACCGGAATGGTTTATCCGGGGCTGTTAGTTTGCGGCATGGCGGTTTCTACGGTTTATGGTGTTCCCCGGATGGGGCCGACTTTCGGCAGCATGCTTTATTCCGGTAAAAAAGTCGCTTTAGAGGCGAAGAAAATATTAAGGAAGGAATTTCCGGGAAGTAAAATACCGGAAAACCTGAAATGCGCGGTTAATTAAAGGTCATAAAGTAAAAATAGCTAAAAAAGGCACTCTTGGATCAAGGGTGCCTTTTTTAGTTAGATTTTTCCGGCTCTTGCGTCAATTAGTGCAGGAGGTGGCAAGGATGATCAGAACAGTTTTTAGTTTCACCGTAATTTGGTTAAGCATTTTGGCGGGAGCAGTTTTGGCTCAGGATTTGAATTGGGAAGATATCGGTAGGGAGAATATCAATTGTCAGGCGCTTATAGTGGATCCGCGGGACAATAAAATTATCTTTGCCGGTAAGCCGGGCAGCGTGATAAAAACTAATGATGCCGGAAAAAACTGGCGCAGGGTTTTAGCGGTAAGAGGAAGAAACGCGCAGGTCAATGCGTTTTCGATAGGAGAAAACAATCGGGTCTATGCGGCTACCGGTAACGGCCTATACCGTAGCAATAACTCCGGGCAAAATTGGGGAACAATCTTTCGGGGTAAAACTGATTTGGAAAATCAATGTACCGGAGTCCTGGTTTACGGACCGGTAATGTTCCTGGGGACAAAAGCCGGGCTGTTTGTCAGCCGGGACAATGGGCGCAGCTGGTATAAAGAAAAAGCAGGGATTGATAGCGCAGCGGTATTGAATATAGAAACGGGGGGCCCGGTTATTTATCTGTCTGCCGCAAGCGGAATATTTAAATCATTGGATCAGGGGCAGAACTGGGAGAGGATTTTTGTAAGTTATGGGCTTAAGGATTCCGGGGAAGAAAAGGTCAAGGATGAGCCTGATCCCGACGCGCCGGCAACCTCATCCGGTACCAATTTTGTAAAGCCGGATGCTGTGGACAGCAACCGGATATATTTTTCCTGCGCCAGAGGGGTTTACCGCAGTTTTAATCAAGGGCAAAGCTGGGAGAAAATGCCAGAATACGGGCTGTTGGACCGCAAGGTGAAAATGCTTGTGTTTCCGGGAAATTCCGGGGTGATGGCGCTTACCGGAGCAGGAGTTTTTCTTTATTCCGGGCAGCGCTGGCAGGAAATCTCTTTCAATTTGCCCGCGGGAAAGCTCAATTATTTCACTCTTGATCGTTTAAATAATATTTATATTGCCGGTGATAAAGGAATATTTAAATCCGTTCCGGGGGAGCTTTCGAATATTAAAGCTGTTTTTTCCGTCGAAAACCTTAAAACTGAACCGCCGGTCAGGGATGTTCAGGATGCGGCGGTAAGGTACGCGGAGGTAAGCCCGACAAAAATCTCCCAATGGCGTAAAGACGCGGCAAAAAAAGCGCTGCTGCCGCAGCTGCATGTCGGCCTGGACCGCAACTCTACGGATTTGTGGCATTGGGAAGGGGGGTCGACCACTAAAAATGATGATGATTGTTTACGGCGCGGCCGGGATACGGTGGATTGGGATATTTCTTTATCCTGGGACCTGAGCGACCTGCTTTGGAGCGATTCTCAGACAAGTATTGACGTGCGTTCGAAGTTAATGGTGGAATTGCGCAACGATATTTTAGACCAGGTGAATAAGCTGTATTTTGAGCGCCAAAGAATAAGGAGCGAGCTGGATAATTTGCCGATCGAAGACCGCAAAAGGCGGTTTGAAAAACAGCTGAAACTGGAGGAGGTGACCGCGTCATTAGACGGCCTGACCGCGGGATATTATTCGGAGCAGCTGCGTTTAATGGCGGTAAAGTAAGCGCTCAAAATCAAGGGGACGGTTCTCTTTTCTAAAAAGCGCGTAAAGAGAATCGTCCCCCCTTTATAAGGCCCCTTTTTTCCTTGCAATTGCCCTGCGTTTGTGATAATTTAATTCTCTAAAATCTTATCAACCCACCTAATTTGTAAAGGAACAAAATCATGAGCGCATTGCATTTTACGGACGCGAATTTCAAGAAAGAAGTACTGGAGTCGGAACTACCGGTCCTGGTGGATTTCTGGGCGGCCTGGTGCGGCCCCTGCAAAATGATCGGCCCGGTAATCGAGGAGCTGGCCAAGGAATACGCCGGCAAAATGAAGATCGGTAAAGTGGATGTGGATAATAATTCCAAGGTCGCCACCGAATACGGGGTAATGTCCATCCCGACCCTGATCTTCTTTAAAAAAGGTAAAGTGATGAACCAGATGGTGGGAGCAGCCAGCAAGCCGGATTTAAAACGCAAGATCGAGGAAAATCTTTAAACTCCTTCCCGGTTAAGCCGAAGCAGCCGTTTAATTAATAAATATGCGTAAGATCTTTATCGCCGCGACTAAGCAGAACGACGGCAAGACCACGGTCTCCTTAGGGATCATCCGGTACTTGCAGCAGAAATTCAGCAAGATGGGTTTTATTAAACCCATCGGCCAGCGCTACCTTGAGGAAGAGGGTTTAAAGATCGATGAGGATTCCATCCTCATCGAGAAGGTGTGCGGGATAAAGAGCGGGCTCAAAGACATGAGCCCGATCGCGGTAGAAAAAGGTTTTACCGAAAAGTACATCACCAAGCCCGATAAAAAGAATATTACCAAACAGATCCAGGACGCCTTCCGGCGCATCTCTAAAAACCAGGAATTGGTGGTGATCGAAGGCACGGGCCACGCCGGGGTGGGTTCGGTTTTTGACCATTCTAACGCTTCCGTGGCTAAGCTGCTGGGCTCCAAGGTAATTATTATTTCTTCCGGCGGGGTAGGCAGGCCGATCGATGAAATTGTTTTAAATAAAGCGCTGTTTGAAAAAGAAGGGGTTAAGGTCCTGGGGGTAATTGTCAATAAAGTCTTGCCGGGTAAGTTTGATAAGATCAACAGCCTGGTAAGAAAAGGGCTGGAAAGAAAAGGGATCGAGGTGTTGGGCGTGCTTCCCTATGATCCGGTGCTGGCCCGGCCCAGTATCGAGCAGATTTTAGAAGAGACGGATTTTGAGGTCATCAGCGGGAAGGATTTCCTGGAGCGCCCGGTGGCCAAGGTGATCGTGGCGGCGATGGAGCCGCGCGACGCTGTGCGCTACATTACCGAGGACAGCCTGATGATCACTCCCGGCGACCGGGAGGACATGATCATGATCGCCTTAAAATCTTTCCGTGATTCCGCCAATAAGAAGCTAAAGATTTGCGGAATGGTGCTTACCTGCGATATCACTCCGAGCGGGCCGGTAATGGAGCTTTTGACCCAGGCGAATATTCCGGTGCTTTTGGCCAAAGCGGATACTTATGATGTCGCCACCGTTGTCCACGATATCACCGTAAAGATCCGGCCGCAGGATAAAGAAAAGATCGAGAGGGTGGAAAAATTGATCAAAGAAAACGTGGATTTTAAAAAGATATTGTCCCATATTTAATTTTAATTTTTCCCGGTTTAACCGGGCAGAAGCGAAAGGGATCGAACATGGACGCGATAAGTAAAATCAGGAAACGGGCGGCGGCAAAAATTAAAACCATCGTTTTGCCGGAATACGATGACGCGCGCACAGTCGAGGCGGTAAAGATCATCCGCCGGGAAGGGCTGGCTAACCCGCTGGTATTAACTCCGGACCTGGTCGACAAGAACCAGAAAGAAAAATACATCGAGGAATATTTTAAGCTTTATCAGTCCAAAGACGTCGACCTGGAAACGGTGAAAAAACTTTTTTCTACCACCCTTTACTACGCGGCGATGATGACCCGGGAAGGTAAAGCCGACGGCCTGGTTGCCGGAGCGGTGCATACTACCGCGGATATCGCCCGCGCCTGCATCCGCTGCATCGGGCTGGATGAGCGCTTCACCTTGTGTTCCAGCTGTTTTATTATGGATGTGCCCAATTGTGAATACGGGGATAACGGGACATTTATTTTTGCCGATTGCGGGGTGATCCCGGACCCGAATTCCCGGCAGTTATCCTGTATCGCCATTACCGCCGCGGAACTGGCCGGAAAGGTCCTGGATATCACTCCCCGGGTGGCTTTTTTAAGTTATTCCACGAAAGGTTCGGCGAAAACCAAAGCCGCGGAAAAAATTTCCGACGCGTTGGGATTGTTAAAAACGCAGGCGCCGGATTTATTGGCTGACGGTGAACTGCAGGGGGACGCGGCAATCATTCCGGAAGTCGCCCAGATCAAATGCCCGGAAAGCCCGATCAACGGCCGGGCCAATGTGCTTATTTTTCCTAACCTGGAAGCCGGGAACATTTGTTATAAACTGGTGCAGCGCTTAAGCGGCTGCCGGGCGATCGGCCCGCTGTTCTTGGGGTTGAATAAACCGGCCAGCGATCTATCCCGGGGATGTTTTGCGGAAGATATTGTCGATAGCGTGTGTGTTACCGCGGTCAGGACCCAATAATGCAAATACTTGTTATTAACAGCGGAAGTTCCTCGATTAAATATAAGCTTTTTGATATGCCTTCCGAGAGCCTGGTCAAAAAAGGCTCGTTGGAGCATATCGGTGAAGAAGGCTCAGAACTCAAAGATCACTACACCGGATTAAAGATGGTCCTTGAGGAAATTAAAGGGGTTGACGCGGTCGGCCACCGGGTGGTGCACGGAGGGGAAGATTTTAATAAACCGGCGGTGGTGGACCAACGGGTGATCAAAGGAATAAAGAAATGCGCCGCGATCGCCCCCTTGCATAATCCGGCTAACCTTTCCGGGATCCTTGCCTGCCAGAAGCTTTTGCCGGGAGTTAAACAGGTAGTGGTTTTTGACACGGCATTTCACCAGACTTTACCGGAGCACGCCTTTATTTACGGCCTGCCCTATGATTATTACCAGAAGTTAAGGGCCAGGAAATACGGTTTTCACGGCACCAGCCACCAGTATGTCTCCCTGGAGGCCAGCCGGCTGCTCAAGAAGCCGCTGAATAGATTAAAATTGATCACTTGCCACTTAGGCAACGGCTGTAGCATCACTGCCGTAGATAAAGGTAAATCCGTGGATACGAGTATGGGTTATACTCCGTTGGAAGGGCTGGTAATGGGGACCCGCTGCGGGGATGTTGACCCGGCTCTGATCACCCACCTGATGCAGAAGAAAAATCTGGACCCCAAACAGATGGACCGTATTTTAAATAAAGAGAGCGGTTTAAAAGGGATATCCGGGGTCAGTAATGATATGCGCCTGCTCGATGAAAAAGCCCAGGCAGGCAACAAGCGCGCCAAACTGGCGTTGGATATTTTCGTTTACCGGATCCGTAAATATATCGGGGCGTATTTGGCGGTTTTAGGAGGTTTGGATGCTTTGGTTTTTACCGCCGGGATAGGGGAAAACAAGGCTTCGGTCCGGGAAAGCGTCTGCCGGGGGTTATTCGATTATATGAAAAAGAAGCCGAAGGTTTTAGTTATTCCGACCAATGAAGAATTAATGATCGCCCGCCAAACTTATAAATTGATCTGCCCTTCCGGGCGAGGAGAGAAAAAATGTTAAGGACAATGTTGAAATCCAAGATCCATCGCGCCACCGTTACCGAGGCCAATCTTTATTACGAAGGCAGCATTACTATTGATGAGAAACTGATCCGGGCCGCGGATATTTTAGAGAATGAAAAAGTCGAGGTCCTTAATTTAAATAACGGTTTGCGCATCGAAACTTACGTGATCAAGGGTAAGGCTGATAGCGGCATAGTCTGCTTGAACGGCCCGGCAGCCCGCGGCTCCTGCCCCGGGGACCAGGTGATCATTGTTTCCTATGTCGGGGTTGAAGATAAAGAAGCTAAAAGCGTTAAACCCAAAATAATAAAAGTAGATGCCCGAAACAAAATTAAAGATTAAAATAATCGGCGATTCCGTTTTAAGGAAGAAGGCTAAACCGGTAACCCGGGTTACCGATGAACACCGCCAAATCCTGAGCGAGATGGCTAAAACCATGTATGATGATTCTGGGATCGGCCTGGCCGGCCCCCAGATCGGCCTTTGCGCCCAACTGATCGTTGTGGATATCGGGGAAGGGCTTTATAAACTGGTTAACCCGGTGATCACAAATAAGCAGGGAAAACAGTCGATCCGGGAAGGTTGTTTGAGCGTGCCGGGCATCAGCATAAAAGTGAAACGCGCCAAGCAGGTTTGCGTGCAGGCGCTGGATGAGAACGGCAAGCCGATAGAGATCCAGGCCAGAGACCTTTTTGCCTGCGTGCTGCAGCATGAGATCGACCACCTAAAAGGCAAATTGATCGTGGATTACGCGACTTTCCTGGAAAAGATCAAGATCAAAAGAAAATTAGCGGTTTTAAAAGCAAAAGAGAAGACCAAGCTTAAGCTTTAGAGGAAAATGATAAATTACGATTTAGTGATCATTGGCGGCGGGCCGGCAGGTTTAACCGCGGCATTGTATGCCGGGCGCAGCCGTTTAAATACCTTGTTGATCGAAAAAATGTCCGTGGGCGGCAAGATCCTGACCAGCGAGACCATCGAAAATTATCCGGGTTTTCCCGGGGGAGTTTCTACCACAGAGTTGATGGCGCGGATGGAAGCCCAGGTCAAGGAATTAGAGGTCAAAATTACCGCGGAAGAAGCGGTGGAACTGGATTGCGTATCAAGAATAGTTAATACCGGCAGTGAAAGTTACCAGGCCGGCGCGGTGATCATTGCTTCCGGGTCAGCCCCCAGGAAATTAGATGTGCCTGGCGAGAAGGAGCTTACCGGACGGGGGGTTTCATATTGCGCCACCTGCGACGCCCCGTTTTTTAAAGATAAACGCGTGGTGATCGTCGGGGGAGGTAACGCGGTCGCCGAAGAGGCGCTTTATCTGTGCCGTTTCGCCGGTTCGGTGAATATCGTGCACCGCCGCCAGGACCTGCGCGCGTCAAAGATCCTGCAGGAAAGGATGCTGGCGAATGAAAAGATCAAATTCATTTTAAACAGCGTAGTCACCGGAATAAAAGGGGCGAATAAGGTCAGCGCGGTGGCGATCAAGGATTTGGTCAGCGGTAAAGAAGAGGATTTTGCCTGCGATGGGGTTTTTATTTACATCGGGCATGAACCGGCAACGGGTTTTTTGAAAGGCAAGCTGCAAATGGATGAATCCGGTTATATCCTGGCCGATGAGCACATGGTCACCTCGGCGCCGGGGATATTTGCCTGCGGGGATTGCCGCAAAAAAGGGTTTTACCAGGTGATCAATGCCTGCGGTGACGGGGCAGTCGCCGCGGATTCGGCTTACAAATTTATCAGCGGAGCTACTCATGGAAAAAAATAAGGTGCAAAATACTCCGACGACCAATAAAAAACTGATTGAGTGGGTCAACCGGATGGCCAAGCTTTGCGGGCCGGATAAGATCGTCTGGATTGACGGCAGCGAAGAGCAAAAATTGATCCTGGAAAAAGAGTGTGTGGCCAGCGGTGAATTGATCCGATTGAACCCGGAAAAATTACCCGGCTGCTTCCTGCACCGGACCGCCCAGGATGATGTTGCCCGCACAGAGCATCTTACTTTTATTTGCACCAAGAAAAAACACGATGCCGGCCCGAACAATAACTGGATGTCCCCCTTTGCCGCTTACCGTAAGGCCCGGGCGATCTTTAAAAACGCGATGAAGGGGCGGACTATGTATGTGATTCCCTTTTCCATGGGCCCGGTGGGTTCCACTTTCAGCAAGATCGGAGTAGAGCTGACCGATTCCCGTTACGTGGTTTTAAATATGCTGATCATGACCCGCTGCGGGGAAGCGGTTTTGAGGCAGCTTGAGAAAAATGATGATTTTACCCGCTGCCTGCATTCTAAAGCCGAGCTGGATATTAAAAAGCGGCTGATCCTCCATTTTCCGGAAGATAATACGATCTGGAGCGTAGGCTCCGGTTACGGCGGGAACGTGCTTTTGGGAAAGAAGTGCCTGGCGCTGCGGATATCCAGTTTTACCGCCAAAAAAGAAAAATGGCTGGCGGAGCATATGCTGATCATGGGGATCGAAGAGCCTAACGGCCACATCGAATATATTGCCGCGGCTTTTCCCAGCGCCTGCGGAAAAACAAACCTGGCTATGCTCATCCCTCCGGAAGGTTTAAGGGTCAAGGGTTACCGGGTTTGGACAGTAGGAGACGACATTGCCTGGATGCGCGTGGATACGGACGGCTCCCTGTGGGCGATCAATCCGGAAACCGGGTTTTTCGGGGTTGCTCCCGGGACGAATTCTAACGCCAATCCGAATATGGTTAAAACCGTACAAAAAAATACTATTTATACCAATGTGCTTTTAAAGCCGGATAATACGGTTTGGTGGGAAGGCGCTGACGGAGAAGTGCCCAGCCAGGGTATTGATTGGAAAGGTAATCCCTGGAAACCGAATACTTTGGATGACGAGGGTAAGGCGATCAAAGGGGCGCACCCTAACGCCCGTTTTACCACGCCGATCGCTAATTGCCCTTCGGCATCTTTCCGCCTGGACCAGCATCACGGAGTGCCGATCTCGGCAATAATTTTCGGCGGAAGGCGCCAGCATGTCGCGCCTCTGGTCTATGAAGCGTTTAACTGGCAGCACGGGGTGTTTGTGGGCGCGACCATGGGCTCGGAGTTGACCGCCGCCCAGGTGGGAAAATTGGGGCAGGTGCGCCGCGACCCGATGGCGATGCTTCCTTTTTGCGGTTACAATATGGCGGAATATTTCCGGCACTGGTTAAATATGGGTAAGCTAATGGCCAAGCCGCCGAAAATTTTCCACGTCAACTGGTTCAGGATGGACGAGAAAGGAAAATTTCTCTGGCCGGGATTCTGCGAGAATCTCAGGGTCCTGGAATGGATATTGGACCGTTGCGATAACACGGTTAACGCCATGCGTACCCCGGTCGGCTATGTGCCATATCCGTTCAATATCGATATGACCGGCCTTAATCTGGGAAACGGAGTATTGGAAAAACTGCTTAATGTGGACAAAGAGGAATGGCAGGAAGAGCTGAAAGGGATAAATAAATTTTTTGCGGAATTCAAGAAAGACATGCCCCGGGAACTCTGGGATGAATATGATGCCCTGCTCGAACGCTTAAAGAAAAATGGGAAGTGAAGTTATATTAAAAACGGATTTTAAGGATTTAAAACTCTTTCGCCGCGGTAAGGTCAGGGATGTGTATGACCTGGGAGATAAACTGCTTATTGTTTCTACCGACCGGATCTCCTGCTTTGATGTTGTCCTGCCTTCCGGGATCCCGGATAAAGGAAAGGTGCTCACCG
>CAINQO010000113.1 GCA_903852325.1 Candidatus Omnitrophota bacterium
CGGGGGTGGGGGGTTTTGTCCCAGCTAGCCCGGATAGGTAATTGTACGTGTTTTGCGGAATAATAAAATATTAATAGGAAAGGAGAGGTGAATAAAATGGCTACAGTAAAAACAAATAAAACAGGGACTCCTTGCACTGGAGAGCAGCTTGACCAAAAGATCAGAAGTAAAGCCCAGGAGCTTTATGAAAAAAGCGGCAGAAAAGCCGGGCGCGATCTGTTAAATTGGTTGGAGGCGGAACGGATAGTGAAATCTGAATCCTGCCGGGTTTAAGCGGATTGATTTAGGAGAGCAAGATGCAGAATAAAACTTTAACCATTCTGGTTGTAGTGCTTGGGGCGATAGTTATTTTTGAAACCGCGTATATGCTGGGTTTAAAACACCGGCATTGGCGGCCGGGAACGAGAACCTTGATGCCTTTGCCTTATAAGGATATGCCGGAGAGCATGGCATGGGCAAGGCCTCAAGCGTATCCTCAAGGGTACCCTCAGGAGTATGCGGAAAGCGCCCAGAACTGGGATCCGGTGAGGGAGACGGCGTTGATGCAGCGGCAAACGGATAATATGTTCGATAATGGCTTTACCCGGGATTATAACGGGGCCGGGGAAAAGGAGAGGGTGCTCATCGAGCCCAGTATTAACATAAAAATGGAAGAAACCGCTTCGGGTTATCTGGTAGTTGCCGATTTGCCCGGAATAAATAAAAAGGACATTAAGGTGGAAATCTCCGGCCGCCTTTTGACCATTTCTGTGGAAAGAAAAGATGCAAAAGAGACAGAAAGCCGGCAGATATACCGGCAGGAGCAGGATTACGGGTATTTCCTGCAGACGGTTACTTTACCGGTAGACGCCAATCCGGCCGCCGTTACTTCGGATTATTCCAACGGAGTTTTAAAAATTAATGTGCCGAAGGCGGGGGCCAGGCAGAAAACCGGAAAAAGCGGAGTAAAGATAACGGTTAAATAGGCGCCTTCATTATTTCGAAATAATCTTAAAAAAATAATTCCGGGAATTTTTTAAAAAATCCCTTGACAAACCGGGATATATATCGTATTATTACGATATAACGATTAATGGAAACGGACATGCCCATAGATTACGCAAAAGAGAGTGAATTATTGAAAGCCCTGGCCCATCCGGTGCGCCTGCGGATGGTGGAGGGGCTGCTTGGCCGTGAGTGCAACGTGAACAAAATGGTCAAGGCGCTTGGGCTTCCGCAGTCAACCGTTTCCCAGCATCTGGGGATTTTGAAAAGCAGGGGGATCGTCCGGATCCGCAAAGAAGGGGTGAAAACCTGTTACCGGATCAATGATGACCGGATCGCGGCCTTAATTAAATTATTGGGTAAGTAGTTCTTTAAAAGGAAGCCAATGTCAAAAGAGAAAGCCAAAGCGCATTATTTAGGCCATCCCGGCCATGAGAAATTGAATTGCAGCCAAACGATCATTAAGGCATTTAAAGATAAATTTTCCCTTACTGACGCTATGGTTATTCAATTTGGGAAATTCGGCGGCGGCAACGCTCCCGAAGGCCATTGCGGAGCATTTTATGCGGCCAAAGCTATATTGGAAAACCGGCATCCGGAAAAGCTTAAGAGTTGCGCGAGTTTACTTTTCGCTTCCGCCGGGTCAACTAAGTGTAAAGAAATCCGGTCATTGCGTAAACTTACCTGCATCGGTTGCATTGAAAAAGTAGCGGAGAGCCTGGAGAATATTTAATCCTATGAAAAACATCAAGCCGCCCCTGTTGATTATTTTTGTTTTAGCGGTAATTTCACTGTTAAATTTTTCTTTATTATGGGCGGCCGATGAAACGCCGGTAGCAAAGCCGCTTACTTTTAAGGAATTCTATCAAAAAGTCCTGGCGTATTATCCGAAATTAAAACAGCAGGATGCCAGTGTGAATTTAGCCATCGCCCGTAAACTGCAGGCGGTGGTCGGCTTTCTTCCGCGCATACAAGGGTCTGTTTCCGTTACTCACGGCGATGATCCGGTATTTGTTTTCGGAAGCTTGCTAAGGGAGAATTCTTTTACCAATGATGACTTCGCGCTTTCGCGGATGAACACTCCCGGGGCGCACACTACCTACAATGCTTCCCTGGAAGGCCAGATGCCGATTTTCGACGCCTTTCAAACTATTTCCCGGGTCAAATCCGCTAAGCTGCAAATAGATTCCGCGCGTTTTGATGCATCCTTTACTAAAATGGAAGCTTTCCTGGTTGCCTCCGAGGCGTACCTGCGGGCGGTGGCGGTAGAAAAACTGCTGGTTACGGTCAATGAGGTAAGCCAGGCAAGCGAACAGGATATCCAGCAGGCTCAGGACCTTAAAGACAAGGGGCTGATTTTCGGCGCGGATTTCTACACCGCCAAAGTAATGCACGGAAGTATTATTCAGCTTAAAAACCAGTTACTCCAGGAAAAACAGGCCGTGCACATCCTGTTGAATATTCTTATGGGGCAGGATCCTTTGCAGCCTTTGGAGATCCGGGGAGAGCTTGCGGAAAGCGCGCAGAAGACCGAACAATTACAGAATTTGTTCCAGCAGGCGTATAAATCCCGCCCTGACCTGGCGGCGATCGAAAAGACGATCCAGGCCCAGGGGATCGATGTTAGCCGGGAAAAATTCACCGGCCTTCCGCGGATCGATGCTTTCGGCGAAGCCCGGGAGGATACCCATAATTTTAAATCTAACGGAGGGCAGAATTATACCGTCGGAGTGAAAGGGCAGATCGATCTTTTTGATCCGGCATACTCCTCGCGCCTGCGCCTCTCCAAAGAAACCCTGAAGAAACTTGAATCCGATAAAGCGACCCTGAAAGACGCGATCACCAAAGACATCGCCAACGAATACGCTCATTATCAGACCGTGCAGGATAATCTTCCCGTAAACCAGAAAATGCTGGAGGATGCCAAGCAGGCAGTAGAGTTGATGCTGCCGCTTTACCGTGAAGGGAAAAAATCCATCGCCGACCTGTTGGAGATCCGCACTTCCTACCTTAATGTAGCCAAGGGTTATTATACCCTGGCTACCGATACGAAAGCTTCCTGGACCAGATTGCTTTTTTTATCCGGCCAGCTGGATGAGCCTAAAATGAAGGAAGCCGTAGGCCAAATCGGAGAATAACCTTTATGTCAAACATGGTTCCAAAGCGCATGGGATTCCTGGGCAAGATCATCAATACTTTTGCGCGTTCGAAAATTACCCCCCTGATCATCGTGGCGTCGATAATCCTCGGGTTTTTTGCCGTGGTCAATCTCCCCCGGGAAGAGGAGCCGCAGATATCCGTTCCGATGTTCGATATTTTTGTCTCTTATCCTGGCTCAAGCGCCAAAGAGGTTGAGCGCCGGATCATTAATGTCGGAGAGCGCACCCTTTGGGAAATATCCGGGGTCGAGTATATTTACTCCACCGCGGAAGCGGACGGGGCGACCTTTATCGTGCGCTTTAAGGTGGGGGAGAATGTCGAGAAAAGCCTGATCAAGCTTTACACCAAAGTTTATTCCAATCTTGACTTTTTACCGGCCGGGGCTTCCCAGCCGTTCATTAAAGTCCGTTCGATAGATGATGTACCTATCCTGGCTCTGACCTTTCACAGTCAAACCCATAATCCGGTAGCTTTGCGCAAGGTGGTGGCCGGAGTGCAGACGGCGATCAGTTCTGTCCCGGATGTTTCGGAGACCACGATTACCGGGGGCAGGAAACGCCAATTCCAGGTATTTCTTGATGAACAGAAATTAAAAGAAAGATTTCTTAACCCCGCGGAAATAACCGAACTGATTCAAAAAGCCAATGTTAAGGCTGCTGCCGGACATTTGCAAAGCCAGCCGGAACTTTTAAATGTGGAAGCGGACGCTTTTTTCCGCTCCCGGACGGACCTGGAAAACCTGGTGGTGGGGGTGAGCCAGGGGGGGATTGTAACGCTTAAGGATGTCAGCCGGGTCAATGACGGAGCCGATGAAGAGGAGCGAGCGGTGAATATCCGCTATGGCAATAATTCCCCGGAAAAAGATAAGGGGCCTTTTGAGGCGGTGACCCTGTCGATATCCAAAAGAAAAGGCGCCAATGCTACCCGGCTCTGTGAAAAAATAATTTCCAAAGTCCGGGGGATGCGCGGCACCCTGATCCCGGAAGACGTGAGTTTTACGGTAACCCGGGATTACGGGGAAACCGCGAATGAAAAATCAAATGAGTTGTTATTCCATATGGGGCTGGCGATTATCGGGGTAAGCATCCTGATCGCTTTTTCCCTGGGGATCCGGGAATCCGGGGTAGTGGCTGTGGCGATCCCGATGACTTTATCTTTGACCCTGGCGGCATTTTATTTTTTCGGGTTTACCCTGAACCGGATCACCCTTTTTGCGCTGATATTCTGCATCGGGATCCTGGTCGATGATCCGATCGTGGACGTGGAGAATATCGTGCGCCATTTGCGGTTGCCGGAAAACAAGGGCCGCCCTTTACTGGAAGTGACCATTGAAGCGGTCAATGAAGTAAGGAGCCCGCTGATCCTGGCTACCCTGACGGTGATCGCGGCGATCCTGCCGATGGCTTTTGTCCGGGGGTTGATGGGGCCGTATATGCGCCCGATCCCGATCGGGGCAAGCACCGCGATGTTTTTTTCTATGGTCGCCGCTTTCGTGGCTACCCCCTGGGCAGCGTACAGGATCCTGGGCAGCGCGCATTTAAAAGGAAAATTAAAAGGGCATGGCGAAGGGGAGAAGGATGATTTCCTGACCCGGCTTTACCGCTCATATATGAGCCCCCTGATCTATAAGCCGAAAGTGCGCAAGATTTTTCTTAAAGTCCTGGGAGGATTACTTATTTTTTCCGTGCTGCTGGTGCCGCTGCGCCTGGTAAAAGTGAAGATGCTTCCTTTTGACAATAAAAATGAGTTTCAGGTAGTGCTCAATATGCCGGAAGGCACGCCTTTTGAAAAAACCAGCGCCGCCCTGGAAGAGATGGCCAAATACCTGGCGGCTGTCCCGGAAGTTAAAGATATCGAAGCTTATGCCGGGACAAGCGCGCCTTATAATTTCAACGGGTTAGTCCGGCACTATTTCCTGCGTTCTAAAACCAGCCAGGCGGATTTGCAGGTTAATCTCGTGGGTAAGAATTCCCGCAAGCGCCAAAGCCATGCGATCGCTAAAAGCATCCGGCCGGGGATCCACGCCATAGCGGATAAATACGGGGCCCACGTGCAGGTGGCGGAAGTGCCTCCGGGGCCGCCGGTGTTATCCACCCTTGTTTTTGAAGTATACGGTCCCAATATCGAAGGGCAGAACGCGCTGGCAAAAAAGATCGAAGGGATGCTCGGCGCCAATAAAGGGGTGACCGATATCGACACTTACGTGGCCGCGGATGAAAAGCTTGTGCGTTTAAGGGTAGATACGCAAAAAGCAACCCTGAACGGGATCCCGGTTTCTTCGGTGGCCCAAACGATCGCGTTAGGTATTCAAGGCAAGGCCGTGGACCTGGCGCATTTACAGGATGAATATGAGCCGGTGGAAATAATCCTGCGGCTGCCTAAAGAAAAAAGAGAGAGCTTTGATTCACTTTTGAATATTACCCTGCTTTCCCGGTACGGTTCACCCATCCCGCTTAAAGAACTGGTTACGGTTGAGGATGGCTTCAAAGATAAGCCGATTTACCATAAGAATCTTGTGCCCGTTTCTTATGTGATCGCCGATGTTTCCGGGAAGTTTGAAAGCCCGGTGTACGCGATCCTGGATTTAGGCAAGGGGATCAATAAATTGGTGCTGCCTGATGGGGCGCAGAAGCCGCAGAAAAAGATCAAGCAACTTTTTACCGGGCAGCCGTCATCCACGGATATCTGGTCAATGAAATGGGACGGTGAGTGGCAGGTGACTTATGAAGTTTTTCGCGACCTGGGGATCGCCTTTGCCGCGGTGATCATTTTAATTTATGTTTTGGTGGTCGGGTGGTTCCAGTCTTTTAAAACCCCCTGGATCATTATGCTTCCGATCCCTTTGACTCTGGTCGGGATTTTACCGGCGCACTGGATCTTTGGCGTGTTTTTTACCGCCACCTCCATGATCGGGATGATCGCCGGGGCAGGGATCGTGGTGAGGAATTCGATCATTCTGGTTGATTTTATCCAACTGCGCCTGGCCCAGGGGATGCCGCTGGAGGAAGCGGTGATCGACGCGGGGGCAAAAAGATTCCGCCCGATGCTGTTGACCGCCGCGGCGGTGGTAGTGGGGGCATCGGTAATCCTGTTTGACCCGATCTTCCAGGGGCTGGCGGTTGCCCTAATGGCCGGAGAGATTGCTTCGACAATTTTATCCCGGACCGCCGTGCCGGTGATTTATTACATGGCGATGAAACCGAAAGAAAAAACCTAAGGAGGTTGCGATGATGGATAGATTATTGCGCGGGATCGCGGGCTTTTTTATTTTGGCCAGCTTGCTCCTGGCGCATTATGTCAATTTAAACTGGCTATGGTTTACCGCGTTTGTCGGGTTGAATTTGCTCCAGTCGGCGCTCACCAACTGGTGCCCGATGATGTGGATATTACAAAAGCTCGGAGTGAAATAAATTGGATCAAGCCAAGCGTGATTTTGATAAAGAAGCGGCGACCTGGGATGCGCCTGCGCGGGTTAAAATAGCCGGGGAGATTTCCAAGGTTATTGCGGAGCATCTTCAATTAAGGCCAGATATGGATCTTTTGGATTTTGGCTGCGGCACGGGTTTGGTCTCTCTTCCGTTAACTTCAGCGGTGCATTCGGTCACCGGCCTGGATTCTTCAAAAGGCATGCTGGAGGTTTTCGCTAACAAGATCCAAAGCGGGCAGAGGAGTAACCTAAAAACCCTCCATCTGGATTTAACCAAGGGAGAAGCGGTTAGCGGCAGTTATCATGCGATCATAAGCAGCATGACCCTGCACCATGTCCAGGATACGCTGGCGCTGCTTAAACAGTTTAACCGCGCTTTGCATCCCGGCGGGCAGATCGCCATTGCCGACCTGGATGAGGAAGACGGCCGGTTCCACGATAGTAATGAGGGAGTTTTTCATTTCGGTTTTAACCGTGAAAAACTAAGTGCGCTGTTTGTCGAGGCGGGGTTTACAGGCGTTTCTTCGTTAACCGCCACGCAAATGCATAAACCTGATGCTCAGGGCCGGGACAGGGTGTTCAGTATTTTTCTAATCACCGGCCGGAGATGATTCCCTAAAACCTAAAGACCATTGACAAAATTTTCCCCCCGTGTTATTATTGGCATATGCTAATAATAACCGTAATTGCGTATGTCTAGGCCCTTTCTTTGCCGTAAAATCGGCTGTAATCCCGATTCTAACTATTTTAAACCCCGGGGTATTCCTTTAGGGAGCCTGGAGGAAGTTAATTTAACTCTTGATGAGTTGGAAGCGATCCGGCTCGCAGATTATAAAGGTCTCTATCAGGAAGCTGCCGCAAAGAAGATGAATATTTCCCGGCAGACCTTCGGCAACATTGTTAACGCGGCGCATAAAAAAATTGCGGATGTGCTTTTGCACGGTAAAGCCCTGAAGATTGAAGGTGGAAAAGTAAAGAAAGCCTGACCGGTTAGATCGGCCGGATCAGTAACTTAGAAAAGGAGAACAAAATGAGGATATGTATTCCTACTGAAACTAATGCAGGCAAGAGCGCGGCAGTTTACGGGCATTTTGGCAGCGCGCCGTATTTTACCATTATGGATACAGGGAATGATTCCGTAGAAGTTATCGATAATGCCAATCAGCATCATGCCCACGGGATGTGCCAGCCGATGAACGCGTTAATGGGGAAAAAGATCGATGCGGTAGTTACCGGCGGGATGGGCGGCCGGGCGGTGCAAAAGCTGAATGAGGGAGGGATCAAGGTTTACCGGGCTGTTCCTGGTACCGTTGCGGATATTGTCAGCCAATTTACCAAAGGCGGGCTCCTGGAATTGACCGTAGAAAATGCCTGCGCCCAGCACAGCTGTCATTAAAAGAATTTATAGGAGGAAATAATAAAAAAGGAGGCAGGATGTTTAGACATACGAAACTGATTTTGTTATTATGCGCATTCATTTTTTTAGGTTATGCCCGGAGCTTTGCGGTTGTGCCGTATCCTGAGGCAACAGCGGCAGCCCCAGAAGCGCAAATCGCCCCGCCGCAGATCAATGACCTCCAGGACCGGTTCCAGAAACACGAACAGGAACAGATCCAGTCCCTTAAAGAGATGAAGAATGCGCTCAGCCAGGTCCAGGAGAGGCAGGCGATGATCGCCAGGGATAATATTCTTTTAAAACGGATTTGTTTTATTTTCTTTTTTTCCAACCTCATCCTGATCGTTTTATTGTTAAAGTTTATGTGGGAAAAAACACAAGGA
>CAINQO010000114.1 GCA_903852325.1 Candidatus Omnitrophota bacterium
GCAACCAATTGAATCCCGCCCAACCTAAAATGTTTAAAAACCTGACCGTTGTTTTTGTTTCGGCAATGTTAGCGCCTGTAATTACTTTCGCTGCAATTCCTGTGTGTTTTGCCGAAATTATGCCGGTTTTATCCAGTGGAAATGATAACGCTAATTCGACCAAGGCTTCTAATAATGCCGCTGTTTCAACGCAAGCTTCCAGCACTGTTACTTCAACGCCACTCTCCGACAGCGCCGTCTCTGCGCCCACAGAGGGAGCCGCTAATTTTACCGGAACGGTCTATTCTATATTAAGCGGGAGCGGTATAAGCGGGACAAATCCGCAGATTACTGTCAAAAATGATAAAGGGGAGAAAAAGACCTTTATAGTGTCCAGTGGCGCCGCTATTATTGGTAAAGACGGAAATGCTACTACCTTGACTTGGGTAGACAATGGTGATAATGTTAGCATAGCTTACATTACGGATAAGGAAGGGGCGACGGCCAAATCCATTAAAGTGTCATCAGATTGATAGAATATAAATAAGCCGCGTTTATGACTCCCTACTTTGGGATCATGCAGCAAACAAGCCATCTTCTTACCTCCTCATATGACCCTTTCAATTATCATCCCGGTATTTAATGAAGAAGCATTGATAAGTAATCTCCTGGTTGAGCTAAGAGAATGTTCTATTCCCGTCGAATGCGAGATCATCGTTGTTGATGATAACTCAAAAGATCGCACAAGGGAGATTGTTCTGTCTGAGCGCAAGCAAGACGGAAAGATACTTCTGATTTCCCGTCAGGGCAGGCATGGCCTCGGAAGGAGCCTTAAGGAGGGTTTTGAGGCCGCCAAAGGAGAGGTTATCCTTATCCTCATGGGGGATTTGTCGGATAATGTGAATGATATTGCCCTAATGCTGCGGAAGATATGCGGCGAAGGATATGATTTTGTCTGCGCCTCCAGATATGCCAGGGGCGGTTATGCAAAGCATAACAATCCGCTTAAAGGATTTTTCTCAAAATTTTTGGGCAGAATAACCTTTCTTTTGATCAAGATCCCCACCCTAGACCCCACTAACGCATTTAAGATGTTCCGGAAGGATGTTCTAAAAAGTGTCGGGCCGATAGAGTCCGACTATTATACGCTCGGTTTCGAACTTTTAATTAAGACGCATAAGAAAGGATTCAAGATTGCTGAAATACCGACCGTTTGGCATGATCGGCAGGGGGGGGAATCGCACTTTAGGTTTCTCAGAGACGGCTTTGAGTATTTAAAATGGTTTATTTTCGCCCTTGTCAATTAAGAAAAAAGTCAGCGAAGCCAGCAGGAGTTATAACCATTTTTAAGCAGGAGGAGTAAGATGGAAGGGATCAAGGTTCTGCGCAGCACCCAGATAATCATCCTGGGGATTTGTTTTGTGGTGGCAACAATTACCTCCACGGTTATTCTTTCAAAAGGGCTTCTGGCGATTAAAAAGTTCTCCGGGCAGGTGATCACGGTGACCGGTTCAACGGAGAAGAACATCACTTCCGATCTTATGGTCTGGAAACTCAGTTTCTCTCGCCGGGAGGCCAAAATGGTGGCTGCTTTCGGCCTGTTGAAAGATGACCTTCGGACAGTAAAAGATTATTTAGCCGGAAAAGGGATTAAGGAAAATGAAGTTATCGCCGCCCCGGTCACCACTACCGTATTACATAAGAAGAACGAAAAAGGAAACGACACCAATGATATAGAAGGTTATATTTTAGGCCAGGAGATTGAGGTCCGCTCAAAAGATGTCCTTAAGGTTACCGAAGTTTCCCGGCAGGCGACCGAGCTTATCGAAAAGGGGCTGGAAGTGATTTCTCAGCCTCCGGAATATTTCTATACCAAGCTTCCTGAGCTTAAGTTGACCATGCTTTCCGAAGCAACAGAGAACGCCAAGAAACGCGCAGAATCGATGGCCAAGGCTTCAGGCAACAAAATCGGCAGTATCCGCTCTGCCCGGATGGGGGTATTTCAGATCACCCCGGTTAATTCTTTCGACGTTTCTGACTATGGAATGAATGATACGACTTCTCTGGAGAAGAAGGTTAATGCTGTGGTAAACGTAGAGTTTGCGATTTCAGAATAGATAACCAGCCTGGATTATGATAATTGCCGGAGTAAAAAAAGTTGCTGCTGATCTCAATCATTTTTGCCGTTTTCCTGTTGTTCCGGGCGGCCTATTTTGCAGGCTATAAAAGCACGGCAGTGTTTCCGGTGATGGCCGCTTCAGACGATAATTACTTGGAACTCAGAGAAAAGCACCGGTGAACCGGTTTTTCCGAGAGAGAGCGGTTTAATTTCTTGCTATTTGGCCGATTGGCGGTATACTTATAGTAAGCGCAATGCGCGCCCTCTTTGCCTTAACCTGTTCTCTTTTGAACGGCTTTCCCCCTGGGTTATTCCCTCATCCAACCCCGCTGGAACCTGATCCTGGCACCTCCTAAATCACGGAAAAGTGCGTCATTTCATAGGGCAAAAGCCTATCAAGAACCCTTCATCCCAAACACAACAGATAATCTGCCTTCTAACATAACCATCCACATTTCTTAACCGGTCAGGCATATTGTTTTTAATCAAGCGCCTCAAAGCAGTTAATCCTTGCGGGTCCTGCCGCCATCGGCATTGGTCTATGTTTTTCTGGCGGCAAGGAACTTAGCCATTCGATCAAAGGAGAGTTTAGTGGTAACCATAGAAAAAAACTTATATAAGAACGTATTGTGCATCTATCCGTATAAAAACGGGACGCCGAAGAAGCAATATTGCCCTCCGATCGGGCTGGAATACATTACCGCGGTTTTGGAGGATTTAACCGGCAAGGTTACGCTGATCGATATGCGGTTCGAATCGGATTTGGATAAATATTTCAACCAAGAGCTTGTGGACCTGGCTTGCGTTTCCATCTCCTGGGATTATCAACGGGATGCCGCCCTGAATATTATTGCTGGGTTTCCGGCCGGAGTCAAAGTGGTTGCCGGAGGCAGATACGCCACTACTTATGTGACAGAATTATTTGCCGCCTCGCCCAACCTGGATATTATTGTCCGGGGAGACGGAGAGGAGATTATCCGGGATATCGCTTCAGGATTGCCGCTGGCGGAGATCGCCGGCATTTCTTACCGCAAAGACGGCGGCGTTATTCACAATCCCTCCCGTGACCTCGGTTGCTTGAATGATAAAATTTACCCTAACCGGAAGTTGCGCCGCTCTAACTACAGGCTTTTATATAAAAATATAGACCTTGGCTTAGGGATGGATTTTATTTCCACCTCCCGGGGCTGCCCGTATAATTGTAAATTCTGCACTTTTACGAATAACCCCCTGGGCCAAAAGAGGGGCTGGAGCGCCCGGTCCGCGCGCTCCGTAGTGGAAGAGTTAAAAACCGTCCCTGCCGAGTTTATTTTTGTCGTCGATGATAATTTTGCCGTGGATATGAAAAGGGTGGAAGAGATCTGCGATTTGATTATTGCCGCAGGGATAAAAAAGACGTTCGCGGTTTCCTTAAGGCTGGATGTTTATAAGTACCCGCAGGTTTTAAAGAAGATGTTTGCCGCCGGCTTCAAAATACTTTCCATCGGCATTGAGTCCGCTCAAAATAAGACACTAAAGGCCATGGAGAAAGGTTTTGATACGGCTTTGGCGGAGAAGGCCTTCGCGGAAATCGGAAAAATAAATTTCTATGTCCACGGGTATTTTATTGTCGGCTGTATCGGAGAGAGCGAGCCGGAAATGCTGGCGATCGCTGCTTTTGCCAAACGCCTCAGCCTGGACTCGATCAGCCTCAGCCTGTTAAGGACGGAGAAATATTCGCCTTTAAATGAGGTTATCGCCCAGTCTGCGGGATATCAGGTCAGCGGTAACGATATGGTGTATTCCGCGGACTGCTCCGTAGAAAAACTTAAAAGCATCCGGCACCGGATAAGCAAAAGCTACTATAATTTTTCTACCTGGTTAAGAATAACCAAGAAGATATTTACTGCCCACCTGATCAGCGTTCCGCATTTAGCCAGGTTAATCGCGGTGCTTTGTTTTAGAGGGGTAATCTCGGGCAGGTAATATTTAAAGCCGCTTTCTTCCCACCCATAGGTCCGCAAGATTGTACCATTCCAGGCCGGATATTTGCGGCGGAGTACCGGATTGGGAGAGAATGACCAGCCGGTCAAGCGGAGTCATTTTCTTTACCCATGGCCCGTAGGCCGCAGCATTGTTCAGGCGCAGGATGTTGCGGTAAGTTTCCAAATCTTCCGGGGGCATCATCGTGGATTCAAATCCGAGGATATAGCGCCATTGTCCGTCGGGATGGTTGTAAAAGGTATTATAGAAAATGCGCATATCGATACTGTAAAGTATGCCGCCGGGATCCGGTAGCCATTGTTTGTTCTGGGCGTAGGTTTTAGTGGTATTAAAACTCCAGCGGTTATTTGCGTCTCCGGAAACCGCCAAAAACAAAGTCATTGCCGCCAGAGTAGTTACCAGGATACGCCTGGGTGATAAATAAGCCAGCTTATCCTCAAGCACGGGTTCTAATTCCTGCGCTAACCAAACTAAAAGCGCCGGCAACCCCCAGTCATACCAAAAACGCACCACCGCAAATCCCAGTATCCATCCCAAAACCGCCAGGATAAAAACAGGGTTATTCAGGCATGCTTTGTCCCATTGATTGCGCAAAGCCCGCCAGCCGAGCATTATGGCCACAGCGACTGGCGCCAGGGGATTGCCTGCTCCTGCTTGAAGCTCTTTGACCAGGGCAAAATTTCCCACGGAGCCTTTAAATACATCCGCCCCGTGCTGGACAACCCCAAAAATGAAAGCCGCAGGATGGCCGGTGCATAAAGCTCCCAGCAATACGCCGGCAAAAAAACAAACACTGAGCCTCAAAGCAGCCTGCCATTTCCGCCCGATCAGCAGGCAGGCGATCACCAGGGTAAACAAGTACCAGGATGAATGTATCCAGGTTGCCGCGGCAATGGCCAGGGTAATGCTTAAATAAAGCCGCCAGGAAGGCTTACTTTTAAATTTATCCCAGGCAAAAAGAAGAAAAATAAGGGCGGAGATTGTCACCATCAGCGGTCTGCCGTTAAGCATGCGCGTGAGAAAGACAGGTTCAACCATTATCCCGATGAGCATCGCCAAGAGCCAGGCTTCCGGACGCTTCAGGAAGATGAGGGGAACAAGGAAAAACAGGACAAATAATCCGACTACGGAGAATACGATCAAGCCGTCAATGTTGCAGTTTGTCAGACAGTGGAAGGCGATTAAGATGGCGTTCCACCCGGGGTGGACTTCTGCCTGGACATTCTCCCTTAAAACAAGGATATCCTTCCAGTCTTTACCGCTGATTATTTTAGCGGCGCGGCCCGGACCGAAGAGGCATTCTTGTAGGTGAGGATTCCGGTGAAGGACGCCCTGCCCCCGCGGAGGGCGAGCTCGGCCACCTCGGCCTCGCCCTCGCTGAAACAGTGAAAAACGACCCTCGACCAGCTGACGCCGCTGGAATCGATCGCCTCCACGCACTCGCGGAAGGCCCCCCGGGAGTGGATGACCACGGGGCAGCACAGCCGCCGTGCCAGAGCGAGCTGCGCCGAAAAAGCCGCCTTCTGCATCGCGAGAATCCGCTCAGCCTCGTCGTGTTCCTTTGGCA
>CAINQO010000115.1 GCA_903852325.1 Candidatus Omnitrophota bacterium
CGGAATCCGGGAAAGAGGAGTTGAGCGCTTTTGTAAAAGGGGTGGAGATGATCCTGGCGCATTTATATGAAATGCTCAAGAACCACGGGGTAAAACCCATCGAGGCCGAAGGAAAGATCTTTGATCCGAATTTCCACGAAGCCCTGATGCAGGTGGAGCATAAAGACCTGCCGGAACATACGATCGTTGAGGTATTACAAAAAGGATATTTAATTCACGGGCGGGTGTTAAGGACCGCTAAGGTTAAAGTTTCTAAAAAATAATTACAGTGGTAGGCTACACCTGCCGCCTGAAGGAATTGCGGCAGTGTCGTCTACGTAGACGAGGAGGAATTAAAGATGGCAAAAGTGATTGGAATCGATTTGGGGACATCAAACTCCGCCGCAGCAGTAATGGAAGGCGGCAGGCCGGTAATTATCCCTTCCGCGGAAGGGGCCGGGGTGGCTTCCGGAAAAGCTTTCCCGTCTTATGTGGCTTTTACTAAAGATGGGCAGCGTTTAGTCGGCGAACCCGCCAGGCGCCAGGCAGCAATTAATGCCGAAGGCACGATCCAGGCGGCCAAGCGTAAGATGGGTACGGATTTTAAATTCAAGGCTCACGGCAAGGAATATTCCCCGCAGCAGATTTCCGCTTTTATCCTGCAGAAAATTAAACAGGATGCGGAAGCTTACCTGGGAGATAAAATTGAAGATGTCGTCATTACCTGCCCGGCGTATTTTGATGATAACCAGCGCCAGGCAACCAAGGATGCCGGTGAGATCGCCGGATTAAAGGTTTTAAGGATCATTAATGAACCTACCGCGGCCTGCCTTGCTTACGGTTTGGAAAAAGCCGGCAAGGAGCAGAAGATCATGGTCTTTGACTTGGGCGGCGGGACTTTGGACGTCACGATCATGGAAATGGCTCAGGGGGTCTTCCATGTGCAGGCCACCAGCGGCGATACGCAGTTAGGCGGTACCGATATGGACAAGGTATTGCTGGAATATATCGCCGGCCAGTTCAAGCGTGAAACCGGCATCGACATTATGAGCGATAAAATGGCGGTGCAAAGGGTGCGCGAGGCAGCGGAAAAGGCAAAGATCGAATTATCCTCGACCGTAAGCACGGATATAAACCTTCCTTTTATTACCGCTGACGCCAGCGGCCCGAAGCATTTAACGATGAACATTACCCGCGCCAAACTCGAAGACTTGGTCGGGCCGATCATCGAACGCTGCAAGCATCCCATGGAACAGGCATTAAACGACGCCAAGCTTTCCGCTAAAGAAGTGGACCGGATCATCATGGTCGGCGGGCCTACCCGGATGCCGATCGTGCAAAAATTTGTCGAAGATTATGTCGGCAAAAAGATCGAACGCGGGGTTGACCCGATGGAGTGCGTCGCTTTAGGCGCGGCAGTCCAGGCAGCGATCATTACCGGAGAAGTTAAGGATGTGCTGCTTTTGGATGTTACCCCTCTTTCTTTAGGGATTGAAACTCTGGGAGGAGTAAATACGAAATTGATCGAAAGAAACGCTTCGATCCCCACCCAAAAAAGCCAGATATTCTCAACCGCAGCGGATAATCAGACCGCGGTTACTATTCGCGTTTTGCAGGGCGAACGGCCGTTGGCAGATGATAACGTAGAGTTGGGGAGATTTGACTTGGTCGGGATTCCTGCTGCTACACGCGGCGTGCCGCAGATCGA
>CAINQO010000116.1 GCA_903852325.1 Candidatus Omnitrophota bacterium
GACTTGATTTTCTTATTCTCCGGGAATTGGTGAGCGGGGTTTATTTTGGATCACCGCGCGGGATCGAAAAGCTTCCGAACGGGGAAGAACGCGGGTTCAACACCATGGCCTACACCACTTCCGAGGTCGCGAGGATCGTGAAGATGGCTTTTGAGCTTGCCCGAAAGAGAGGGAAGAAAGTGACTTCGGTGGATAAGGCCAATGTTCTCGAGGTGAGCCAACTCTGGCGCAAGGTCGCCATTGAGGTTGCAAAGGGGTATCCGGATGTGGAGCTCAATCACCGTTACGTGGATGATTGCGCGATGCAGCTCATCCGTGACCCGAAGCAGTTCGATGTGATCGTGACGAGCAATCTCTTCGGGGATATTCTGAGCGATGAGGCCGCGATGCTCACGGGATCGATCGGGATGCTTCCTTCGGCTTCGGTCGGCGACAAAGTCGCGATGTATGAGCCGATCCATGGCTCGGCGCCCGATATCGCGGGCAAAGATATCGCGAACCCTTTGGCGACCATTCTTTCGGTGGCCATGATGCTTGATTACAGTTTTCATCAATCCCAGCCTGCCCGGGCTATCGAACGGGCTGTGGGACAGGTGCTTGAAGACGGTTATCGTACGGCAGATATTTTTTCCGAGGGTTCGACGAAGGTGGGTTGCTCAGCGATGGGCGATCTGGTCGTGGAAAGAATTCATTAATCGAAAAGTAACGGAGACTTTATGAAGAAGAATTTAAAGATCGCAATTTTAGGGGTTACCGGGGCTGTCGGTCAGGAACTTCTCGCAATTCTTGAAGAACGGAAATTTCCTTTCGCGGAGCTTAAAATGCTCGCTTCCGGTCACACAAGGATAAACTCCGGCAGAGGAACAATAAACCTGCCTCCTTTTGCCAAAAAATCTTTTTCCCTGTCTTTAAACTCTGATAAAAAATGCCAGGGGAGCACAAGAAAAAAATCCGGCTTAGCCAGGCGGGCCTCTTCTTCGGAAATAATCGGGATATCCGTACCGGCTATCCTGGTGCCCCATTTTGCAGGATTGCGATCGGCGGCAGCTTTAATTAAAAGATTATCTAAACCGAAATATTGCAAAAGGGTACTTCCTTTCGTTGAAGCCCCGTAAATGTAAACCGTCTTGCCCAAAGACACCTGTTCTTTAATAAAACCGACTACTTCATCTTTAATCTTCCGGACCCGGCTTACAAAGCCCTGGTATGTCTGGAGTTGACTCAACCGCAGGCTACTCTCATCTTCTTTGGCCTTATTCAATCTTGCAGCCGCCATTGCCCTGGTAGCTGAATCACCGAATAATTCTTTGTTCGCCGAAAGATTACGGATATAGGCCCGAAAACTGCCGCCATTAACATCATTGAATTCAACATCGACAATCTCAAAATCATAAAGCTTAAGAAGATATTCAAACGCTGCAAGCGAATAATATTCCAGATGCTCATGACAGATATTATCAAAAGCATTCTGTTTAAGCATCAGCGGAAGATAACTCATCTGCACTACCCACAAGCCCTCCGGATGAAGTATTTTTTTAATATCATTAACGAATTTCCCGGGCTCTTCTAAATCATAGAACATGGCGATGCTGGTTATTATTTTTGGCTGGCGTATCCGTAATTCTGATTCATTAAAATATGATTCCGAAGTAAAAAAATCCAACACTATCTTATCCGCAACTTTTCGGGATAAATTCGCCAGGTTTTCGGCCGGATCAAAGCCTATTTTATATATTCCGGGCGTCCGGTAAGAGGCTAACAAAGTCCCGTCATTACAACCTATATCTAAAACAGCGTCATTGTTCTGAAGACGCATCAATCTTTCAGATGTATTGGCAATATCGCCTAAGGCCCCGGTCATCGTCTTATTAGTTCCGGATCTATACCAATAATTTCTATACAAATTATCCGGATGAGCAGTATGTTTTAATTGTAAAAGGCAGCACTGAGAACAGAGCACTATCTCCAGGGGGACTTTTTCGCCGACATTACCGTCAGATAACAAAAAATTAGAAATATATAAATCCCCCAAGGAAAAAACGGGGCTTAGCGGCCCGGAACAAACCCTGCAGGTTGACCTGATTTTATAACCCGTTGACATGAATAACCTTTCTGTATAAAATTTGGTTTTTAATTAAACTTATTATATATGCCGGCTATTGACAAATCAAGTTATTTCAGGCTTAGGAGACCCGGAATAACCCTCGAATCAGCCTATTTATTTCCATCTGTTTATTCTTATCTAAAGATAAGAAATAAAACGATAATATAAAGATCGAACCGATACCGGTTATGTTGATTATGATTTTATGCCAACCGAAAAAAGATGCCTGATTTAAAATATAAGCCACGATCAGAGCAGCTGACATAGGGATAATGAAAGGCTTTAAAATTTCGGTTATAAACATCCTTATTCCAACCGCAGTGATTAGATAGGCTCGATAAAACATGAACCAGCCGTTAGTAGCTATCCGGGCTACCAGGGTAGCTGCCGCCACGCCCGTAATTCCCCAAATATGAATCCACCATATAGAAAGCAATATATTAACCACCCCTTCGAAAACTGCCATTTTTGCATACCCGATATGCTTGGTGGTGCCCATCAGCACCGCATCCGCAGGCCAAAGCATAATCAAAATAGCTACTAAACATATCAATATATAAAAAGTTGAGTTTCCGACATAATTATCAGCTCCCACCCACTTTATCATTAGATCCGGGCCGACGATTATTAATAATAATATGGTCAATATCCCGAATCCGAAACAGAGCCTGAGCGCGTTCTTATAAATTCCCGATAAATGCTGCTGGTTGTTTAAAGCAAAGGAGGAAGTAATCTCAGGAAGCATGTTGGAAGTAAATACACCCGCCAACCCTGATAATATTATAAGAAACCTGAAAGCTACGGCGTACGGTGCTACCGCCGCCGCCCCCAGCACAGATCCAATGATGATATTATCGGTCCCGAAACTTAAACCTCCGGATAACTGAAGAACAAAGAAATAAATACCCGGCTTAATAAGTTCTTTGGTGAGTTTAAGATCGATAAATTTTTTTGACACACTAATCCCCGGGATTATCTTGCGAAGATAGATAAACAATATTAGTCCTGAAAGAACCCCGATAATCCCGTAAACCAACGACAAGCCGATAATCCCCACCTTGAGCAAAAGAATAACCAATACTCCCGTAAATTGCATTACTGTGAACATGATCCCAAACAGCTGTTCCCTGTAAATCAGGTTGAGCGATCTTAAGGTTACGCGGAATATTGTTAAGGGCAGTTGTAAAAGAAAAAAAACGCTGGAAATTACAAAAACCGGGGTAATCAGCCTGGCTAAACTGCCGGTAACCTTAAACAAGCTTCCTATCGGCGCAAATACCGCTGCCGCGACAACAAGCACGATTACGATAGAAACAATTGCTATATACAACCAAAAACCGGTAGCCACTATTGTTTTAATGCCAGCGTAATCCCGTTTTGAATTAGCGCTAGCTACAAGATTTGAAACAATCTGCGCGATACCCAGATTAGAAAGCCCCAGATAACTGACTATACTCAACACAACAATCCAGAGCCCGTATTGCTCCTTACCCAGATAATATAAATACATCGGCACCAGAATAAAATTACTCGCCATCGAGATGCCTGTATTCAAATAACTTACTAAAGTTCCGGCGACTATCCGTTTGGTACTCATCAACGACCTCTTAATTTATCGTAAACTTTTAGCACTTGTTTTATCCTATCAAGATATAAATAACCGCTTTGCAAACACCTTTGATAACCAGCCTGGGAAACTTTAATTCTTAGGTCATCATTATTTAAATAAAAATTTATTTTATCTTTAAGCTCTTTGACCGAACTAAAACACTCTATCTCTTTGCCCTCTTCAAAAAATTCTAAAACCTCATTTGACCTTTCCTGTAACATAAACCCGCCGGATGCGGGGATCTCAAATGTCCTCATATTATGACTTCCTTTGTTTTGCAGCCTTAAAACATTCAAATTTATTTTTGAAGTCAGGCAAACCCTGGACATCTGCTCGCCGATAACCACTTGCCCCTTCCAGGCAGATCTCAAAAATTTGTTCCGGCACCTAAATTTCCAATAATCTGTCCCCCAGATCGACAGATTATATCCTGCAAGCTCAGACAGCCATCTTTGCCTTTCCTGGTCCCAGTTACCTACAAAAACAACATCAGAACCGAAAACCCTGCGATCATCAGCTGTGCAATTTACCGGATAATGAAGCTCGGCATCATAGCCGAACGCAAGATATTCTGTTATTTTCGCGCCGGCTTTCTTTAGCTCTCCGGATAAAAACTTTGACCAAATAAAATAGGCATCATAAATTGACACGGAATCCCTGATGAAATCTGAGGAAGCTCCGGGGTTAAGGTTAAAAGGGTCGTCAGGATTAAAGATAAAAAGCAAAGCTGCCGTTTCTTTTTTTATCTGCTTTAAGGTTTCCGGAAATATCCAGTGCCCTTTATGGATAAAGATCAACTCCGGCCGGGCTTCCCTGGCTGCTTTGAGCAGTTTTTTGTTCATCAGGCCGCTGGCATACGGGAAAATAACCTTGTTTAAATAACGGTTTCTGGTTAGCCAGGCAGCCGACTTAGCATACTCCTGGGCCATATCAAAACACACCGGTTCTTTCCCCAGCTTCCTAAACGCCCTGAGATAAGATAAACCCAAGCTTCCCGGCTCGAATGAACTGACGAATAAAACATTGCTTTTCATATTTTAACCCCGGCCCGCGGCAGTATATTCCAAAGCCGCCAAGATACCTTTTAAGTCTTCTTCATAACTCCAGCTATTTATGATCTCCCTGGATTTTATGCCAAAATCCCGTCTTAAACCGGCATCCTGCAGTAATTTTAGCAGTTCCCCGGACAAAGCCTCGATATCGCCGGACGGATAAACAAAACCGTTCTCCCCGGGTTTAAGCAGGTCCTTGGCGCATCCGGCAATATCGGAAATAACCAGCGGCAGCCCGAAACACATGGCTTCATTAACTACCAGCCCCCAGGTTTCCCCTATGCCTGAAGGTAAAACAAAAATATCGGCCAGGGCGTAATATGCAGTAATTTCGGTTTGATTCTTAAAACCGGAAAAATAAACGTTTTTAAGATTGTTCTTCTTTACGTATTCTTCCAGCCGGCTTCTTAAAACTCCGTCACCCAAATAAACCAGGGCCTTATTTTCTAAGCCTATCTTTTCATAAGCCCGCAATAAATCCAGCGGCCTTTTTTTATCGATAAGTTTACCGCTGAATAATATGACCGGGGCATCCGGGGGGATACCGAGTTTACGGCGGAGATCCTCTTTGCTCAAACTCAACCGCACGGAATCTTCGATAAATCTTTTATTTTCTACCGCGTAGGGGGTATGGAAGATTTTGCTTCCGGGAACATTATAAAATTCATAGAACTCCCTGTTCTGCGTGCCGATAGCCAATAAAGCCGATGCCCGTTTGAATAAACTGCCCAGCAATATCTTTTTGGCATAGATCTTTGCTTTGTTCCTTGTCTGCTCCTGATTTAAGGGGGATTCCCCGCGGATAAAGACCGGGGTCCCGCTTGAGCGGGCCGCAAAATAAGCCAGCCAATGCGTGGCATAGTTCCAGCCGTGGATGATCACTGCCGCATAATTATTTTTTTTAATCTCTTCGCCGATCCCCAGATTGATCAAACCCAGCGGCGGCTTAAAAATTGTGGCCAGCGGAGAATGATTTTTTAAAAATTTGTACTTATATCCTTCCAGTAAGGGCACATCCCATTTTACGCAAACCCCGAATTCGATATCCCGGCCGGTTTTTATGGTTTCATCGGAGCAGTAATAAACCGTCAGGTCGATTTGCGGATGCCCGTCCATCGCCCGGAACAAAGGAGAAAAATATTGGATCGGATGGCTCAAGACAAAAGCGACTTTATATTTTTTCATTTCCGGCCACCATCCGTTGTTTCTTGCGCCATAAACCAGCGCGCGGTTTCTTTAATCCCTTCCTGGGCGCTGAATAATGCCGGCCCGCATACGGCTTTGGTACTAGAAAGATCATAAACATACTCGGTAAGGATATTATTCAGGCGGAAAGAATTAAAGGGAAAACTCTTCAAACCGCAGAGATTGATAAAATCGCCTGCCCAAGCCATCATCCTGGATAGAGCCAGCGGCAAAGTGCGGATCTTGGATGCCCCCATTTCCCGGGCAAGGCCATCGGCATACTCTCTTAAGGACAAGGGCTCGTAATCAGCAAGATAAAAAGTTTTGCCAGAGATCAAATCGGCGGGCGCCTTAAGCAGTTGCGCATACTGATGAGCGATATTACCGGCATAAGCGTATGATTTATACAGCTTGGATCTCCCGCAATGGAAATAAAGCCCCTTGCGGATAAGCCGCAGCATATTCTGATAGTGCGGATTCATGTAAGGGCCCCATACGGTCGTCGGCCGCGTCAGGCACCAGGGAATACCGCCTCCGTCATGTTGACGGACCAGCTTTTCCGTCAAAACCTTACTCTGGCCATAAAGTGTATTCGGGCAATAATCCTTATCACCGGAAGGAATATAACCTATCCTACAGACCAATTGCGAAGAAGTATATATTGCCCTGCGGATAGACGGAGTTTGCCTGACTGCCTCGATCAAGTTATCCACTCCGTCGATATTGGCGGCATAGCCGCGGATATCTTTGGTTTCCTTCAAATCCGTGCGCGCCGCTAAATGGATCAACGCATCCGGGCAAACCCGGCGCACCTGGGAAATCAAGGTTTGCCGGTCAAGGAGGTCGCAATTAATTTGTTCGCTGCAGCCGGTATTGTCCTGGATAAGGGTCTTATCCAGGCCGATAACCTGGTCCCCCTGATTTTTTAAATAGCCGGCTACCCACCGGCCGATCAATCCCGAACTGCCTGTAATTAAAACTTTCATCTTGATAATACTCCAGTGTATAGTTTTATATATTCATTTACCAAAGAATCCCACAAAAAATTAGCGGTGATAAATTTTTTCAGGTTATTCCCCATGGCCGTCAGGTCCGCCTGGCCTTTGAGCAGCTCCATTAAACCCAGCTGCAAACCCTCAACGGAAGCCGCCACCACCTGGCCGGCGCCGATTTCTCCAATAGAGTTAAAACCGCATTGATCGGTTAGCAATACCGGCTTTCCGGCGACCCCGGCTTCCAAAACCACGATCGACATCGCCTCCTGCCGGGAAGGAATGACCAACAAATCAGCCGCATGGTATGCCAGGGATTTATCCCTGGCACCCAGGTAGCCAAGAAAACTTACCTTATCCTTAACCCCGTAACTTTCGGTTATTTTTTGCAGCTTGGCCAACATGCCGCCGTCAGGCCCCATAAAAACCAGCTGGCAATCGCTTAATTTATCCTGCAGGCCGCAAAAAGCCTCTAAAAGCAGGTCCGGCCCCTTGATCGCATTCAATCTGCCCGCAAATAAGATTATCCGCTTGGGGCCGATTTTAAACTTCTTACAGAACAATGCATCATCTTCATCTAAAAGGCTGTCACTGGTGATCCCGTTAGGAATAACTGTGATCTTATCCTGCGCTACCCCGTATGATTGAAAATGCCTGACCTCATCTGCGGTTATGGCAATACAAGCCGCGGCGTTGCGGATGATTTTTTTACCGACAATAAAATTATAGAGGATCTTAAGCGCCTTTGACCGGCCGTATAACGGCAGCGCACCTGCTCCGCAAATGACGTAAGGCTTATGCAACCTGCGCGCAATAAAATAAACCAGGGCGTTCAAAAAAGACCAGTGATTGATCAAATGAATAATATCTACCTTGCGGATAAGCTCTTTAAGCCTGGAGTAAGAGAAGCTGACCAGGTAAAATCTTTTGTTGATACAAGGCAAAGCAACCACATTCACACCCGCTAAAGCATTGATCCGCTCCGGAGTCAGGCCGGCATCGGTGACCAGAATACTGCATTCTACTTTGGCCCGGGCAAGAAAACGGCTCATCTGGAAGGACCTTTCTCCGGAGCCTCCTCCGGTTACCGGGTCTAAACTGGCAATGACGTTCAATACTTTCATCGTTAAATTACCGCCTTATATTCTCTACGCCAAAGTTCAAAAATAACCAAGGCGAATATCCGTTCAGAGTTAGAATACCCTTTCTCCTGGTTGCGGAGTA
Source organism: Candidatus Omnitrophota bacterium (assembly GCA_903852325.1). Taxonomy (GTDB): domain Bacteria; phylum Omnitrophota; class Gorgyraeia; order Gygaellales; family Profunditerraquicolaceae; genus UBA6249. The sequence continues at coordinate 8,167 of CAINQO010000116.1, forward strand.
ATTGCTGAATCTTCTTCTGGTCAAACAACCTTGGATCGGCTTCCGACAATATCTCTTTAACCGTCTTGCCGAATCCTCCTTTAAACCATGATTCGAGCGGCACGGAAAAACCCTGTTTCCGCTGTAAATCGATCTGAGCCGGCAAAATGCGCCTGGCGGTGTATTTCAAAAGGATCTTCCTTTCTTTAAAGTCGGCGCGCAAATGATTAGGAACGCGGCTAAATGCAAATTCCACGACCCGGTGATCTAAAAAAGGGGAACGGATCTCCAGCGAATTCAACATGCTGGCCCGATCCACCTTGACCAGTATATCCTCCGGAAGATAAGAATTGAAATCCAGGGCCATCATCATCCCCGGCAATCCTCTCCGGGGCTGGCATAAACCGGCTTTATACTTCCTGACCGTGCTTATCGATCCTTCGGATAACGGCTTGATCAACCGCGCTAACGAGTATTCGTCAAAGAACAGGCTTGACCGTGAAAGCGTAAAAAGGACATCTCCCCGGGTTTCCAATAAAAATTCCCTTCCCCGCGCCCCCAAAGGCAGGAAACGCTCCGCAATCGCCCCGACCCCCGCGCGTAAGAATACGGGCAGCAGCCTTTTTAACCGCCTTTGCTGCAAAATCCTGTTATAGGCCTGATAACCCGCGAATAATTCATCCCCTCCGTCCCCTCCTAAGGCGACCTTGGTATTCCGGCTGATTAATTTCGAAACCAGATACGTCGGGATGATCGAAGAATCGCAGACCGGTTCATCATATTGACGGACCAGCCCCGACAAAAGATCGCTGTCCGGAAACTGGGCCGCTAATTCCAGGTGCTCTGTTTTAAAAAAATCGGCGATCAATTTCGCATGCCGGCTCTCGTCGAACTTAAGCTCGCCAGGGAAGGTTACGGTAAAAGTTTTTACGGGCTTTTCGGAGACTCGGCTGGCCAGAGCGGTAATCAGGCTTGAATCTATCCCCCCGCTTAAAAGCACTCCCACGGGCACATCCGCGACCAATTGCCTGCGCACCGCATCCGTTAAAAGCCGCTCCAGCTCAGCGGCCAATTCCTCGGTATCCGAATTTAATTTTTCCTCCGGCAAAGGTAACTCCCAATACCGCCGCACCCTTAAGCTGCCGGAGGGGATCTGAAAACTTAAGGTGTGCGCCGGAGGAAGTTTTTTAACCCCGCTTAATATGCTGTACTCTCCCGGAATATATCCGTAAGCAAAATAAAACCGGAGGCCTGCCGGATCAATGTTCCTTTTCAACCCCGGATATTCCATTAAAGCTTTCAATTCCGAGGCAAAAACAAAATTACCCTGATCGCAGAAATAGAAAAATGGTTTCTCCCCGCAGCGGTCGCGGGAAACAAAAATACGCTGTTTGCGGATATCGTAAATACAAAATGCGAACATCCCGTTCAACCGCAAAACACAATC
>CAINQO010000117.1 GCA_903852325.1 Candidatus Omnitrophota bacterium
GGCTGCCTTCCTCTTAAGCGCATCTTTCTGGTCCACGGAGAGCTGGAGCAGTCCCAGGCACTGGCGGAGGCATTGATCCCCCGCGGGCTTTCCGTACACATCCCGGATAAGGACGAAGAAATATTGCTTAATTGATAAAATTGTGGTAAAGTGGTTTCTCAAAATTATACATAAAACTTCCGCCCGGTGGCGGACTTATTCAGGAGGTTTAAAATGATCGGCGGTTTTTCTACTCCCAAAAAAGATAAAGCGATGAAATCCAGCGGCGGCAAGCTCGTCAAAACCGGGGAAATCCTGGTCCGCGGCGTGGATACTTATAAGGCCGGGGTCAATGTCCGCGGCTTAGGCACTTTGTTTGCCTCCTGCCCGGGCAAGGTTTATTTTACGCGTAAAAAAACCAGTCACGGCAAGCTGCGCACCTTTGTGAACGTCGCCCCTCTTCCCAAAACAGCCAAAAAGTAAAATGCCGGGTTTAGCCAAAAGCTATTCTCACCGTAAATATACAATAGCAATCATTGATATGTTTTACAGTATGGCCCTGCTCCTGATTTTTTTAGGATCAGGGCTTTCTGTTGTTTTAGAGAACCTGCTTAAAGGTTTGATCCTGCCGCATTATCTTTTGGTTGCCGTTTATCTTCTGGTGATCCTGTCGGCGTATTATCTGCTGAATTTACCCCTTAATTTCTACGCGGATTTTACTTTGGAGCATCAATTTAATTTGACCCGGCAAACCGCGGGCGCCTGGTGGATCGAGCAGGCCAAATCCGCGATCCTGGCCTACATATTTTCTTTGATCTTGATCCTGGCTTTTTACTGGATTTTAGGGAGGTTTGCGCAATGGTGGCTGGTGCTGGCGGCGTTTTGGATAATTTTCAGCGTGCTCCTGGCTAAGTTTGCCCCGGTCCTGATCATCCCGATATTTTTTAAATCCCGCAAACTCGAGGATGAGGTTTTACGCCGCAGGATCTTTGACCTGGCCGCCAAAATGCAAATCAAACTCCTGGATGTTTTTCAGATCGATTTCAGCAAGAAAACCCTTAAAGCCAATGCCGCCTTTACCGGGATGGGTAAAACTAAACGGGTGCTCCTGGCGGATACCCTAAGAGATAAGTACTCTTATGATGAAATCGAAATGATCCTGGCGCATGAGTTCGCGCATTACCGGCGTAAACACGTGCTTAAGCTGATTGCCGTAAATTCCCTGACCACCCTGGTCTTATTTTATTTCATCTTTAAGACCAGCGTTTATGCCCTGGGATTTTTTAAATTGCATTCCCTGTTCCAGCTGTCCAGCCTGCCTCTGGTTTTCCTTTATTTTGCGCTTTTCGGTATGATCACCCAGCCTTTGGAAGCTTTTATCAGTCGGGGTTTTGAAAAAGAGGCGGATACGCTGGCGCTTAAAACTACCGGCGCCAAAGAGGCTTTCATCAGTTTAATGGAAAAATTGGCCGCGCAGAACCTGGCTGACCGCTCTCCCCACCCCTTGATTAAATTTTTCTTTTTTACCCATCCGCCGATCGATGAGCGGATCGCTTTGGCAAAAAAATAGCCGGAAGAATAAAGGGACGGTTCTCTGTTTGGTTTTTATAAACAGATGACCGTCCCTTTTTGCTATTTAATTAAGAACAGGCGAAAAAATAGCATGATTCCGGCTGTTCTTTTAAGAAATCTAAAATTATTTTTGCGGCGCGCTCCGAAGCCCCGGGTTCACCGAGCGAATCTTTTACCGTTTTTAATTTTCGGCTCATCCGGCCGGCAATTTCGGGGTTTTCCAGCAGTTCGATGATGGAAGAGGCGATCTTTTCCGGGCGCGCCCCGGATTGGATGAATTCCGGGACGATTTTTTCTCCGGCCACGATATTCACCATTCCGATATAAGGTATCTTTACCTGCGGCCGGTAAAGCAGATAGTTCAACCACCCCATCTTATAAACAATCACAAAAGGCTTGCCGGTGATCGCCGCTTCTAAGGTGGCGGTTCCCGAGCAGACCATCCCGGCCTGGGCAACTTTCAGGCAATCCGCGGCCCGTCCTTCGATAATTTTTATATCCAGGGGGAAATTTTTGCAGGCGGTAAGATAAATTTGCCTATCCAGGTTAGGGCTCCGGGCAAGGATAAATTGCGCCGGCCCGGTTTTCTGTTCTATCTTGCCGGCAGCTTTAAGCATTAGCGGTAAAATCAGTTTTACCTCTTGTTTGCGGGAGCCGGGTAAAAGCGCGATAATTTTTTTCGCCGGATCAATCCCCAGCTCCTGGGCTAAATTTTGTTTTTCTCCGGAGGAAGCGGCCGCATCCACCAGCGGGTGGCCGGCAAAGGAGGCCTGAATGTGGTGGCGGGCGTAGAATTCTTCTTCGAATTTAAAAAGCACGACCAGCTTGGAGATATATTTTCTGATCGAATTTATCCTGCCTTCCCGCGAGGCCCAGATTTGCGGGCTGACATAATAGATCACCGGGAGGCTTTTGTTCACCCCGGCCGCCAAACGCAGGTTGAAGCCGGAAAAATCGACCAGGATCAGGCAGTCCGGTTTTACGGAGGCGATCTTCTCCAGGATTATTTTCTTTAATTTCAGGAAACGGGGAAGTTTTTTTAAAACGTCAAAAAAGCCCATTACCGAAAGGCCGCTGATATTATAGAATATTTCCGCCCGGGTTTTGGCCAGGTGCAGCCCGCCTACGGCGTAGAATTTTATCTGCGGGTTTGATTTTTGCATGGCCGCCACAAGCTTTCCGGCCAAAAGATCCCCGGAGGGCTCCCCGCAAACCACCAGGATTTTTTTTATTTCTGCCATATTTGTTTTTGGATGGTTAAAGCGACTTCCAGCGCCTCCCTGGCCACGGGGCCGGAAACCAGAGGCTGTTTTTTATTGATCACGCAGTCGAGGAATGCGGCTAGCTCTTTTTGCAGGGGCTGTTCTTTTTCGATCGGCAGGCGTTCTTTGGTTATTTTGTCCTGGATCTTGCGGTATACGTTGGCCTCGGCGTTTTTATAATCCAAAGAAATGTAGGTGTTTTCCTGGAAGATCCGGATCTTGCGCATGATTTCGTCGGAGACGCGGCTGGCGGTAAGGTTGGCGATACAGCCGTTTTTAAAGGTGAGGCGGGCGTTGGCGATGTCTTCAAAAGAAGTAAGCACATTGATCCCCACGGACTCCACCTTTTCCAGGGGGGAATTCACCAGCCCCAGGACAATATCCAGGTCATGGATCATTATATCCAGTACCGCCCCTACATCCAGCGAGCGGTTCGGAAAAGAAGAGAGGCGGTGGCATTCGATGAATTTGGGGTTATGGATTATTTTTTGGGTGGCGGTAAAAGCGGAATTGAATCTTTCGATGTGGCCTACCTGCAGGATGAGGTTTTGTTTAGCGGCCAGTTCGATCAGCCGGTCCGCCTCCTCCAGGGTTACGGTAAAAGGTTTTTCCACCAGAAGATGGATGTTGTTTTTGAGCAGTTCTTCGGAAACTTTGTGGTGCAGACGGGTCGGCACGGCCACGCTGGCGGCATCGATCTTTCCGATAAGCTGGGTTAAATCGGAAAACCCCGGCACCCTCAACGCGCCGGATACTTCTTTAAGCTTGGCCGGATCGCTGTCGCAGACCCCCACCAGGGTGCATCCGGGCAGGTGTTTATAAATTTTAGCGTGGATACTGCCCAGGTGGCCTACTCCGATAACCCCGACTCTTACTTTGTCCATGTTTAAAATCATAGCAGAGCCGCGGGGCAGTTGCAATAGAATTTTTGAAAAGGAATTATTCTTGCTATGGCTAGGGGTATATGTTAGAATAACTTTTCTTGAAGAAAGGCAAAAGATGAAGAATTACCTTAAGTTATTGAAATTTATTAAACCCTATAAGTGGCTTTTTGCTGCCGCTACCGTTTGCATGGGGTTTTCCGCGGTATTTGACGGGGTATCCTTAGGGATGATGGTGCCCCTGGCGGACAGGGTTTTAACGAACAAAAGGATCATTGTCCCGGCTAAACTGCCGGGTTTTCTGGTCGGTTTTGTGGATAAAATAAATAATACCCCGCCGGAAGCGCTGCTTAACTATATGGTAGTGGCGGTTTTGGTGCTTTTTGTCTTAAAGGGGATTTTCGGTTTTTACCAAAGCTATATTATGTCGGATATCGGCCAAAGGGTGATCCGGGATATCAAAAGCCAGCTTTACAGCAAGATCCAGTCCCTATCCCTTAGTTATTTTACGCATAAGCGCGGCGGAGAGTTGATGTCGCGGATCACTAATGACGTAAAGATCGTGGAAAACGCCGTATCTTACGGTTCGACGGATCTGATTTACCAAAGCCTGCAGATAGTGATCTTTGCCGTGGTTATTTTCTTTATTTATTTTAAGATGGCTTTGATCGTTTTTGTGTTCCTGCCCCTGATCAGCTGGCCGATCGTCAAGGTGGGTAAAGCTTTACGCAAACTTTCCAAACGTTCCCAGGAAAATATCGCCGACACCAATTCCCTGCTTTACGAGACGGTGATGGGGGCAAAAATCGTCAAAGCTTTTAATATGGAAGATTATGAAGTGGATAAATTTAACCGCGTAAACGCGGATTATTACAAGCTTTGCATGAAAACGATCAAACGTACCCTGCTTTTGGGCCCTTCAACCGAGATGCTGGGGGTAGTGGCGGGGGTCCTGGTGTTCTTTTGGGGAGGGCGGGAGGTTATCGCCGGCAGATTGTCCTTCGGCGTGTTCGGGCTTTTCCTGGGTTCTTTACTGTCTTTGATCCGTCCCTTCAAAAAATTAAGCCAGGTGAATGCTTTAAACCAGCAGGGGATGGCGGCCAGCGAGCGGATTCATGAAGTTTTAGAGGTGGAAGCTACCGTAAAAGAACCTTATCCGGCTAAGATCTTAAGTAGTTTTAAGAAAAATATCGAATTTAAGGATATTTGGTTCAGTTATGCCGAAGCGCAAACTTTAAAAGGGATTAATTTGGATATAAATTACGGGCAAATGCTGGCGATTGTCGGCCCCAGCGGTTCCGGTAAAAGCACTCTCCTGGACCTGCTTCCACGTTTTTACGATCCGCAAAAAGGGGCCTTGTTGATCGACGGAGTGAATGTGCGGGAATTCAGTTTAAAATCCCTGCGCAGCCAGATCGGGATCGTTAACCAGGAAACGATGCTTTTTAACGATACGATCCTGGCCAATATCGCTTACGGCCGGCCGGAGGCTACCCAGGCCCAGATCGAAGCCGCGGCAAAAAAAGCCCACGCCCACGAGTTCATTCTTAATTGTCCGCAGGGGTACCAGACCACTATCGGTGACCGCGGGGTAATGCTTTCCGGGGGGGAACGCCAGCGCATCGCGATTGCCCGCGCTTTACTTAAAGATGCTCCGATATTGATCCTGGATGAGGCGACTTCGCAGCTGGATTCGACCTCAGAGCGGATCGTCCAGGAGGCTTTGGACCAATTGGTCAGCGGCAGGACGGTATTTGTGATCGCGCACCGGCTTTCCACGGTAAGAAATGCGCACCGGATCGTGGTGATGGATAAAGGGGCGATCGTGGAGCAGGGGACGCATAGCCAGCTGCTGGAAAAAGACGGTTTATATAAAGGGCTTTATTTGGCCCAAGAGCTACAAAAATAAGAAGTTTTCCAAAAAAACGGCAAATTTTTAAATAAAATTGATTTTAGGGCTACCAAAAAGGAAAACTTCTGATTACGTAGATTGAAATCCGATTACAAAGATTAAAAGCGGCGCAGGTAAATCTCTGCAATCTTTCTATAATCTCTGTAATCAAGTTCTTTTCCTTTTATTGTCGGTCCGGAAAAGAACTAAAAATAGTTGCAAATAAGCAAATATTTGTTATAATTGCTTAATTAACTTTCTGCCGTATCACTCTGCCAAACAAGAATGCCGGGTGTGTCTTTTTTGCAATGGCACTGCCTATATTTAGGAATGCCAGGTGTGCTGCTTGCGCAATAAAGAGTCAGAAAACATATTATTAACCAATGGATTAGCTAAGCCGGTTGAAGGCTTGAGAGGTGGTAAAGCCTTCAGGCAGGTTTGCCGCCGGCGGCTAGCCGAAAGAAACGGGGGATTGAAAACGTGCCATCAGATTTAATCAAGCAGTTGTTGGAAGCAGGGGTACACTTCGGGCATCAGACTAAGCGCTGGAACCCGAAAATGAAAAAATTTATTTTCGGTTCAAGAAGCGGCATCTACATTATCGATCTGGAAAAGACTGAGGAATGTATTAACGCCGCCCGGGATTTTTTGACCGAGATCACTTCTAAAGGGGAGTTTGTCCTCTTTGTGGGCACGAAAAAACAGGCCCAGGATGTAATTAAGCAGGAGGCGATCCGCAGCGGCATGTATTACGTTACCGACCGCTGGCCCGGAGGAATGCTCACCAATTTTGCGACCATCAAAAAGAGCATCAACCGGCTTAAAGAAATCGAAAAGATGCGTACCGACGGGACTTTTGAAAAATTGACCAAGAAAGAGATCGCCCGCCTGGAAAAAGAGCTGGCCAAATTGAACAAGAATTTTTCCGGGATCGTCCCGATGGAGCGGATGCCCAAGGCTGCTTTTATCGTGGATACCAAGAAAGAGGAGACCGCGGTGCGCGAAGCGCGTCGCCTGGGAATTCCGGTCATCGGCCTGATCGATACCAATTCCAATCCGGATTTAGTGGATTATCCCATACCCGGCAACGATGACGCGACCAAGTCTATCCGCACGGTCGTGACGATTATTGCCGATACGATCATTGAAGGAAGAAAGAAATTCCTCTCCTATCTTGCCCAGGAAGGGGTCAAAGTGGAAGAAGCCAAGGGGGATATCGTCGCGGAGGTCCTTCCGGAGGAAGAAGTGCAGATCAAGGAAATCGAAGAAATTGTCGAGGAGAGCCAGCCTACTGATGAAGCCGGCGCCGCTAAGCGCGGGCATGCCAAAATCAGCCCGGAAGTTAACCCTAAGCTCAGGAAAAAGTAATTTAGGAAGGTGGGGGGTGAACCCTGCACCTTTTATTTACTTAGTTTAATAACTGTGAATCGATAGATTGAATAAAAAGAAAGGTGCGGGATGAAAATTTCAGCTGCAGCAATTAAAGAGTTAAGAGATCTGACCTGTTCCAGCATAGCGCATTGTAAAAAAGCTTTGGAAGAAGCCAAGGGGGATATTAAGCAGGCGACGCTTCTTTTGCGTAAACAGGGCCTGGAGATCGCCGCGAAAAAGCAAAGCCGGGTGACCAAGGAAGGGCGCATTGATTGTTATATCCATCACGGTAACAAGATGGGGGTGCTGGTTGAGGTTAACTGCGAGTCGGATTTCGTGGCTCGCAACGAAGAGTTGATGAAATTTACCAAGGATCTGGCGATGCAGATCGCCGCCGCCAATCCCGAATACATCAAGAAAGAAGATGTTCCGGAAGATGTCCTTAAGCATGAAAAAGATAAAGAAGTTTATTATAAAAACAGCTGCTTGCTGGAACAGGTTTTTGTCAAGGACCCCAGCTTGCTGATCAAAGATTATTTGGGCAGCCTTGTCGGAAAACTGGGTGAGAATATCGTCATCCGCAGGTTTATCCGCTACAAAATCGGGGAATAATGGTAATAAAACCGGTTTACAAAAGGATCGTGCTGAAACTTAGCGGTGAAGCGCTGCAGGGCAAACAAGCCCACGGCATCGACCCGCAGGTATTGTTGAACATTTCCCGCCAGATCAAAGAGATCCGGGAGCTGGAAGTGGATGTGGCGGTGGTTTTGGGCGCCGGCAACATCCTGCGCGGGCAGGAAAATACCGCCTGCCGCGGGTTGGACCTGGACCGCAGCGTCGCCGATTATATGGGGATGCTGGCTACCGTAATTAACGGGCTCTCTTTACAGGACGCCCTGGAGAAGACCGGGGTGCCTACCCGGGTAATGACTGCGATCGAGATGCAGAGGATCGCCGAGCCTTATATCAAAAGAAGGGCGATCCGGCATCTGGAAAAAGGAAGGGTAGTTATTTTTGTCGCCGGCACCGGCAATCCTTATTTTACTACGGATACCGCCGCGGCTTTGCGGGGGATGGAGATCAATGCCGACGCGATCCTTAAGGCGACCAAAGTGGACGGGGTTTATTCGGCCGATCCCTTGAAAGTAAAGAACGCCAAAAAATTCATGCAATTGAAATATATCGATGTGCTCAAAAAAGGATTGAAGGTAATGGACGCCACTGCCATCAGTTTGTGCATGGATAATAAATTACCGATCGTGGTTTTCAATCTGAACCGTGTGGGCAATATCAAACGCGCGGTTTTGGGCGAAAAAATAGGCACGGTGGTGCGTTAAGCGGAGGTAAAAATGTCAGTAAAAGAGGCGATCAATAATACCGAAGAAAAGATGAAAAAGGCTTTTGAATCGATGAACCGCCAGTTCCATGAAGTAAGGACCGGCCGGGCGTCCCCGAGTCTAGTCGAAGGGCTGCACATCGATTATTACGGGACCCCGACCATGTTAAAACAGCTGGCCGCCATATCCGCTCCCGACGCGCATTTGATCGTTATTCAGCCCTGGGATATTACCGCGATCGTTGAGATCGAAAAAGCGATCTTAAAATCAAACCTGGGGGTAAGCCCGTCTAACGACGGCAAGATAATCCGGATTACCGTCCCGCAATTATCGAAAGAGCGGCGCCAGGAGATGGCTAAACTGCTGCATAAAATGTCTGAAGACGGGCGGGTGTCTTTACGCACGATCAGAAGGGACGCCAAAGAGTCCGTGGAGAAGATGGAAAAAGACAAATTAATCTCCGAAGATGAAAAGTTCCGCGGGATCGATGAATTGCAGAAAGTTGTGGATAGGTATATCGCCAAGATCGACGATCTTTTGAAAGCCAAAGAAAAAGAAGTTTTGGAGTTTTAAATTACTTTTTAGTGTTTCGGATTTATAAATTTGGGCCTCTAGCTCATTCGCCACAAATCGTTGGCGAGATTTCGCTAGAGGTAAGGTAAAAAAACCTGTATTTTGATCTTTAAGCTTAAATTGGGTTTCATAGATTTGGGCCTCTAGCTCATCCGGTAGAGCACCACACTTTTAATGTGGTTGTGCCGCGTTCGAGTCGCGGGAGGCTCAAAAAATTTTCCTAAAAGGAAAATTTTTTGCACTTGGCGATACCTTAGAGAATTGCAGGTTTGAGCCAAGTGCGTAAGCGAACTGGTAGAAGAGGATAGCCGGGCGGATGGCGGAATTGGCATACGCGATAGCCTTAGGAGCTATTGGGGTAACCCTTGGAGGTTCAAATCCTCTTCCGCCCA
>CAINQO010000118.1 GCA_903852325.1 Candidatus Omnitrophota bacterium
CAGGTAAAAGATTATATCGGAAGAAGCTCCTTTGAGCTTGTCCAAAAGGCTAACGGTCCGCTCATTATAAAAGCTTTTAGTCAAGTATCCGCCTAAAAGCGCAAGCAGCCCGAAGCTGATCGAGAGGACAAAAAAAGGTGTCTTCTGGATAACGGAAGAAAGTTTGAGTTTATCCGTCCGGCAGTAATCGAATAAAAGCAGCGCCAGGGGCAAGGTGATCGCCATGGATTTGGACAGGAGAGAAAAAACAAACAGGGCCAGGCAAAGGTAGAAATACTTTTTATCTTTTTTCAGGTGATAGTTCAGGTAACTGATTAAGGCGCCCAGATAGAAGAAGGCATATAAAAGGTTCTTCCTCTCTGCTACCCAGGCAACAGTCTCCACCTGCAGCGGGTGGATGCCGAACAATAGGGTAGTAAGCAAGGCCACGGGGATACTGCCTTTACTCAGGAGGTAAATAAGCCAGTAGACCAGGATACAGTTAAACAAATGCAGCAGGAGGTTATCCAGGTGGTAGCCGAAAGGGTTAAGCTTAAAAGCCTTATACTCCAACATGTAGGAGAATAAGGTCAGGGGCTGGTAGTGGGTGACAAAGAAATGGGTAGAAATATTTGCCAGGCTGGACGGAGATATGGAGCGGATAACTTTGTTCTGGGTGACATACAGGTTATCATCCCAATCCGTGAAGTTATTTTTCAGGACCGGGTAAAAAGAAAGCAGGACCGCCGCCAGAATGAGACCGGCAGGAATAATCGTTTTAAGATTTTTCATCGGTAAAAATCACAAAGCTCCGGCTTATTTATTTTTTTTCCATTCCCGGAAACATTCCCGGTAAGCCTGAAAAGACGGCTTGGTGGAAAAATCCCAGCGGACCAAACCGAAATAATCCACTCCGTTATCCCAATGTTCCTGCGTATCGCGGAAAAAAGCCCAGAAAATCTTCTCCACCCGGGGATTTTTCAATAATTCCGCGTATACCTTTCTAACCCACTCAGCCTGTTCTGCTTCGGTAGGATTAGCGCCCAACCACCAATTGCCCGTTTCCAGGCCCCTTTTTACTCCCGGGCAGCCGATCTCGGTGATCCAGATCTTCTTCTCCCCGTCCCCGTTACGCGCCATGATTTTATAAGCCAGTTTCGGAAAACTGGCGACGGCTTTTATCGCGTTATCGCCAAGAACAGGATTCTGAAAAAAATGCAGGTTCAGAATATCAAAATAGCCTTTCCCGCCGTTCTCATAGAGATGGTTAATACTGCTTAACCCGTTAGCCAGCCCGCCGTTTAAGATTTTACAATCCGGGTCGATTTTTTTAGCCGCCAGATACACTGCTTTTAATAAAACACAATAACTCTTTAAGCTGTCCTGCGGTTTCCAGTAGGTTTCCGAATCCGGTTCATTCCAAAGCTCCCAGTGCGTGACCTGCCCCTTGTAGCGCTGAATCACTTTACTGGCGTAATTGATGAATAAGCTGCTGTCTTTCGGCGGGCAGTTCCATTGCCCGCAGGAAGAAGCCCAGTCCGGGCTATAGTGCAGGATCCCCAGGATATGGATCCCTTTTTCACCCAGCAATTTAACCAGATTGTCGTATTTGGTAAAATCAAACTCCCCTTCTTTTAACTCAATATCCTCCCACAAAAAATCCAGCCTGATCCAGCCTGCCCCGGCCTGCTGCATCAGCGAGATCGCTTCTTTTATTTCCCGGTCATTGGAATATTTATGGTGGTTCCAATCATGGTTCCAGTGCAGGAATTCCAAAACGCCAAAAGGATTATTCAGGTTCGCCTTGCTTAGCTCCGCCGGGTTATTCATCGTATTTTCCTTGGGTAAAGTTTCCGCCCCCTGCAGGCCGGAAAAGGTTGATAAAATTACCGCTAAAATACAGATTATTTTCTTCACCCCGTTAGAGACAGTTTGCCAAGGGCAGCAGTCAATCGTCCGGGGTATATTTTCTCTAACGGGGTTCATATTCCTTCTTGTTTATACTAATATAATCCTAACTTTTTAAACATAAGGTACAATTTTCTCAACGGTAAACCGACGACATTATAAAAACATCCATCGATCTTTTTTATGAAAAAAGCGCCTTTCCCCTGGATGTCGAAGCTCCCCGCTTTATCCAGCGGGGAAACCTGCCGGAAATAATCATCGATCTGGCGGGAACTTAATTTATCCATGAGCACTTTTGTTTTCTCGTAATCCAGGAGCAGGCTGGTTTTGTTTTTTTCCTTCCGGACCACTGCCAGGCCGGTATAAAGCCATTGGGATTTACGGGAAAGCCGTTTAAGCATCCGCCGGGCATCCGGTAAATTTTTAGGCTTCCCGAATATCCTGCCCCCCTGCACGCAAATCGTATCGGCGGCAATGATCAGCCCTTCCTCTACCCGAGAGGCGGCAGCTTCCGCTTTATCTTTTGCGTTCAGGCGCACCAGCTGCGCATAAGAAAAATTGCCCTTGCGGGCGCGCTCCTTAACCTCAACCGGCAGGATTTTAAATTTCAGGCCGAATCTTTCCAGTAATTCTTTGCGGGCTTTTGACCGCGAAGCTAAATAAATTTTCATTTTGATTAAGCGGCGCCGGCCGCATTCTCCCCGGCTACATAACCGGTGGAAAAAGCCGCCTGGAGATTAAACCCCCCGGTATCGGCGTCCACATCGATCATTTCACCGCAAAGATACAAACCTTTAACCAGGCGGGATTGCATCGTCCGCGGATCGATCTCTTTCAAGCTTACCCCGCCCCGGGTAACCATCCCCTCCTCCAACGGCCGCGGCCCCCTGATTTCCAGGCGGAAATTTTTGAGCAAAACAATGATCTTCTCCCTTTCTTTTTGGGTGACCTGGCTGCATTTTTTTACAGCATCTATCCCGGCACAGCCGGCAAAAACCTTTACTAAGCGCAACGGCAGCAGTTCTTTCAGGGTATTGATGATGATTTTTTTGGAATTGATCTTAAACTCCCGCAGCAGGCGGGCATCCAGCTGCTCGACGGACAACGCGGGCTTCAGGTCTATCTCGGCAAACACCGGTTCCCACTGCGCCAACAGATCGATGACCCTGCCGCTCAGGCTGATCACCAGCGGCCCGGATATCCCGGTAGCGGTAAAAAGCAGCTCTCCGACTTCCGAAAGGATCTCTCTTTTGGTATTGAAAAACTTAAGCTGGATATTACGCAGGGTCAACCCCTCTAATTTTTTGATATAATCCTGTTTTATATCCAGGGGGATC
>CAINQO010000119.1 GCA_903852325.1 Candidatus Omnitrophota bacterium
ACTTAATGTATGCTACACAAAAATTTTGAAAAGGTTGGTAATTATCGACGTATTCTGCATCGCTGTCTTTTTTTTATTGCGTATTCTGGCCGGAAGCATCCTTGCTCGGGCCATCCTGTCGCATTGGATTATATTTATGACCGCCCTGCTTGCTTTGTTTTTGGGTTTCAGCAAAAGGCGCCAGGAGTTGAGCTTGCCGGAGCAGTGCAGCGGGCAGACGCGCAGCGTGCTTTGCCAGTATAATATTTACTTCATCGACCAGGTTATCGCCGTGGTTACTTCTTCGGTGGTAATTACCTACATGCTTTATGCCGTGAATAGCCGTACGGTAAACGAGTTTGGGACAGAGCATTTAATTTACGGGGTCCCCTTTGTCTATTACGGTATTTTTCGCTACCTTTATCTTGTGTATAAACAAAATAAGGGAGGTGATCCTACGGGAATCGTGCTCTCCGATGTACCCACGCAGATTAATTTATTATTGTGGTTGTTAATTTGTATCGGGGTGATCTATTTCAGATTTTAACCAAAATCAATGAGAGTAATTTTAATCAGACCTGACAATCGGGGGAATATTAATACCCGCTTGCCGGAAAGCTTGAACCGGCGCCAGGGGGTATTGCCGCCATTGGGGATAGCTTATATTGCCGGCGTTCTGGAAAAAGTCGGTCACCAGGTAAAGATCTTGGATGTTATCGCCTCCAGTCTTACCGCTGATCAATTGCGCCGGGAGATGGATGATTTTAAGCCCGAGCTTGCCGGGATTACCACCATAACCTCTACTTTGTTTGGTGCGCTGGAAACGGCAGAAATAGCTAAAGAAAAAGGCGTAATTACGGTTTTAGGGGGTCCCCAGCTTTCGGCGTATCCTGAAGAAACATTGTCCTATCCCTTTGTGGATTACGGGATAAATGGGGAAGGTGAATTTGTAATGCCGGAGTTGATCGCGGCATTACAAAAGAACACCTCTTTGGATAAGATCGCTGGATTGGTGTATAAAAAGGACGGACAGGTTTATGTTAACTCCGCGGCAATCGTTACGGACATTGATTCTCTGCCGCTCCCGGCTTACCACTTGTTACCGATGGCAAAATATGATTCCATTATCGGGGCCTACCCGGTAAGCACGATGATCTCCAGCCGGGGGTGCCCTTATGCCTGCCATTTCTGTTTTAAACAGCCGGCCGACCTGCAGTGCCGTTTCCGTTCGCCTAAACATATCGTTGATGAAATGCAGTATTTGGCCGGTAAATATCAAGTTAAAGAGATCATGTTTTATGACGATGTGATTACTTTCCGGCGCGCGCATATTACCGGTATTTGCGAAGAAATATTATCCCGCGGCCTGAAGGTAAACTGGGAGGCCCCCAGCAGGGTGGACAATGTGGATGGCCCGCTTTTAAAGTTGATGCATAAAGCCGGCTGCGTCCGTCTCAGGTATGGTGTGGAATCTGCCGACCAGGCAACCCTGGAATTAATGAACAAAAGAATTAATTTAGCTCAGGCCAAAGAAGTTTTTTCTTGGACTAAAAAATCTGGAATCGAAACCTTTGCTTACTTTATGCTCGGATATATTCATGAAACGCCAAAAACCATCGAGAAAACTATTGCTTTTGCGCTGGAATTAAACCCTGACTGGGTAATGTTTACCATGGTTATCCCTTATCCCGGGACGCCGCTTTACACGTTAGCACTCAAAGAGGGGTTATTAAAGAACGACTATTGGCGGGATTTTACTTTAGGTAAAAAAACAGGAAGGATTCCTTATTTTATTCCGGATGTCGCAGCCTGGACAAAAAAAGCCTACCGGCGGTTTTATTTTCGGCCGGGTTTTATCATAAAACAATTGAGCCGGCTGCGTACCTTCCAGGATTGGCACAAATGTTTGCAGGGAGCGCGGGGAATTTTAAGTATGGCAGTAAATTAAGGGTGTTAAAAAGCCAAAGCAATGAAGTCCGAACAATCCCAGATTTTTACGCACTGGAAGCTAAACATTGGTGGCTTGCTGTGCCGGGGATTATTTTTTCACCTTGCTTGAGTTCGGAATAAGTCTTAGCTAATTAAATTTATGAGTAACAACCAGGTTAATACTTCCGAGAAAGCAAAATTATTTTTTGATTACATTATCGCTCCGCTGGCGATCACTTTGGGCGCGTATTTTGTTTTTAACCAGTTTTTCAAGGACGCTTTTGTCATCGACGACATCGATTACTTAACCCACTTGAAAATCGGCGGAGAGAAATTTTTTGCTTTTATCCAGATTATGGGCATGCGGTCTTTCGCTTTTAAACCTTTTTCGCTGGGGGTTTGCTGGTTCACTACTTTTAAATTATTTGGGCTTAATCCCTATGGATACCACATCTTTAATTTTGTAATTCATGTAATTAATTCTTACCTGATATTCATTTTTATGCTTTTTGTTTTTAAACAAAGACGATTAGGTTTTATAGCCGGCTTTGCTTATGCGGTGCATCCATATAGTTTTCTGCACCACATGTGGATCACTGCCGGGTTTACGGCGCAAACCTCTGTTTTGTTCTCTTTGTTGACCATGATCATGTATTGTCTTTATCTTCAAACCTCCAATAGAGACCAGTTAATTCTTTCTTATTTTACTTTTTACCTGGCTTGTTTGTCCAGAGAAGACACCTTCCTGCTTCCTTTGTTAATTATTGTTTATTTACTCCTTTTTGATGGAATAAACAGGGAAAGGATCAAAGAAATATCAATTTATTTAATAATTATCTTATGCATAATGAATTTGAGGGTGTTCTCGCTATACCCGCATGTTTTTGGGTTATACCAATGGAGCTTTTTTGATTTAAAAAATGCGGCTTTTAAATGCTGGTATTATTTTGACCTAACTTTTAGCCATTTAAAAAATCTCTTTATGGAGATCGGTTTTTTGAAAAAATATCCGCTAGGCCTAATCTTAGTCAAAACTATGCTGGGTTTAATCTTTCCTGCTTTTGCGGTTTATAAGGCCTGCCGGAATATCCGCTCCGGTAATTTTAAATTATTTAGTTTCGGGTTAATCTGGTTTTTTTTGCTTTCCACCACATTTATTTTCATGACCGGAATATTCAAAAATGAAAGATACCTCTCCTTAAGCATTATCGGTATTTTAATCGTCCAAGCCATGATCATTATTTACTGTGCGCAGCTTATTGCTAAAAACAGCGCACCTTTATTAAATGTTTTACTGTTTTTGGCGGTAATTTTAATTTTTTTAACTAGCAGCTACAAAATTACAACATTAGTTGCTAATTTCCCGTACCGATTGGTTAGTGATTCAAATAAAATTAATATTGCCAGAATAGAGGCGGGAGTTAAAAACAATCCCCGGATCAACACGGTTAAATTGCTGGGATTCGATAAGCTCTGGAGGTTTGCTGAAGTAATGAGACTTGATCCAAGATATAATAATATGAAATTTATCTATATCCAAAAAGACCAACTTGATAGTATAAATAAGGAAACCGAGCTTGTTGTTGCCGCCGCTCCTTTGTAAACCGTAAATTATTGCTGATATGCAACCAAGAAAAAAACAAATCTGTATTATCAAGCTTGAAGGAATAGGGGATGTGCTGCGCACTACGCCGATTTTGTGGAATTTCCAAAATAGCGAGGTGACCTGGGTTACGGAGGAAACCGCTGTACCGTTGCTAAGCGGCAATCCTTTGATCAAAAGTACTATTGTCTTGCCGGACACGGACAGGCTAAGGGGTTGTGTTTTTGATGAAATATATAATTTTGATGAGGATTTACGCGCCTGCCGCCTGGCAAAAGAACTGCGGGCAGAAAATAAAAAAGGGTTCACTTATGACCGCGGAAGTTATGCTCCTTTTGACGCCGATGCCCGGTACGCATTTAGCTTATCCAAAGATGACGCGTTAAAATTTAAATTAAATAAAAAAACATATCAGCAGATTTTGTTTGAAACCGCCGGATTAAAGTGGCAGGGGGAAGATTATATCTTGGGTTACCGGCCCAAAAGTACGGTTAAATACGCCGTGGGGATAAATTATCTGGTCGGTAAAAAGTTCCCGAATAAGGCCTGGCCGCACTGGGAAAGGCTTGCGGGGATGCTGGATTCAGTCAGTGTGCAAAAAGAATTCTCCCGCTTAGAGGAGTACGTCGATTGGATAAACAGCTGTCGGATCATCGTCACCGGGGACACCCTGGGAATGCATATCGCCCTGGCCTTAAAAAAGAAAGTAGTTATTTTTATGGGGTCAACCAGCTGGAATGAGATCGAGACTTACGGGCGGGGGGTTATTCTGAAACCTTCCCTGGACTGCATGCCTTGTTATAAAAAGGTTAGGTGCCGCCAGACTGTTTATTGCATGGATCTCATTACGCCGGAGATGGTGCTCGGGGAAATAGAAAAAGCCAGCGCCGAATAAATAAAAATATGGAAGCTTCGGTAATCATTCTAACGAAAAACGGGGGGGAAATTTTGGGGGCTTGCCTGGAAATGGTTTTCCGGCAGGCAGAAGCCGGTGATTATGAAGCGATCGTGATCGATTCCGGCTCAGATGATCCCACCTTAGAGATAATCCGGCGCTATCCGGTAAGGCTGGTCCAGATCAAACCGGAGGAATTCAGCCACAGCCGGACAAGAAATTTAGGGGTGCAATTGTCTAAAGGAAGTCATATCGTTTTCTTAACCCAGGATGCGGTCCCCACCAGCACCACCTGGTTAAAGAACCTTATCCTGCCGTTAAAAAGAAGCCCGGATATCGCCGGGGCTTACAGCCGCCAGATCCCGCAAAACAACTGTTATCCGTCTGAAGCCAGGGATGTTTGCGCCGGATCGGGGTTAACCCCGAAAATTAAATCCGTGAATTTTAATGACGCCGGCCAGGTGGAATATTTTAACCGCCACCTCTGGAAATTTATCGCTTTTTCCAATATCAGTGCAAGCTACCGCAGAATACTATTGGAAAAATATCCTTTTAATGAGGAGCTTGCCGCCTCCGAGGACCAGGAATGGTCATTGCGCCTGATCAAAGCCGGATACGCGGTTTATTATGAACCGGCTTCCTGCGTGTATCACTCGCATAACGAAAGCTGGGGAAAGCTTTATGCCCGCCACAGGCTTTTCGGGCGATCCTTTAATAAATTCGTCCCGGACAGGAGGCGGGCAACATTTAATTATTTTCTTAAAGTTACCGCCTATGAAATGTTCAGGGATTATATTTTCTTGTGGGGCTATGCCCAGGGAAGACTTAAAAAAATGTTATGGTTTTTTAAAATCCCCTTATACAGGGCCGTAAAAAATTTTGCTTTTTACCAGGGGTTTAAGCATGGCGCCTGAAGAAATCGAAGTTTCTATAATCATCCGTACTAAAAACGAAGAAAAACAACTCGGGCCGGTGTTGGAGAAAATTGCTTCCCAGGATTACCGCGGCAGCTATGAAATAATCATCGTGGACTCCGGCTCTACGGACAAAACCGCGCAAATTGCCTCGGATTCTGGGGCGCGATTCCACCGGTTGGACAAAGAGCCGTTTTCTTACGGTTACGCTTTAAATTACGGCCAAAGGCTGGCTTACGGAAGGATCATCGTTTTTTTGTCGGCGCACTGCATTCCGGAGGACTCCACCTGGCTGCGGAATCTAATTGCCCCGTTTACCGGGGGCAAGCCCGCCGGAGCCGTTTACGGCAAACAGCTGCCGGTAAAAGGAGTGAACCCGGCGGAGGAGTTTGAGCTGGGGATTTTTTTCCCTACCCCGGACCGGCCACCCAAAGCGGTATTTTCAAACGCCAACTGCGCGATAACCAAAACAATCCTGCAGGCCTACCCTTTTAACGAAGAAATAGTTTACGGGGAGGATTTTTTGTGGCGCAAGAAACTGCCTGCCGGTATCGGCGTGATTTACGCGCCGGATGCCCGGGTTTATCACAGCCACCCTGGATCGCTGCGTTTTTGGGCAACCCATCATGCGGGGGTGGGGATGGCTACGGCCTACCTGCAGAAAAAAGAAGGGATCGATAATTTTTACGGCAGAAAAGGCAACCTGATCAAGCAGGTCTTTAGCCGGCTGTCCTTCATGTTATTCTTTCTCAACCACGGATATTTCAAGGCTTTTTTCACTTTTCCCGCCCTGGAGATAATCCGGAGCGTTTATTATCTGCGGGGTTTAAAAGCCGGAGCAAAAAAATACGGCGGTTTAAAAACCGGGCAGGCTTAAAAGATGTCCAAAATAAATTTACTTTACGTAATCACTAAATTGGAGCTGGGCGGGGCCCAAAAACAATTATTAAGCCTTATCCGGGGCCTGGATAAGCAGGTTTACAATATTTTTCTGTTTACTTCCCGGGAGGGCTTATTGCTGGAAGAGGCCCAGGGGTTGGAAGGGGTAGTTTTAAAAAGATCCGCGTTCCTGGGGCGAAAGATAAATCCGGCAATGGATTTGTGCGCGTTATGGGAAATTTACGGTTTTATTAAAAAAAATAATATCCAACTGGTCCATACGCACAGCTCCAAGGCGGGAATTCTCGGCCGCCTGGCCGCCGGTCTGGCAAAAACAAAAGCGGTTGTTCATACCGTGCACGGTTGGAGTTTCCACGACCACCAATCCCGGGCCGCTAATTCCGGTTATTTGTTTCTGGAAAGAATCTGCGCCGCTTTTACCAGTAAAATAATCACGGTTTCCCGGTGGGATAAAGATAAGGGACTGGATAAAAAGATAGGAAAAACCGGGCAATACGTTTTGATCCGCTATGGCATCGATTACGGATCATTCCAGGATAATCCATCTAAATCCTTGATCAGGGATTCTCTGGGGTTGGGGGATGAATTAGTGGTCGGTACGGTTGCCTGTTTTAAACCGCAAAAGGCGCCTTTAGATTTTATAAAATTAGCTTACGCCGTAAACAAAAATTTTCCGCGGGTAAAATTTCTGATGATCGGGGACGGGATTTTAATGTCTAAAGCCAGATTGCTGGCTGAAAAAATGCACTTAGAGGGACAGGTTATTTTTACCGGGTGGCGTAAGGATGTTGCGCAAATCCTGCCGGCCTTAGACCTTTTTGTTTTGACTTCCCTTTGGGAAGGGCTGCCGATCGCGGTTTTAGAAGCGATGGCCGCCGGGATCCCGGTGGTGGCGACGGATACGGGCGGGATCGCGGAAGCGGTTACTTGCGGTAAAACCGGTTATCTGGTCAGGCCGGGGGATATCCCAAAGATGCAAAATCGCGTCGAGCAGCTGTTGAAAAATGCGCAGGAAAGGAATGAAATTGCAAAATTGTCCAGGCAGGTTGCGGCGAAGGAGGAGTTTTCCGTGGGCCAGATGGTCAGGGACACCAGCCGGCTTTATTTAGAATTAACTCGGGAGGGAAAATGCTTAAATATCTGATTATTTTTACTTCAGCTCTAGTGTTGAGTATGCTGGTTACATTATTCCTGATGCGGCTTTCCCTGAAATTTAAGATGCTTAGGCCCAACAATATTCCCCTGGTCGGCGGCCTGGCGATCGGCCTGGCTTTTGTCTTTTCTTCCTCCCTGGGGAGCCTGATCCTGCCGCTTTCTTTGGGGAAGCTGCTGCCGGTCTCCATTGCCGCTTTGGCGATGTTGTTTTTCGGCTTGATCGATGACCTTAAAGAATTGTCCGTAGGCCACAAATTCCTGGTGCAATCGCTTTGCGCGCTCTACCTGATCTTCTGCGGGATCAAGACGGAGATCATGTTTTTAGGATACTGGGGAAATATCGGGGTCACCTTTTTTTGGTTCCTGGGGGTGACCAACGCTTTTAATTTGCTGGATATTATGGACGGGCTGACCACGGGGCTGGCCTTGATCATCAGCAGCGCCTTTTTTATGATCGGTTACTTTAGCGGGGATTTGAATGTGCAGGTTTTGAGCCTCATCCTGTGCGCCTGCAGCATCGGATTCTTATTTTTTAATTTTCCTCCGGCCAGGGCATATTTAGGGAATTCCGGCAGCCATTTTTTCGGTTTAGTGCTGGCGGCGGTCGCCCTGGTGGCGCACTATGCTTCCCAAAACAACGCCTTTGCGTTGATGAGCCCGATGATCATCCTGGGGTTGCCGATCATGGATACCTTGGTTTTGATCATCTTCCGGATACTGAGAAAGAAACTCCCCTTTAAAAAAAGCAAGGACCATGTTGTTTTTAAAATTAAAGCCCTGGGTTTTTCTCCGGTAAAGATAATCCTGATCATGTATTTACTCTGTTTTGTTTTTTGCGCCTGCGGAGTAATTTTAACCCAAGTAAATAATCTGACGGCGTTGGGGATCATCGCCGCCGCCTGCCTGTTTTGTATCGCGGCCTTCTTTAAATTAATTAAAATAGAGGTTGCCGATTAATCCTAAGGGAAACATGAGTGTAAGCGTAATTATTGTCAGTATCGGCGCCAAGGATTATATCTTTTCCTGCCTGGATTCTCTCCTGGCACAGTCAAGCCTGCCCTCAGAAATCATCCTGGCGGATAATTCTACCGGAGAGGATCTTTCCCTGCGGATCAGCCGGGATTATCCGGCGGTTAAGCTTTACCGCAGCGGTGAAAATTTATTCTACGGCGCGGCTTTGAATAAAGGGATCGCTTTAAGCACGGGTGAATTTATCCTTTGCCTGAATGACGATATAGTTTTAGATAAAGAATTTATCCGGGAAGCGTCAGGGGGTTTTCTTTTAGATAAAAGAATAGGTTTGGTGAGCGGAAAGATCCTGCGCCGTGGCGGAAAAATCCTGGATAGCACCGGATTGTGCTTAACCCCGTGGCGCACGGCGGGGGAAAGGGGGTATGGCCGGGCCGATTCAGGGCAGTTTTCCCGGAGCGGTTTTGTCTTCGGAGTAGGCGGCGCGGCTGCTTTTTACCGCAGACAGATGCTGGAATCGATCCGGGAGAAAGGGGATTATTTCGATCCGCGTTTCAGCATGTTTTATGAAGACCTGGATGTTTCCTGGCGGGCGCGCCGCCGGGGGTGGCAGGCTTATTACGTAGCCGAGGCCCTGGCTTACCATGTGCGCGGAGGAAGTTTTCGGCCGGATTCCGGGTTAGGCAAGCCTTTGGCCAGGAAATACCTGAACGACCAGCTGCACTGCGATTTGATCAAGAACCGCTACCTGACGATTTTAAAAAACGAAACTTTGGTTGATTTTATCCTGCACCTTGTTCCGATCCTGATTTATGATTTGTGCGCCTGGGCCTATGTTCTGTTTTTCCGGCCCAAAGTGATCGCAGTTTGTTTCCGCCGGGGATTTTTCAAGGGGGAAGGCCAAAAGAAAAGATTTTGACAATTACAAGATATGCCTTAGAATAACAGATGCAATTTATGCGCGGGTGGTGAAATGGCAGACACGCAAGCATGAGGGGCTTGTGCCGAAAGGCTTGGGGGTTCAACTCCCCCCTCGCGCACCATTTTTTTGGGAAGTAAAAAACTCCGTTACGGTAATTTCTGCCGCTTATCCTTCACGTAGTTACTTTTCTCCATACTTTTAGCTAGCTTTTTTAATTCCGCTCCGATTTCCCCGATCTCCGCCACATGGGTGATTTGGCGCAGTTCGTTGGTGACTACGCCGATGGATATCGAAAGCAGCGGGATCTGATGGATCTTGCTTTGCCGGTCATAGCCGATAATAAATCCGTTTTCCCGGTCCTCCTGGTTATAAAAAGAAGGGGAAATGTTATCGAAATCATTAATGATCTTTTCGCAGATTTTATCGCAAAGGTCTGGGGTGGTAACTACCACAAAATCATCTCCGCCGATATGGCCGACAAAATCATTCGGATTGCCCAGCTCTTTGGTGGTGCTCAACAGGATGCGCGCCGTTTCCCGGATCACGTCATCCCCGTGTTCAAAACCGTATTTGTCGTTGTAAGCCTTGAATTTATCCAGGTCGACGTAGCAAACCGCATAAGGGGCCTTTGCCTCGATACAGCTGGAAAGTTCATTAAGAATGGCCACGTTGCCGGGCAACCGGGTAAGCGGATTAGCCTCCAGGTCTCTTTTAGTACGCCGCAATACCATGCGGATCCTGGCTAAAAGTTCTTTCGGCTCAAAAGGCTTAACCACGTAATCATCCGCCCCGGCGTCAATCCCCTCGATCCGGTCGCTGATCTCTCCTTTGCCGGTGACCATGATTACCGGTAGATGCTGCAGGAGCAGGTCTTTTTTGACCAGGCTGCACACCTGGCGGCCGTCCATCTTCGGCATTTTGTAATCCAACAGCGCCAAATCCAGGGGCTTGGAGCGGATTATTTTTAGCGCCTCTTCGCCGTCGGGCGCCTCGATAATTTCATAACTTTCTTCTTCTGCCAGGGTAAGTTTCAGGATGTCCCGGATATCCGGGTCGTCATCGGCAATCAGTATTTTTATGCTCATAGTTTGATTTTTAAGCAGCGTTAAGGGTAAAGCTGAAAGTTGAGCCTTCGCCCGGCTTGCTCTTTACCCATATTCTTCCCTGGTGCGCCTGAACAATGTGTTTGACTAAAGTCAGGCCCAGGCCGGTGCCTTTTACCTCCTGGTTGATGGTATTGTCGACACGGAAAAATTCTTCAAAAATATTTTCCTGCGCGTCTTCAGGAATTCCGAACCCGGTGTCTTTAACATCGATTTGCACCATTTTATTGGTCCGGCCGGCGGAAATACTGATTTTACCGTTCTGGGGGGTGAATTTCAAAGCGTTCCCCACTAAATTAATAAAAACCCTTTCGATCTGCCCGCGATCCGCCATGATCTGCTGGCAATCTTCGGCGATATTGCTGGTGAATTCGATATTTTTTGTTTTAAATTGTTCGGAGAACAGGTCGCCGATCTTCTCGGTAATCGCCGGCAAGCTGAGATTTTCTTTTTTGATCTCGACCTTGCCGCTTTCAATGCGGGAGATATCCAGCAGATCGTTGACCATGTGGACCAGTTCGTCACTGTGGCGGTTTATTTTTTCCAGGCGGCTCTTGATCTCTTCCGGCAGCGACCCTAATTTGTTCGCCAAAAGGATCGCCGCGTAACCCTTGATCGAGGTAAGCGGGGTCCTGATCTCATGGGAAACACTGGAAATAAAGTCGCTTTTACGTTTGCTGATCTTATTTACTTCTTCCAGCGCTTGGCTCAACTGGCGGGTCCTTTCTTCGACCTTGATCTCCAGTTCCTGCTGTGATCGCCAGGTTTTTTCAAACAGCCTGGCATTGTCCAGGGTTTGCCCGATTTGGTTTGCCAGGATGCTGATAAATTCCTGGTCCCCTTTGGTTATCGAGGCTTCGATGTTTTGCGTCCCGACGAAGATCAGCCCCTGGTCACCCTCCTGCGCCAGCACCGGGCAAATGATGAAAGAGCGTACCAAAAACATCTGGCTGAACCTGCTCTTGGACAAGGTGCCTTCGGGGACAAATTCCGAAGAGACAGTGGAACCGTTCTTAATTAATCCCAGGAAATAGTCCTTATTGGCGTTAATCGCGGTTTTAATTTTAGCGGCTTCATCCTGGCTGTATCCTAAGGAAAAATAAAGCTGGAATTCCCTTTCCAGGGTTTTCCATAAAAACCCCAAAGACTTTTCAAAGCCCAGCTCTTCCATATACTGGTTATTGATTTTCTTAAAGATCTGTTTCTCTTCCAGGGTGGTGCTTATTTCCCGGGACAATTTCTGGAGGATGCCTAAGCCGGAGATCTTCTTGTCCAGCTCTTCCTGGGCTTTATTTAATTCCATATCCGTGCGCATGATGAGTTTTGCCTGCTCATCCATTTCTTCCAGGGAAAAATTCAGCGCGGCGATCTGCTTGGTCAGTTCATTTACCCGCTGTACCTTGTAAAGCAGGCTTATTCCCAGGATGGTAAAAATACAACAAATGCCTAGAAAAACTAAAGGGTTCATTTATTGTTCTCCTATGGCTAAGATGTTAATGCTCTGGTTGTGAAAATAGGTCCGGCCTAGATAATTGATCGATTTTAACGGAGCTTGTTCCCCGTTGGTATAAATACCGATCAGGGGGATTTTTTCCCCGAAAACTTCCTTGATCACGCACAGCTCCGTGTCGTTTTGCCGGCCCCAGATAGAAAACCTGGCGGCGGAAGCAAAAATGAGCAGGAACTGCACTTTTCCCGGCCCAAGGTTATTTTTCGCTTCTTCGCAGGCGGCAACCGTCGCGCTCAGCCGGGAATCCCCGGTGCTGATCATCAGCCGGATTTTGCTGTTTTCCGGAATGTCCCCCTGGGTGACCAGGGAGCCGTCATCCTTGATGGAGATAACATTGCGCAGTAAATATTCTTTTTCCCCGGGCAAATAAATCCCCAGGGGGTAGAAGATGGAGATGCGCCTGAGTTCTTTGGCCAGCTCCAGGGTATTCTTGGCAAAATAATTTTCGTAAAGCTTAACCGCCGGCTGCCCGTCGATCTCCCGGATGATGTTTCCGCCGGAGGAGGTAACGCAACGCATTTTTCCTAAAGGTTTCCAGCCGTGCTTGGTGCCGAAACCAAAATGGAACTTTCCTCCAAACAGAATCCCGCTGCAGGAATCCGTCAGCAATTCCTGGTTAACGAATTGATAAGTTTTATGGTTTTCAAAATTATCCGAAGCCGAAGCCCCGATCAGCGGAAAACTGTTCCCCAGGGCTTCCTGGAGCCCGGTGATCAGATGCGTGCCCTCGGTAATCAGTTTATCCGATAAAATTATACTTAAACTGCGGGGAACATTTTTAAACCCGAACAGCAGTTTTTCCCCCAGTTCTTTCCCCGACAAAAGCGGATCTTTTTTACCGATATCTTTTATTCCGGCAATATTAAAGAAGGTGTGCTGCCCCAGGCTCAAGAGCAGGATGGCAAATCCGTGCTTAAATACCCCCTGGCTAGTGATGATCCCCAGGCTGCTGCAGCCGATGATCGGGATATCCCCTAAAAGGTTATTCGCCGTTTTTAAAACTACCGGGTGCGCCAGTTCAATGGAAGTAAAAATGAAAGCCAGGGTGGGCGGAGTATTTTTTAACCCGATTATCGCTTGGCCGATGGCTTCATTAGTCGCAAAAACAGGATCTTTGTACTGGCTAAAGCCCAAGCTTACATTCATGCCCTCCAGTATATAGTGCAAAGAAAGGAGGGTCAATAAAATTCTTGGTTTTCCGGATCGCCAAAATCAGATTTATTGAATTTTAACCGGCTAATTGCCCGGACAACGGGAGGATGCGTTTAATTCCCTATCTCCTTGTCATTCTGCAATTTGTGTATTTTCAGCAAAAAGGCTTATTTTGCCCGTTCGGAAACCAAAAATCACCGGGGAATTCTATCTCTAAACTCGTAAATTTCTTGATATGATAAGGTATTACGGCTATAATGCACCAATATGAATGTGAGATATCCTGCCGTAGCCATACGGCAAAGGGCGACCATAAAGTCCTCTCTATTTCCGGATAGCGAGAGGGAGAAAGCACTGATTCGTTAAGCTGATCAGTGCTTTCTCCTGTATTTACGTTTCAAAGACTCAGGGCGTTATCTTCCGATATGGCCTGGCCAGTATATTTATTTTTGTATTATCATCGGGATTCTTGCAGGTTATTTTCAGGCCGAAGACAAGGCTATCGCCGGAAACAGGAAAACTGGCAGTAAATTTATTGAAAAATGAGAATATTATTTATATTGAAAAATGAGAATTTTTTAGCCCCCATCGGGTTATGCGCGATTTCAGCCATCGCGCTCAGGGAGGGGCACGAGGTTTTCCTGTGTGAGGTAAACGCGCATGATCCGTTTTCATTTATTACGAAATTTAAACCCGATATTATTGCTTATAGCTCTTCTACCGGAGAGGCCAAACATTATCTTGGTTTAAATCGCTTAATTAAAAAGAGATTCCCTGGAATATTTACGGTGATGGGCGGGCCGCACCCTACATTCTATCCGGATGTAATTTATGAAGATAGCTTGGATGCGATTTGTATCGGCGAAGGGGAGGGGGCATTTGTAGAATTGTTACGGGCGATTTCAGCCAAAAAATCCCCGGATAACATCCCTAATATCATAACCCGGAGCAATAAGCATGAATTCACGGTCCGTAACTTAGTGGAGGATCTGGATTCTTTGCCGTTTCCTGATTTCGCATTAATCTATAATAATACTCCTCTGGGGAAATACCCTTTAAAAAACATTATTACCTCCCGGGGATGCCCTTATGATTGCACCTATTGTTTTAATCCCATGTGGCGTAAGATCTACCAGGGAAAAGGCAGGGCAGTCCGGCAGAATAGCGTTAACTACATCGTGGATGAGATCAGCTATGTCAGGAAGAATTGGCCGCTAAGTTTTGTTAAATTCTATGATGATATCTTTGTGCTGGGCGTAGATGACTGGCTGGAAGAATTTTCGAAAAAATACAAAAAACACATCAACCTTCCATTTTTTATCCTGACCCGGGCGGATATCCTCAATGAAGCCATGGTGAGGTTGTTAAAAGAAGCAGGGTGCCATACGATCAGCATGTCCATCGAAGCCGGTAACCCTGGTATAAGGAATAAAATGCTTAAGCGGAACATGACCGATCAGCAGATTATTAACGCATTCGGACTATGCGATAAATATGGCATACATACTTTTACAAATTGTATTATTGGCTTACCCGGCACAACAATCGATAATGACGTGGAATCAATTGATCTGTCAATTAAATGTAAGGCTACCTGGGCAGAGTTCCTCATCTTTCATCCCTTCCCGGGGACACAGCTTGGAGATTTAACGGTTAAACAAGGGTATTATAAGCCTGACTATGAATTAATGCATACATCATATCAACATAGCTCTCCGCTTAACTGTTTCAGTGAAAAGGAAAAGAATGCCCTGATGAATATCGCAGTTTTAGGGGCAGTGGCGGTAGCTTTTTCACGCTTCAGGAATTTAATTGTCCGCCGCTTAATCTTTTTAAAATACAATCCCTCCTTTACTTTTTTCTATTACGTTACTAAGATGTATATATTAAGAAGAAAAATCTATGTGACCAAAACCAGCTTCGGAAATTCTCTGGTTATCTTTGCTAAAAGCTTGAAACAAGAGTGGTTCCGCCATCAAAATAAAAGAGGATGAAAAAGACGCTAATCATAAAATTGGGCTATACGGAAACCCTGGACAACTCATTAAGCCTGACTACCAGCTTAGGCGATGTATTGAGGACGACCTTTATTCTTCATTTTTTCAAAGATTGCCAGATTAGTTGGTTAGTTGATGAAAAAGCGGCTATTTTATTGGAAAATAACCCGGGGATCGATAGAATTTTTGTTTATGACCCCGGCACTTCCCTGGAACAAATTAAACAAGAAAAGTTTGATGTTGTAGTGAATTTCGAAAAGTTACCTGAGATTTGCAAATTAGCGGAGGGGTTGGGGGCTAAGAAATATTTCGGGTTCCGCTTAAACAGTTCTGACAACAGTATCGTGCATTATTCTGAAGAAGGGAAAAAGTTGGTCGAACTTAGTCAGGATGTGAATAAAAGACGCAAAAACCGGGACTGTTGGCAAAAAATACTCGCGCAAACCCTGGGCAAGAGCTGGAATGGAGAACGCTACATTCTTGGTTATAAGCCGAAATCGGAAATTTGTTATGACATAGGTTTTAATTGGGCTACCAGTAATAAATGGACCAATAAGGGGTGGCCGAAAGATTATTGGGAAGAGCTCGAAAGACTATTGGGGAATAAATATTCTATTTCGCAGCAACGGGATTTAAATAGTCTTTACAAATATATTGATTGGATAAACTCCTGCCGCTTAATCGTAACCAGCGATAGTTTGGGGCTGCATTTATCCCTGGCGCTTGGTAAGAGAGTAATTGCTTTATTCGGCCCGACCTCTTATCGGGAGATATATTTCTATGATTACGGGTCTTATCTTTTACCCGAGTCGCCTTATAATTGCCTGCCCTGCCTAAGGCCGGTATGCGATAAAAAGCGGAAATGCATCGAATATATTTATCCTCAGAAAGTTAAGGAGCGGATTGAATATGAGTTTGGGAAGCATATCTCTGCCAAAAAGATATAATTACATAGCTTGTTTTCTTACTTTAGATTGTAATTTAGCATGTGATTATTGCCTAAATACCTTCGGCGCCGGTAATCGATTTAAAAATAAGGCTATTTCGAAAGAGCAATGGTTAGAAGCCCTGAATCGGCTGGTGGTTTCTGAGGAGTTACCCGTTACTCTTCAAGGGGGGGAGCCAAGCGGATACCCCGGTTTTATTTGGTTGATTAATAATATCAAAAAAGACCTTAAAATTGATATTTTGACCAACCTTTGCTTTGAGATTGAAAAATTTATTGATGCGGTTGATGCCCGGCGCCTAAAGCGGGAGGCTCCTTACCCAAGCATTAGAGTAAGTTACCACCCTCGCCACATGGATTTGGATCTTTTGGTTAAGAAAGTGTTAAGGATGCAGAAGGCGGGGTTTTCTATAGGTATTTTCGGCATTCTTCATCCTCAGTTTGAAAACGAAATCCTAAGCGCCCGAAAAAAATGCCGCGATTTGGGAATCGATTTTAGAACAAAGGAATTTCTGGGAGAATACGCGGGTAAAATATACGGAACTTACCTGTATTCTGGGGCAGTGGGAAGCCAAAAGCGGGTCCGTTGCCTATGCCGGACCGCAGAACTGATTATCGGCCCGGATGCGAGCGTGTTTAAATGCCACCACGATCTTTATAATAATTTTTTGCCCGTCGGTAATTTATTAGACCCCCATTTTGTAATTAAAGATGTTTTTAGGGAATGCGACCAATTGGGGGATTGTAATCCCTGTGATTTGAAAATAAAGACCAACAGATTTCAGATCGGCGGTTATACATCGGTAGAAATTAAAAATATGCAAGTTAATAAAAAAAAGTGATTCGACGATGAAGATACTTTTGATCGCTCCGACAGTGGACACTTGCTATGAAGCCGTCCTTCCTTTGGGTTTAATGAATCTATTCCTGATCGGGGAAGAGCTTGGGTGTGATATGGAACTGCTGGACTTATCCAGAGTTTCTTATAAAAATGGTTTAAAAAGAATTTTATCTAAACCGTATGACCTGGTTGGGATTTCCTGCAATTTTACTAACGCGGCACCCTATGTGATGCGGTATGCAAAAGAGATAAAAAACGCCTATCCGGGTACAACGGTTATTGCCGGAGGTAACCATGCGACCCTAATGCCGGAGGATCTATTATTTAATGATTACGACTATATTATCGCTGGCGAAGGAGAGGCAAGTTTCAAGGAGTTTTTGCAGAGGCTACTGGGCAGGCAACCGCTGAGTGATTTAAAAGGGCTTTGTTATCTAAAAAACGGGGAAGTGGTCAAAAATCCCGCGCGTGAACCAATAGAAGATCTGGATTCGTTGCCGTTGAATGATTATTCCCGGTTCGATCTCGGGCCCTACTTTAAGTGGGCGAAAATAAAGTATTTAAACATTGAAACTTCGCGCGGGTGTATTTACAGCTGCGCCTTTTGTGCTACAGTGAAGATGTGGGGGCATAAATTTCGCCACAAAACACCGTCAAGGATTGTCCAGGAGTTTACAATTGCCAAGAAGTTACAATGTGATTATGTATTTTTATGCGATGACGATACTGCTTTGGATGAAGGGAATCTCCGTAATTTCTGCCGATTATTAATCGAAAAAAATATAATTATCCCCTGGGGGACTACGCTTGGCTCTAATTCGATCAAGGACCCCACAACTTTTGATTTGATGGCAAAAAGCGGCTGCGCCAAAGCCAATATTTGTATTGAATCCGCCAATCCTCAGATTTTAAAAGAATATAGAAAACCTTATACTGTCGAAGATAATCGCAGGACTTGTTTTGCCCTGCGTAAGAGAAAAATCCTGGTGCATAACCATGGGATTATCGGTTCGCCCAAAGAGACATTGCGCCAGACCTTGAATACCTACTTCTATTTGATCAAAACATCTCCGATTTGGCACGTGAGCGTGCTTGAGCCGCGCCCGGGAACAGATTATTGGCAGGAATGGTGCAAAAAAGGCGATTTTTCTCAATACCGGCTTTTTGGTAAAGCAAACATTTTCCTCTCGAATAAGAAAGTAAGTAATTATCTTTTGTACCGTTTTTTTGCCCTGGGCTATTTTTTAAATCCTTCCCGGATATGGAACGCTTTGTTTAACCAAAAAAAGGCTACCCGTTATAACTATCGTATCCAATATTATGTGGCGTACCGGACGGTAAAAGAAAATTTATTAGGCTTATGCAGATGGATGTTCCGGCTCCCTTAACCGAAATCATCAAAAGAACGGTCGACAAATTCGAAAATGCTTAGTGGCGATAAATTAAAGGTTATTTTAAGTAACAAAATGATCCTGGCATCTGTTTTTTTATTTTTGTCAGTGACCATATTATTCTTACCGGCACTATCAGGGTGGCGGGGAATTTTTCATGATGACCAGGCGATGGAGGAGTTTTCCCGGTACTGTTTTGTTGCCCGTAATCTTCAGCATGGGGTTATTCCTCTTTGGGATCCGCAAACCTGGTGCGGGGCGATTCCTTTTTATGCGCGCTACTATGCGAATACTTACTATATTCCTCTTTGGCCGTTTTTGCTCCTGGCCAACCTGAATAATCTTAATCAGGCCTATTGGTCTCTTATCCTGGCCCCTTTATTCCTCCATTACTTATTGGCGGCGTTTGGAATGTATTTTCTTCTCCGGCGGGTATTAAAGGCAGGGTATATCGCTTCGTGTTTTGGGGCGGTAGCTTATATTTACAGCCCGACTTTTGTTTATGCTTATGTTTGGCAGCAGGTGATTGTGGTGCAAGCATGGCTGCCTTGGCTGCTTACGATATATGTTTCGTTATTAAAGCAATGGCAGGTTTGGAAAGTTTTATTGGCCGGGGCTATTTTTTCTTTTATCTTAAATAAAAAGGCCTGCCTTAAGGCCTTTCTGGCCGAATAAACTTAATATATTTTAGCATATTAAAAGACAAAAAACAAAAAAACAGACCCTCCCCGG
>CAINQO010000120.1 GCA_903852325.1 Candidatus Omnitrophota bacterium
AACACCTAGTGCTCATAGTTTACGGCTAGGACTACCAGGGTATCTAATCCTGTTTGCTCCCCTAGCTTTCGCAATTCAGCGTCAGTACTGGACCAGAAAGCCGCCTTCGCCACTGGTGTTCCTCTCGATATCTACAGATTTCACTCTTACACCGAGAATTCCGCTTTCCTCTTCCAGTCTCAATCTCGACAGTTTTAGAAGCAGTTCTGCAGTTAAGCTGCAGGATTTCACTCCTAACTTGTCAAGACGCCTACTTGCCCTTTACACCCAATAAATCCGAGTAACGCTCGCCACCTCTGTATTACCGCGGCTGCTGGCACAGAGTTGGCCGTGGCTTCTTCTCTGGGTACCGTCAGTCTGTTCCGTTAAGAACAGGTTTTCTTCCCCATCGAAAGAGGTTTACAATCCGAAGACCTTCATCCCTCACGCGGCGTCACATAGTCAGACTTTCGTCCATTGCTAAATATCCTCGACTGCAGCCTCCCGTAGGAGTTGGGGCAGTGTCTCAGTCCCCATGTGGCTGACCACCCTCTCAGGCCAGCTACCCGTCAAAAGCCTTGGTGGGCCGTTACCTCACCAACTAGCTGATAGGACGCGAGCTCATCTCTAAACAAGAACCCTTGCGGGCCCCCTTTACTTAGAACTGCTTATGCAGCTCTAAACACATCGGGTATTACCCTCACTTTCGCAAGGCTATCCCCGACTTAGAGGTAAATTACTCACGTGTTACTCACCAGTCTGCCGCTATATTCCCTCTCTCTTGACGCATCCACCTTGCGGTCTCAACATCTCAAAAAAAGGATATCGCTCGACTTGCATGCCTAATCTACGCCGCCAGCGTTCACTCTGAGCCAGGATCAAACTCTCCGAAAAAATTCTTAGGAAAATTATGAATAATGGCTCTGTGATTTAATTTTGCATATCACTCTCAAAATTGACCGTCAAAAAATCCTAATTAAAGGATTTTTCTTTGGCCTCGCTTGGCAATTCAATTATCAAAGAGCGGTTTTTTGCCCTTAGCCTTGCGGCCAGACACAAAAAAAAGCCCCGACAAATTTGTCGGGGCGTAAAATTTATTTTACGACGCGCCCTTATTGTCGATCTTGTTAAACCGTTAAATTGTCAACTGCTGTTTAATTATTATTCTCACAATAATTTTTAGCCCACCGTTTTTGCAGTGGGAATGTTATTTTAATACAATCGCGGATTTTGTCAAGAACTTTTTTTAGTTATTTTTGTATTAATTAACATTTTCTAAAAGAGCAGCTAAGTGCTTAATTCTACTGCGGATTAGCGCCTGCCCCCTTTAATGGGAGATCAGCTGCGAGATCTTGAAAATCGGTAAAAACAGGGCGATGACTATGCCGCCGATGACGATCCCCAGGAAAGCAATGACCATCGGCTCGATCAGGCTGGTCAGGGCGCTGGCCGCGGCGTCTACCTGGTCATCGTAAAAATCGGCGATCTTGGCAAGCATTTTTTCCAATTGCCCGGTCTGCTCCCCTACGCTGATCATCCGGGTGACCATGGGAGGGAAAACCCCGCTTTTCCCCAACGGCCGGGCGATCGGTTCTCCGTTACGCACGCTTTTAGAACAATTCACTACCGCCTCTTCCACCAGCTTGTTGCCCGAAGTTTTGCTGACAATGTCCAGGGCGCTTAAAACCGAAACCCCGCTTTTAACCAAAGTAGAAAAAGTCCGGGAAAATTTGGCCACCGCCAGTTTTTTTAACAGCGGGCCGAAAACCGGGACCTTTAGAATGAAACGGTCGAATTTATACCTCCCCTTTTCCGTCCCCAGCCATCTTTTGAAGGCGTAACCGCCGACAATCATAACCGAAACCGCGATCAGAAAATATTTTCTCAGGATGTCGCTGACCAGGATCAGGATCTGGGTGGGTATAGGTAGCGTGCCACCGAGAGAATCAAAGATCCCTTTGAAGGTCGGCACGACCTTGATCAAAAGCACCGCGGTAATAATGATCGCCATGGTCACCACCACCGCCGGATAAACCAGGCTGGAGGTGATCTTGCGGTTTAAGGCCGCCTGTTTTTCCATAAAGGTCGCCAGGCGGTCCAGGATCTCATTGAGCATACCGGAGGCTTCACCGGCCTTGACCATATTCACAAAAAGATCGGAGAATATCGCCGGGTGCTTGGATAAGGCGTCGCAGAAACTCATCCCCCCTTCGATATCCTGGCGCACCACTCCCACCACGCTTCTTAGATTATCGTTTTCGATCTGCTCGGCTAAAATTCCCAGGGCATTGACCAGGGGGATGCCGGCATCGATCATCGTGGCCAGCTGCCGGGAAAAAACCACCAGGTCATCCAGCTTGATCCTTTTGCTTTTTAATTTTGTCTGGGCCTCGGAGACTTTGGCGAACTCCACAGACATCACCATCATCTCTTTTTTATGCAAAATTTCCGCTACTTCCGGCTCGGAGGCGGCCTGAATTATGCCGGTAACAGTTTGTCCTTTTTTATCTTTAGCGGTATATTTATAAGAATTCACCCCGCACCTTCCTTTTATTCAATGTATAAACCAATGGTTTTAATGCCGGAACAAGAAGAAGGTGCGGGGTCCAACCCTACCTTCTTTAACCTACAAATTATCTACCACCTTCAAAAACACATCGACGATCTTCGGGTCAAATTGCGTGCCGCTGTTGCGCTTAATCTCCAGCACCGCGTCATCTTTAAACAGGGGTTTTTTACGGTATGAACGCGCCGAACGCATCGCTTCATAAGCGTCGGCCAGATGAATGATCCGGGCTCCCAGCAGGATGTCATTGCCTTTTCTTCCATCCGGGTAGCCGGAACCGTCATAATGTTCATGATGCTGCCTCACTAAGTCTACCACCCCGTTTAAAAAAGTCAACGGTTCCAGGATTTGCGCCCCGATCACAGGGTGTTTGCGCACCTGTTCCCACTCTTCCCCGGTAAGCCCGGAGCATTTGAGCAAAATATTGTCCCCGATACCGATCTTGCCCAAGTCATGTAATTCGCAGGCCTGCCGCAGAGTCTCGATCTCTTTTGCCGGAAGCTTCATGAAGCCGGCGATCTCCACCACGTAACGGGCGACATTCTCGGAATGGCTGTGCGTATAATGATCCCGGGCGTCGATCGCCTGCGCTAAAACTTTAATTGTGCGCATGTAGGTCGAACGCAAATCTTCGTAAAGCCGGCTTAAATTGGTGGTCGCCTCTTCGATCCTGCCGGCTAAAAGCATGTTCTGCTTTTCCAGGGAGCGGTTACTCTCCTTCAATCCTGACAAAAATTTCCGGTTAGAACAAAGCAGGGAACGCAGCTTGATCCCTTTGTCGATAGTAAATTTCAATTTATCCGCATCCACGGGGCTGACCAGATAATCGAATGCCCCGGCGTCGATCAATTCGGAGACATCCTCTTTTTCCCGGGACTCCAGGAGGACAAGGATCACCGAATACGGGTCGAGAATTTTGAGTTCAGCGATCAAATAATCGGCGCTGGTACCTTCCAGAGGCGGCTTGATTATAACCAGGTCGTAATCCTCCTGCCGGATATTTTCCAAAATGACCCGTAATTGCGACCCGGAAAAAACCGCGTAATCCCCTAACTTCAGGATCTTCTCCTTGATCGCGGCGCAAAGCTTTTGGTCTTCGCAAATTAAAAGTATTTTTCTCAGGACGCCCATTCTACTCCTCGGTAGTTATACGGAGCGCTTCATCTAAAGTAGTCAGCTCTTCTTTAACCTTCTGGAAGGCATCATCGCGCAAAGTTTTCATTTCCAGTTTTTTTACCGCGTAAGCCTTGACCTCATCCATGGATTTTCTGCGGATGACCATTTCCCGGATCGTGTCGTCGATCAAAACCGTTTCCAGGACGGCGATCCTGCCGAAGAATCCGGTATTATTGCAATATTTGCATCCCTGGGCGGCATAAAAGGTAGTTTTACCGAGGAACCCTATTTTCTTCAAAAAATCTTCCGGGATCTGGACCGGCTTGCGGCATTTCAGGCAGATCTTGCGCGCCAGGCGCTGGGCGCAAAGCATCACCACGCTGGAAGCCACCAGAAAAGGCTCAACCCCCATATCGATCAGCCGGGTGATACTGGAAATCGCGTCATTGGTGTGCAGGGTCGAAAGCACAAGCTGTCCGGTAAGCGAAGCTTTGATGGCGATATCCGCGGTTTGGGCATCGCGGATCTCTCCGATCATAATTACATCCGGGCTCTGGCGCAGGATAGAACGCAATCCGGAGGCAAAATCCAAACCGATATCCGGCTTGACCTGCATCTGGGTGATCCCTTCCACCTGGTATTCAACCGGGTCTTCAATGGTGATAATATTCCTCTCGGCGGTATTTAACTGGTTTAATACTGAATACAAAGTGGTAGACTTGCCGCTTCCGGTCGGCCCGGTAACCAGGATCATTCCGAAAGGTTTGGCGATCGCCGCTTTAAAAGTGGCCGCCGGCTGCTCGGAAAAACCTAATTTGTCCAGGCCGATGGAAAGGTTCCCCTTATCCAGGGCGCGCAGGACAAATTTCTGCCCGAAAGTCGTCGGCAGGCTGGAGACGCGGAAATCCACTTCCCTTCCCTCAGTTTTAACTTTAAACCGGCCGTCCTGGGGAATGCGGTTTTCCGTAATATCCAGGTTGGAGATAATTTTAAGGCGGGCTAAAATCGCGTTTTGATTGATCTTGGGCACCCGCAGGACATCGTGGAGGGAACCGTCCACCCGGTAACGGATACGCAGGCAATCGATCTCCGGCTCCACATGAATATCCGAGGCCCTCCTTTTTAAAGCCTGGGCCAGGATGATATCGACTAACTGCACGATAGGCGCTTTTTCGCTCTCCAGCAGGACATTAGACAATTCGATCTCTTCGGACTTAAATAATTCCACATTTTTTTCCTGGCCGGAGAGGTTGGTCAGAGAGGATTCGTCAAGGATGCTCTGCATTTCCTTGGCCTCTTTGCGGTACTGGCTGTCGATGGCGCGGGAAATTTCATCTTCCGGGCTTAAGACGATATCGATATTGCACCCGGTAAAATTACTCAGATCGTCGAGAGCGAAAATATTCAAAGGGTCGGACATCGCCACAGTAAGGGTCGAACCGATCTTGGAGAGGGGGATCGTGTTATAAAGTTTAGCCATCCGCTCCGGGATCAGGTTGACGATATCGCTGTCAAACCGGAATTTTGCCAGGCGCAAAGTCGGCAGGTAAAGCTGCTCGGAAAATAAAGACAGAAGCGCTTCTTCGTTAACGATCCCGGCTTCGACCAGCACCCTTCTTAAGGGGATCCCTTTCTCTTTCTGCAGATTAAGGGCCCGCTCCAGCTGGTCTTTGGTGATCTGCTTGCTCTTAAGCAGGATCTCAATTATATTTTCTTTTAGTGAATGCATTTTTTAGTTTACTGTGTACTGTTAACTGAAAACTACTCATCAGGTGTAGTCACCCTGAGCACTTCTTCGATCGTGGTTAGTCCTTTAAGCGCCGCGTCCAAACCATCCTCGCGCAGGGTTTTCATTCCTTCCAAGCGCGCCTGCTGTTTAATGAAATGCTCCTGCGAGTTGATAAGGATCATTTCACGGATCTTGGCGCTCAGCTGCAGCACCTCACAAATTACCGTCCGTCCGGAATAGCCGGAGTTAAAACAGTGCGGGCAGCCTCTACCTTTAAAAAACTGTAATTTGCCGGTCTTTTGCAGGTCAATTTTCAAACTAAGCGCGATATCATCCTTAAGCACATAGGATTCTTTACAGAAGGTGCAGATCTTGCGCACTAACCTCTGCGCCAGCACGCAAACCAGGGAAGAATTGATCAAGTACGGCTCCACTCCCATATTCACTAAACGCACCACTGCTCCGGCGGCGGTAGTGGTGTGCAGGGTGGACAAGACCAGATGGCCGGTGAGAGCGCTTTTTATGGCGATATCCACGGTTTCATAATCGCGGATCTCTCCGATCATAATAATATCCGGATCCTGGCGCAAAATGGAACGCAGCGCCGCGGCAAAACTAAGCCCGATTTCCGGCTTGGCGGTCACCTGGTTAATCCCTTCCAACTGAAATTCGACCGGGTCCTCGACAGAAACGATATTTTTATCCGGGCTGTCCACGGATTTTAAGACCGCATAAAGGGTTGTGGTTTTTCCGCTGCCGGTGGGCCCGCAGACCAGGATCATTCCGTGGGGAAGCGCGGAGACCTTGCTCAAGACTTCGATCGGGTATTCGCTGAAACCCAATTTTTTTATGTCCAGGTTTGCCTGCGATTTATCCAGGATGCGCAGCGCAACTTTTTCCCCGAAGCTGGAAGGCAGGATGGAAACGCGAAAATCCACCTCCCGGTTAAGGATCTTGACCTTAAACCTGCCGTCCTGAGGGAGGCGGTGTTCGGCAATATCCAGTTCGGCGATAACTTTGATCCTGGAAACCACGGAAGCATGCATATTTTTCGGGGGAGCTTTTTGCTCCCGCAGCATTCCGTCGATCCGGAAACGCACGCGCAATTTCTTTTCAAAAGGCTCAACGAGGATATCGGAAGCTTTTTTCTTGATCGACTCCTCCAGCATCATATTCACCACTTTAATTACCGGCGCTTCGTGGCTGATCCGGTCAAGTTCCTGGTCGCTGGGGGCAACCTCTTTATCCTCCTTGATCAGCTCAATGGAAGAAGTAGTCATCTCCTTAACCAGGTCGTCGATGATCCCCTTGGAAGTATCCGGGTAAGACAATTCGATCGTCTGGTTAATATCGGCGACGCTGGAGATGATCGGGTTGATCTTAAAACCGGTAAGCGCCTGCACATGGTCGATGGCAAAGATATTCAGGGGATCGGCCATGGCCAGGGTAATCGTATCCCCCAGCTTGGAAATGGGGATGATCTGGTAATGCCGGGCAATATCGACGGGAATGATCTTGGCGATTTCCGTGTCGATCTTAAAACGTTTTAAATCGATCAGCGGTAACCCCAGCCCTTCGCTTATGGTCGAGATCAATTCGTTCTCTTTGATGAACTTAAGCTCAACGATAATATCGCTGAGCTTCCCGCCTTTTTGCGTCTGGACTTTTAAAGCCTGGGCAAGATGCTCGGGAGTAATGAGCTTGTTGTTGATCAATATTTCGGTAAGCCGGTCTTTAAGTGATACCATAATGAAAGTAGGTAGCAGTCAGTAGGGAGTATATAGGAAAACCTAAATGCTAACTACTATCTACTACCTACCCCTATTTTTGTCTTCTAATCTTTGTCTTTATAGTACTTCTCGATCGCTTTCTTGACGTCGGATGAGGTGGAAACAAATGTCTGCACGCTGCAGCCGCTGAGCAGCTCCACGTCTTCAATCGCCTGGATATTCAAAGGGTTGGACATCGCCAGGGTAAGGTTGTTACCGATCTTGTCGATCGGCACCAATAAATACTGCCGCGCCACCCTGCCGGGGATAATGTTGGTAATATCCGTATCCACGTCATAATTGCCCAACGGCAGATACGGAAAGCCGTACTGGGCGGTAAGCGCCTGGGCAATATCATCCTCTTTGACAAAACCCAAATCCACCAGGATCTCGCCGATCAGGCCGCCTTTTGCCTTCTGGACTTCCAGCCCCTTGTCCAGCTGGGACTGGCTGATAATCCCGCGGTCAAGCAGCATTTCGCCCAATGGTTTATTATTGATTCTTCTGATCACTCTTATTCCTTATCTTGTCCGCCACCGGTACGCTGGCGGATCATCGGCGTACTCTTATCAAAACTTTATGTCCGCCGATTAAAAAACTACCACTTTATTTTTTCCGCCGGCTTTAGCCTTTTTCAACAATTCTTCGGCTTTGGCGGTCAGTTGCTCCACCGCCACCCCATCCAGGGGATTTTCGCTCACCCCGGCGCTGCAGGTAAGCTGCTCCTGGCCGGAGCCAAAAGCGTTTTGGATCTCCCTGCAAATCCTCTCCGCGATGCCCTGCGACTGCCTTTTATTCTTCTCCGGAAGGATCAACGCGAATTCATCGTCACCGATGCGCCCGGCCCGGTCCACCTGGCTGATACACTGCAGGATGATCCCGGCCATTTTCTTCAGCGCCGATTCCGCATAAATCAAGCCGAACTTGTCCCGGTAATTATTAAAATTATCGATATCGAAAATAATGTAAGAGCACGGACGCTGATAGGCGATCGCCCGGGCGATCTCCTCTTTCAACCGGCTTTCGATAAAATAACGGTTATACAGCCCGGTCAGGGCGTCTTTTATTTCCAGCCTCTCGATACGGTGGGCCATCGCGTCATTTTCGACGGCCACGGCGATCTGCTTGGAAAAGATATCCAACAATTCGATATCTTTTTTATCGTAAGAGAAATTTTCCCGGGTGTTGGCGATCCCCAGGACCCCTTTGACGTTTTCTTTTAAAAATACCGGCACGCATAAGCAATTTTTTACCTGGAACTTGGCCAGGAGATCCTTCCCGAGATTGCCGCCCAGCGAATTGCGCTCATCCAGGATAAGGACCTTATTGTCGTTAAGCGCTTTTTTATAAATTTCTTCGCCCGGATCGATCTGCACGCGGTTTAAATAACCCGACTTTTCCCCGTCGGCGACCTTGACATAGAATGAACCTTTGGCTTCGTCCTTAAAAAGCAGGAAGGCAATCTCGGAATTAGCCAACGCCCGGCTTTTTTCCACGGCAATCTTCAGGATCTCGGTGAATTTCCCTCCCTGGGTGATCAGCGCGCTTATCTGCATCAGGTTGGAAAGCACCATTATTTTCTTCTGGATCTCAATGTTGATCTGGGTGGTTTTCTCGCTGTAACCTTTGAGCTCATCCATGTTGCGGCGGATCCGGCCGGTAAGCTTGTTTAAAACATCCCCCAGCTCCCCGACTTCGTCCCCCTGACGCACGGAAAATTTCCGGCCCAGGTCCCCGGCAGCGATGAATTTAGCTTCCGTGGCTACGGCAATCAGGCGGTCAAAAACCTCCTTGATCACTAAAAGCCCGACTACCGCCAGGAACACGCTTACCCCCAGATAAACCAGGATATCCGGCTTTAAACCGATCTTCGGAAAAATATAAATTGAGAGCAAATAGACACAGACTAAAAAGGGAAGGATAAACATCAGCTGGAAAGCCACCATCAGCTTTTGTTTAATGGTGCGTGAATTCAAGGAAAGGCGATCAAGCTTATTTTCCATAGTTTTCTCCGCAAAAATTCACATTATTTTACGAATAATTATACTCCTTAACTCCTTAGCTGGCAATAGTTTTATTAAATTCCGCGCGCAGGTGTTCCTTGCTGATACCGGTGTCGATAAAATCCCAGGGAAATAATTCTTCCGCGGGTTTTTCCGCAAGATATTTCTGCGGATCGACCCCGCATTCCTGGAACGCTTCCTGCCATTTAGAGAAAGAAAAATGGTTGCTCCAGGCATCAAACCTGGCCCCTTTTTTATAAGCGGACAGGATCACCGGGCCGAGGTTACGGTCACCGCGGGAGAACACCCCCTCCAGATACGCCATCTGCAGGTCATGAAAACTGAATTTGAGCCTCTTATTCTTACAGCGGCTCCTTAAATAATCCTGTTTTTGCCGGATAAGCTCAGGGGGATCCATCTTTTGCCATTGCAACGGCGTGTGCGGCTTGGGGATCAGCGGGTTAACGCTGATATTGATTTGCGCGGGAGACCCGTTTATTTTTCTTTTTTCTTCCGAGGCAAAAACGGAAAAATCGATGATCCCCTGCAAATCCTCCTGCGTCTCTGAAGGCAGGCCGATAAGGAAATACAATTTTAAATGCTGGTAGCCCCCCTGATAGGCCCGGGTGATCGCCTGGAGAAATTCTTCTTCTGAAAAATCTTTAGCCAGCGCCTGGCGCAGCCGCGGGGTCCCTGCCTCCGGGGCAAAAGTCAACCCGGTTTTTTTAGTCTTGGCGATCACCGCCGAAACCTCTCCCAGCAAAGCCTTGGCTTTTAAGGAAGGCAACGCCAAATTCACCCCCAGGCGGTTAAAATAATCGCTCAACTCCGAAACCAACTCCTGGATTTGCGGATGATCTCCGACGGACAAACCGGTCAGCGCCAATTCTTCATAACCGCTGGAGGCGTAAGCAAGCTTGGCCTGGGCCATTATTTTTTCCTTTTTCCTTATCCTTAAGGGGTAGTATTGGCTGCGCGCCTGGCAAAACCGGCAGCGGTTGGGGCAACCGCGCATCAATTCCAAAGTGATCCGGTCATGGATCGTTTGCACGTAAGGCACCATCCAACTGCAGGGAAAATATGCGGCGTCAAAATCCTCCACAATGCGTTTTTTTATTTTTGCCGGCAGCGCCGGAAACCGGGGGACAAAACTAAGCAGCTCTCCCTCCCCGCCATATTCTACCCGATACAAAGCCGGGGCATACACCCCTTCCACCGAGGAAAGCATGATCAAAAGTTCTTCCTTGGTCATTTTTCCCGATCTATATTCCTCCTTATATTTAGCGTATGAATTCAAAAGCTCAACCGCTGCCTCTTCCGCCTCCCCGATAATAAACAAGTCAAAAAAATCCGCCAGCGGCTCGGGATTGAGCGTGCACGGCCCTCCGCCGATGACCAGCGGGTACTGCTGGCCGCGCGCCGTTGCTTCCAGGGGGAGCCCGGACAATTCCAGGATGTTTAAAATATTGGTATAATTTAATTCCGAGCCGATCGAAAAACCCAGAAAATCAAAACCAGCCAATTCCCGGCCGGATTCCCAGGAAAAAAGCCGGCGGCGGGAATTTTTTAATCCCTCCTCCATATCCTGCTCCGGGGCAAAAAACCTTTCGCAAATCACCTCAGGCAAAGCATTCAGCACTCCGTAAATGATCCGCAATCCCAAATTGCTCATCCCGACCTCATAAAGGTCCGGAAAACCCAGGGCAAAACTTACCCGGCAGGAATGAAAATCTTTTTTTACGGC
This sequence comes from Candidatus Omnitrophota bacterium, assembly GCA_903852325.1. Classification (GTDB taxonomy): domain Bacteria; phylum Omnitrophota; class Gorgyraeia; order Gygaellales; family Profunditerraquicolaceae; genus UBA6249. Next base: position 10,907 of record CAINQO010000120.1, read on the forward strand.
GTTCCATTCGTTCCCCAGGTATTGGCCGGGGCGGTGGATATTTTGTAATAAATCTTCTTGGATCATAGCTTCAACCCTTGCTTAGTTTTGAGCAGTGCGGAGTGGCCTCACTGCTCACCCTAAAATTATTTTAAAATACATTACGCGTACGGTCGATATTCACCAGGATACCTAAGGCAATAAAAGTGACCAGAACGCTGGAACCGCCGTAACTCATCAGCGGTAAAGGCAGGCCAACCACCGGGGCAAGACCCATGTTCATCGCGATATTAATAAATACCTGCAAGGCCAGTAAAAGCGAGATGCCGTAAGCCAGAAGCCTGCCGAAAGCATCCTGGGTCCTTTGGGCGATAATAAAACCCTGGCGGATGATCAAATAATACAAAAGCACCAGGAAGAGGCTGCCTAAAAATCCCCACTGCTCGGAAAAAGTGGCAAAAATAAAATCCGTGTGCGATTCCGGCAGGAAATACAGTTGGCTTTGGGAGCCGTGCAGCCAGCCCCGGCCGAAAAAAGTGCCGCTGCCGATAGCGATCCGGGATTGGATGACCGTGTAACCGGCGCCCAGCGGATCGACATTGGGGTTCAGGAAAACCAGGAGCCTTTGTTTCTGGTAGTCATGCAAAAAATGCCAGAAAAAAGGTAAAGGCAGGATCAGGGTGAACAAAAGAATAAAAATATATTTTAAGCGGACATTGGTTAAATAAAGCAGTCCCACAAAAACCAGCATCAGCATCAGGCCGCTGCCCAGGTCCGGCTGCTCGATGATCAAAAGCATAGGCACCGCCACAAAAATCAAAGGCAAAATGATCCCGCGGAAGATCCCGAACTTTCCCGAGGAGAGGGAAACATCGTCGGCGCTCTTTCCGCTGAAATACCTGGCCAGGAAGATGATGATCGCCAGCTTGGCGAATTCCGAAGGCTGGAAATTGAACCAGGCGATCTTCAGCCAGCGCTGCGCCCCCAGCCGGATCACCCCCAGCCCGAAAACTAAAAGCAGGAAAAATAAAGCCGTGCCGTAAATAAGGTAATTGGCGTCCCAGAGTTTACGATAATTTAACTTGGAGGTAAAAAAATAAAAAGCCAGGCCGATCGCCAGCCAAAGCAGCTGGCGCTTGTAAATATCCTGCCACTGCGTCCCTTCTTTCTGATAAGTGCTGCTGTAAATCGAAAGGACCCCTAAGGCCGCAATGATCAAAGCAATAATTAAAATTTTAAAAAATGAGCCGCGCATATCAGATCAACCCCTGCTTGTTCATATTTTCAATAATCTGTTGTGCCGTTACCGCCGCGGCGTGCCCCGGGCCGCCATGCTCCAAGAAAACACAGACCGCATATTTCGGCTTATCGTAAGGGAAATAACCGACAAACCAGGCGTGGGTCTGGCCGCGGGGGACCTGGGCAGTGCCGGTTTTTCCGGCGACTTTCACCGGCAGCGCCGCCATGGCATTAGCCGTACCCTTATCATCGGAAACTACCTCCCGCAGGCCGCTATCGACAATATCAAAAGTAGTTTTCTTAAAAGCTACCGGGGAGAATTTTTTCCTTCTGGCGGAAAGGTCCAGCCCTCCCACATTTTTCACAATGTACGGGCTGACCAGGTATCCGCGATTGGCAAAAACCGCCGCCAGAATTACCGCTTGCAGCGGGCTCACCAGGCAGTCCCCCTGGCCGATACTTAAATTTGCCGTATCCCCGTCGTACCAGTTCTGGAATTTATTCAGTTTTCTCCATAAGGGGGAGGGAATAAAACCGCTGGTTTCCCCGGAAAGGTCAAAACCCGCCGGATGGCCCAACCCCAATTTTAAAGCATAATCATGGATGTTTTGCGCTCCCACGAGCAATCCGGTCTTATAGAAAAATACGTCGCAGGAATGCGCGATTGCCTGGATAATATCCTGCGGCCCGTGCGTTTCCCAACAGCTGTATTTCCTGGCCCCAACCATGGTCGAGCCCTGGCAGACAAAAGTAGTGGAAGTGTTTATTTTTTTTAATTCCAGCCCGGCGGCAGCCAGCACTATTTTAAAAACCGACGCCGGCGGATAACTGGAGGCAACCGCCCGGTTGACTAAAGGGGCGTCCGGGTCATTGAATAAACCGGCGATCAGCCGGGTGCGCTTGCCGATAAAAACCGAGGGATTAAAATTGGGAAAATTGGCCATCGCCAGGATCTCTCCCGTGTAAGGGTCCATCAGGATCGCGCTACCCTTGCGGCCCTGCATCGCTTCCTCGGCGATCTTTTGGATGCGCAGATCCAGGGTAAGGGAAACATCTTTACCGTTTTTCGGAGGCTCGAAACCTAAAACCCGGGTAAACTTCCCGCGGTGGTTTACTTCCACCGACAGCCCCCCTTCCTCCTGGCGCAGATAGTAATCGTATTTCTCCTCTACGCCGCCGAAGCCGACGATATCCTTGGTCTTGTAACCGTAATCCTCCAGCTTGGTCAGGCGCCAGCGGTCGATTTCGTTAACGTAACCGATCACATGCGAAGCCAGCGGGCCGTAAGGATAATGCCGCAGCGGTTTAGGCACGACAATGATCGCGGGCTGGTCGATTTTATGCTCCCCCAAAAGGATCGCGCTTTTTAAATCGATATTGGCGGCCACGGTCACCGGGACACTGGAAGAAAGAAAATTATTTTTGAAGGTTTTTTTCAATTCCTGGGCGGGAACGCCGATCAGTCGACTGATCAAGGCCAGGACTTGATTAACATCCTCAAGATCCTGGGGCAGGATCATTACGTCGTAAGAAATGGTATTATCCACGATCACCTGGCCGTTGCGGTCCAGGATATTCCCGCGGCTGCCGAATTGCGAAATAAGCCGGATACAGTTGGAATCGCTTAAGCGTCGGAACTTCGGACCCTGGATTATTTCCAGATTAAACAGCCCCAGGACCAAAGCGATAAACATTAAAATAACGATGACACTGATGATATTTTTTCTTTCCATTATTTTAGAGGGCGATCAAGTCCGTTAACTTTAAAATTACAGGCGACAACAGGGTCGTATAAACGGCGGTGATAATGAGATTGCGCAAAAAAATTCCCGCCGGGACGATGTTGCCGGCGACAACCACATTCAAACCTAATGCCAGGTTATTCAACAAAGCGGCGGCGAAAATTATGCCCAGGCGCACGTAACTTTCCTTGGTGGATATCTGGCGGCTGAGCCGATAGGCGCCGTAAATCCAGACGCTGAAACATAGCGCATTTATCCCGAAATTTTGCGGCAGAAAAACATCCTTAACCAGCCCGGCAATGATCCCGAAAAATAAGGCCGTTTTCAAATCCTCATAAAAAACCAACGCGACCGCGAAAATCAAAAGCAGGTCCGGCTTACAGTAGAAAAAATTCAAAAACCGCGGCCAGCTCAAGGCTGCGGTAGCCAGGATCGCGATCAAAAGCAGGAAATATAATTTTCTCATGGAATGATTACCAGCACTTCTTCGATATTGGACAGGTCTACCGCCGGCTTGATCAGGGCGTAACGGTTCAGGCCCGAAAACTCCCGCCCGACATTCATCACCCGGCCGATCAAAATACCCTTAGGGTAAACCTGGCTCAACTCCGAAGTAACCACCATATCTCCGGAGGCAATGGAAGCGTCATCCGGCAGGTAACGCATCACCAGGTTAGTGCCCAGGGTTCCGTTAACCAAACCTTCCTGGCGGCTGCGCTGGACAATACTGGAGATACCCTGATTGGGATCGTTGATCAAAAGCACTTTACTGGTATTATCCGCGCTCTCAATGATACTGCCCACCAGCCCCCGGGGAGTGATCACCGCCATCCCCGGACGGATACCGTTATTCCTGCCCTTATTAATGATCAGGCTGGAGTTCCAGCTTTCCGGGGAGCGGGCGATCACCCGGGCGACGATCAGGCGCAAGGGGGATTTTTGTTTAAACCCAAGGACATTATTGAGCCGTTCGTTTTCCAGGGCGACTTCCCGCAGATCGAACAGCTTTAAGCGCAGCACGTCGATATCATTCTGCGCTCTTTCCGCCAGGAGCATGTTGCGATGATAAAAAATAATCCCGGAAAACTCGTGCTTGAGCATGCCGATCAGGGAAAGCTGGGGTTTAAATGCTTTTTGCGTGGAGTTTTTAAAACAGGACAGGGAATTGGCTGCCAGGAGAACTGCGCAGGCAGCAAGAACGGAATAGATTAAGGTTCTGCGGGGTAACTTAAACACATTTAGATTGTTTGCTTTTACCTGACGTTAAATGGTGGGAAAAACTAACTCCGCACTTCGGTTTTAACCGAAACGGTAACTTTTTTAAGATATTGGATCTCGCTTAAAACCACGCCCGTCCCGTTGACTACCGCGGTAACCGGGTCATCGGTAATATGCACGGGAAGCCCTGTCTCTTCCGAGATCAATTTATCCAATCCTCTTAATAGGGAACCGCCTCCGGCCATGACGATACCATGATCGATAAGGTCGGCGGCTAATTCCGGAGGAGTCCTCTCTAAAGCTATTTTTATCGCTTCCAATATCGCCCGCAGCGGTTCCTGCAAAGATTCGCGGATCTCTTCTGAGGTAATGGTCACGGTTTTCGGAAGGCCGGCAACCAGGTCCCGCCCCTTTACTTCCATACTCATCTCTTCTTCCAGGGGATAAGAGGAACCGATCTTGATCTTGATTTCTTCGGCGGTGCGCTCGCCGACCATCAGGTTATAAGTTTTTTTCAGGTATTCGATGACCGCTTCGTTCATTTCGTCGCCGCCGATGCGGATGGACTTGGAAAATACCGTACCGCAGAGCGAGATTACGGCGATCTCCGTGGTGCCGCCGCCGATATCGATGATCATATTGCCGATCGGTTCCTGGATCGGTAAACCTACCCCGATCGCCGCGGCAATCGGTTCTTCGATCAAAAACACTTCCCTGGCCCCGGCGCGTTCCGCGGAATCTTTTACCGCGCGTTTCTCCACTTCGGTGATCCCGGAGGGAATAGCGATCACCAGGCGCGGCCGGCGTAAAACTTTGCGGTGCTGAACTTTCTTAATAAAAAACCGAAGCATGGCTTCGGTGATCTCGAAATCGGAAATGACCCCGTCTTTCATCGGCCTGATGGCAATAATATTTCCGGGGGTACGGCCGAGCATGCGTTTGGCTTCCTCTCCGACCGCTAAAACATGGGAGGTGCCCCTTTCAATCGCAACTACCGAAGGCTCACAAAGCACCACCCCTTCCCCCTTAACAAAAACCAGGGTCGTGGCAGTTCCCAGGTCGATCCCCATATCATTAGAGAGAAGACTGGAAACGTAATTTATCGCTTTTTTCAGCTGCTGATTGAAATTTGCCATATTTTTCTCCTAAAATTGCACAGTTTAAGGATTCTATCAGGAATTTAAACCTTTGTCAAATATAATATTAATGCGGTAAATACCCTTGGAGCCTTTATTTTAAGCCTTGTAAGGTCCGTAAAAAACCGGGGAAAGATTTATTAATACAGTTTATATCATCAAGCCGGGATTCCCCGTCCGCGGCCATTGCCGCTACCACCATGCTCATTGCCGTGCGATGATCACCGAAGCTTTTAAGGCTGGCTCCGTAAAGCCTGTCCCGGCAATTGATCACCAGATTTTCCTGCCGGCCGGCTTTATTAACCCGGATATCCGCGCCCATCGCCTTTAAGTTAACCAGCATAGAATTGATCCGGTCGGTTTCCTTAACCCGCAGCTCCGCAACCCCTTTTATCACGGTTGCCCCTTCAGCAAAACAAGCCGCCACCATCAAAACGGGTAACTCATCGATCAGAGAAGGTATCTCCTGCGCGCTGACTACCGTGCCATTAAGCCGAGAACTTTGCGCGATGAGCTGTCCCATGGGTTCGCCATCGGCCGCTCCCCGGCAAAGGGCGATATTTATCTTCGCCCCCATCCTCTTGAGCACCTTAATTATGCCGGTGCGGCCGGGATTAAGCCCCGCCCGTTCAATAACGATCCTGGCTCCGGGAATAATAGAAGCCAAAACAATAAAAAAAGCTGCCGAAGATATATCCCCGGGGATATATATCTGCCCCGGGCTACGCAGGCAGCGTACCGGATCCAAAATAACCCGGTTATTGTTTACGGAAATATTTGCTCCGAAATTTTTAAGCATCCGCTCGGTATGATCCCGGGTACTGACCCGTTCGCAAACCTGTGTTTTTCCTTGGGCAAATAAACCCGCTAAAAGCACCGCGGATTTTACCTGCGCCGAAGCAACTTTAGGCCGGTAAACAATCCCCCGGAGATTTCCGCCCCGGATAACCATCGGCGCGTATTCCTCTTTGTTTTTTATCCGGGCACTGATTTGTACCCCCATCAAGCGCAAAGGCACGGTCACTCTGGACATCGGACGCCGGGAAAGCGCCTGCGCTGCGGTAACCTTAGTTTTGAAATTCATCCCGGCAAGCACTCCTAAAAGCAGACGCAGGGTGGTTCCGGAGTTATGGGTAAAAACAGGGTTTGCGCAGGCTTTTAAACCTTGTTTACCGCGGCCGTAAATTAAAACTTCGCTTCCGTTACGGCGGATCCTTACGCCCAGCGTAATTAAGGCATTTAAAGTCGCCAGGGAATCTTCATGGAGGGGAAAATTTTTTAAATTCGTTCTGCCGCAGGTTAAAGCGCTTAGAATAAGCGCGCGGTGGGCGATAGATTTATCTCCGGCAAGAATGATCCTGCCGCGCGGTATAAATTTATTTTTGATTAAAAAAGGCTTGGCGGATGCCCGCGGTTTTACCCGCCGGCGCTTTGCGGATTTTTTTATGCGGCTCACCTTGACTTTTGCGTTACCGTATCATTCTCCTTGAACTGCTCTTTTAGCTCAGGGGCGAAACCCGCGGCAGACATAAACTCGTGGACCTTCTCGATTTTTATGTCGCCGATCGTTTTGCCGGCGCGGGAAACAAAAAATTGATCGCCGACATTTACTTTATCCTTACTTCCCAGGTTGATCACCACAAAATTGAATTCCTTGTTCACGATCATGATCTTGCCTTCTATCCCGCCGGCGGCAGGAACACGCTGCTCTTGCTTGGCGGCTTTGGGCTCAGGAGCATTCTTTTTTTCGGCGGCTTTGGTCGCCACTGCGGGTGCTGCCTGCGGCTGGACGACTTCGGAATTTACCACCACCTTACCCAGCTCGATATTGGCTACCCCCGCCTCCAAACTTTTGATCTTGTCTTCCAGCGCCTGTTTCTGCTGCTGCATGATCCTTATCTGTTCCTTAATCTGCTTGCCGTCCTCCTGCACCTGGCTGAGCCGGTTCTCTAAATCTTCCCGCTGGGTTTTCTGGCTGGCAAGGTCCTGCCGCAACTGATCCAATTGGCTGATCGTATCGGCGTGCGCCATCTTTTCGGAAGTAAGTTCAGTAGACAAAGAATCGATCCTGGTCTTGGCTTCCTGCAGCTGCAATTCAAGATCGGCGGCTTTCTTTTTAGATTCCTCAAGCTGGCCGACGGTCTGCTTCTGCCTGTTTTCCAGATCCGTCAATTGCCCCTGAAGCTTAACATTCTGGGAATATTCGTTGCGGTAAAGATAATAAATCCCGCTGGCAAGCGCTAAAGAAAGAACGATTAAAATTATTAATACGGGAAAGATGATTGCGCCTTTACGCTGCATTTGACCTCCTGAATTTAAATATATTGATAAGGCGAAACTCTAAATCCGAAATCACTGCCTGCCGGCAGGCTAAACAAACTCAAAATTATAAATCCGAAAAACAGAACTGCTTCTAATAAATTCCTGTTTGTAAGAATTATTAATCCTTAATATAACACTACTTAGGTAAAAATCAAGGGAAAATTTATAAAGCCTGGGTTTAAAAATTTTTCTTAATGAATTCCTGGAACTCCGGGGGAAGGTTACTGGTAAAATGCATGGCTTTATTGGTAGCCGGATGGATAAAACCGAGCTCCTGGGCATGCAGCGCCAGGCGGCTGAAACTATCTTTTTTTCCGTATTTGCTGTCGCCAAGAATGGGGTAACCCAGGTAAGCCAGATGCACCCGGAGCTGGTGGGTCCTGCCGGTAAACGGCTTTAATTCCAACAGGCTGAAATCTTTCGAACGCTTCAAAGTCTTATAGGCGGTCCGCGCATATTTGGTGTTTTGCGTAAAAGATACCGCCATATTCTTGCGTTTTACCGGATGCCTGCCGATCGGGGCCTCGATAATATCCTCATCAAATTCCACGCGGCCGCTGACCAGGGCAATGTATTTGCGCTGAATACTGTGCTGCGCAAACTGTTTGACCAGATTTAAATGGCTGGAATTATTTTTAGCGATAACCAGAAGGCCGCTGGTTTCTTTATCCAGCCGGTGCACGATCCCCGGCCGGTTTTTGTTAATATCGGAAAGCGCGCTCAAACGCCCCAGCAGCGCGTTGACCAAAGTATGCTCCCGGTTTCCCGGGGCCGGATGCACCACCAGGCCCGGGGGTTTATTGATCACCAGGAGATCGGCGTCTTCATAAACGATATTCAGGGGGATCGCCTCGGCGGCTAATTCCGTTTTTTCCGGTTCAGGAAGAATAACCTGCAGCGCGTCGAAGGCATTCAGCTTATGATGCGGTTTAGTGATCGCCTGAGAATTCAGGGACACTTTTCCGCCATGGATCAGTTTCTGGATATTGGTCCGCGATAAACCCAGATTATTGCGCAAAGCGTAATCCGCCAGGAACAGGTCCAGGCGCATTTTCCCCTCTTCCGCTCCGACTTGTAATAATAGTTCTTTCACGGTTTTATTTCTTTTTAATGACGAATAATTTGATAAATATTCCCAGGGAAAGGAGAAAAAGCAAAAGGCATAGAACCTGGAAAAGGGTCATCCCGTAGTATATGCGGGGGCTGTCATCGCGCAGGAACTCGATAAAAAAACGTTTCAAGGAATAAAGGAAAAGATAGCTGACAAAAATTTCCCCCGGAAGATGCTTCCTGTTCTGCTTCCACCTTAAAATAAAAAAGATGAGCAATAAGGCCAGGGAAGAATAAAGCTGGGTAGGGATCAAAACCTTATCGAGGGATTTAAAATAAATACCGAATTGGGATTCCCGGCCGTAACAGCAGCCGTTAAGCAGGCAGCCGATCCTGCCAATCGCCTGGCCCAGCGCGACAAAAGGAGCGATGAGGTCCAGGGTCCCGGTTAAATCCATTTTGTGCTTGCGGATGAAAATTACCGCCCAAACGGATCCGGAAATCAGGCCGCCGAACCAGGCCATCCCTCCGTGCTGCAGCATGAGGATCTCTAAAGGATTCTGCAGGTAAAAAGAAAGGTTATTCAGCACATAAAAAATGCGGCAGCCGATGATCCCGGCAATAAAAACCTGAAAAAGCAGGTTAAAGATCCGGTCCGGGTCCACCCCTTCTTTTTTGGCCTGCAGGCCGCACAGGAAAGAAGCGGTAAAAAAAGCCAGGACCATCATCAGTCCGTAAGAGTAGATCGTCAAGGGTCCGATTTTACAGATCTCAGGCAGCATTTTTGTTAAAGATTAACTCCCAGGTTAATAAAACGGCGGCAACGGTGATCATCGAATCGGCCAGGTTAAATACCGGCCAGACGCGCAGGTCCAAAAAATCGATCACGCAGCCCAAACGCATCCGGTCGATCAAATTACCGGCCGCCCCTCCCAGAATCAGGCTTAAACACAGCTTCAAAAGAAAAGAATGGGTTTTACTTTTTAAAGTATAAAGGATCAAGCCGATGGCAAAAAAAGAAACCAGCACGAACCAAAAAAGCTGGTTCTGGAAAAGTCCGAAAGCCGCGCCGCGGTTACGCACCAGGGTCAGGTTTAAAAAATTTTTGATTATCGGGACCGGGGTATTCAGCGGCAGAAACTTTAAGGCAAGAAATTTAGTGATTTGATCAAGAATAATAATACCACAGGCGATGATAAAGATCATCTTTTTGGGTGACGGTTTTACCCCGTTAGACCCAGAAAACCCCGGCCTTCAGGCAGGGGTCTAACGGGGTTTACTTCTTTTCCCTTTTCTGCTGACATTTGATGCACAGCCGGGCGGAAGGGACCGCTTTTAAGCGGATCTTGGTGATCGACCCCTTGCAGTCATCGCAAATACCGAAAGTGCCCTCTTCGATTCTTTTGAGCGCATCATCGAGTTCATAAAGGGATTTTCTTTCACCGGAAGCCAGGCTCAGCGAAAACTCACGGTCGTAATTATCCGTAGCCACATCCGCCATATGATAGGTATACCCGGAGATGTCCCCGGAAGCTTCTTTCTGAGATTTCCGTAAAGTATCGTCGGAGATATGCTTAAGATCGCCGAGGAGCTCCTCTTTCTTCTTAAGCACGATCTTTTTGAATTCCTTTAAATCGGTTTTCGTGAATTTTTTCTTCATTAAATTATCTCCTCGCCGCACCGGGTGCGCGCAGTCAACACTGCTTAGAAATTTAACTGACCACCCTGACGCAATTATCGCAGAGCGCAGGATGTTCCTGATTCTTGCCGACTTCCAGCGAATAATTCCAGCAGCGCAGGCATTTTTCCCCTGGCGCTTTTTCCGCTTTCACCGAAAGCTCCGACGGATTATCCTTGTCCAAAGTTACTTCTACCCGCGAAACCTTGAAGATCTCGCAAAGCCCGGTAAGGAAGCTTTGTAAGAATGTATAACGATCCTGGGTTTTTGTCAATATATTTATTTGCGCGTCAAAAGAACTGCCGATTGCCCCGCTGGCACGCAATCCTTCCAGTACTTTTGCGGCTTGGGGAACCAGGGCGATCACCTCTTCCAGCTCCCGGGCAACCTTGCGGAACTGCGGATTGGCCTGAGGAAAATCCAAAAGATGCACGCTGGGAATTTGCGCTTCCCCGCTTAGCTTAGGGATATTCTGCCAAATCTCTTCGGAGGTGAAAACTAAAATGGGGGCCATCAATCTTATCAGGCAGTGGAGAATTCCATAAATCGCCGTTTGCGCCGCGCGCCTTTCCAGGGAATCCGCCCGGCAGGTATAAAGCCTCCCCTTGACCATGTCCAGGTAATACATGGAAAGTTCTTCATTGCAGAAATCGTAAATCTTTTTGTATGCCAGATGGAATTCAAACCGGGGATTAGATTCGGTGCCGTAAGCGGATTCGACATAATCCCTGGTTTCCTCCATCCGGGAAAGGATCCACTGGTCGATCTTCCGCATCTTTTCATGCGGGACCTGATCGGTTTCCGGATTAAAATCATAAAGGTTGCTTAAAATAAATTTGGCGGTGTTGCGGATCTTGCGGTACGCCTCGGAAAGCCGGGTAAGGATCTCCTTGGAAATGCGGATATCCTCATTGTAGTCGCTGGAAGCCACCCACATCCTTAAAATATCCGCGCCATAATCCTTGATGATCTGTTCCGGAGAAATAACATTCCCCTGGGATTTGGACATCTTCCTGCCTTCTCCGTCAACCACAAAGCCGTGCGTAAGCACGCTTTTAAAGGGCGGATTGCCGTCGATGGCTACCCCCGGGATAATCGAGGACTGAAACCATCCCCGGTGCTGGTCGCTTCCTTCCAGATATAACTGCGCCGGCACCCCGCCTAATTCTTTCCTTTTTTTCAAGACCGCCTGGGAACTTACCCCGGAATCAAACCAGACATCCAGGATATCCGCCCCCTTGCTAAAAGTTTTTCCCTTTTTGCATTTCGGGCAGGTCAGTTCGCCGGAAAGAAAATCTTCTACCGGACGGGCAAACCAGCAGTCCGAACCTTCGGCCGCGGTAAATTGGGCAAATTTTTCAATTACCTGCGTGTCAAAAAACTCTTCTTTACATTCCTGACAAACCAAAGCCGGGACAGGAACTCCCCAGTAACGCTGCCGGGAAAGGCACCAGTCCGGGCGCAGTTGAACCATCGCCGAAATCCTCTCCCTGCCGGCTTCCGGGATCCAGGTGACCTGTTCTTTTATCGCCGCCAATACTTTCCGGCGCAAATCGTGTTGATCGATATCCAGGAACCACTGTTTGGTCGCCCGGAAAATTATCGGGTTCTTGCAACGCCAGCAGTGCGGATAAGAATGGGAAATCTTTTTTTCTAAAAGCAAAGCGCTCAAGGACTGGAGCTTATCAATGATCGCTTTATTGGCATCATACACATTCTGCCCGGCGAATTCTCCGGCGGTAGCGTCGAATTTGCCCCGGGGGTCCACCGGCATCACGATCTCCAGGTTATATTTAAGCCCCGTTTTATAATCATCCGCGCCATGGCCGGGGGCAGTATGCACTAAACCCGTGCCATCATCTGCAGTAACATAATCCGCCAGGACCACCTTGCCTGAGCGCAATCCAAAAGGATGATCGTAAACGATCCCTTCCAAATCTTTGCCTTTAAATTTTTTGATCAACTCGTATTTACCGATACCCATCTCTTCTAAAACGCCCAAGCGCACGTCGGCAATCACCAGGTCCCCTTTTTCCGTTTTAATATAGGAATAATCGAACTCCGGGTGCACGGCGACGGCAACATTAGCGATCAAAGTCCAGGGGGTGGTGGTCCAAATCGCCAGAAAACTTTCCGGCGAAAACCCTTTATCCTCTTTGATTTTAAATTTTACGAAAACCGACGGCGAGGTATGGTCTTCATACTCCACCTCCGCCTCGGCTAAAGCGGTCTCGCATTTAAAACACCAGTTAACCGGCTTAAGCCCGCGGATAATATAGCCTTTACCATTGTCATATAATTTATTAAAAGACCGGATAATCGCTTCTTCGTATTCGTGGCTTAAAGTCAGATAAGGATTCTCCCATTCCCCGAACACCCCCAGGCGCTTGAACTGCTCCCTTTGATTGGTGACATGCTTCATCGCGTAATCATGCGCCTGCTTGCGGAACTCCAGCTGGGCGATCTGGTGCTTGGCGATTTTTAATTCTTTAAATAACTGGTGTTCGATGGGCAATCCGTGGCAATCCCAGCCGGGGACATAAGGACTGTAATAACCCTGCATGGTTTTATATTTAACCACGATATCTTTTAAGGTTTTGTTCAAAGCGTGGCCGATATGGATATCTCCGTTAGCATAGGGCGGCCCGTCATGCAGGATGTATCTGCCTTTGGGCGCCGGTTTTTTAAGTATGCTGCCGTAAAGGTCTTTCGCATACCAGTCCGCCAGCATCGCCGGTTCCCGCCTGGGCAGATCCGCCTTCATCGGAAATTCAGTCTTCGGTAAATTTAAAGTTAATTTGTATTCTTTATTTTCAGCCATATAATTTTAGGTTTATCCGATATACTTGCCGATCAAAGGAGCCAGATCTTTCTTTGTTTTGGCGGGGATAAGCTTCTTATCCGTCACGATGGCAAACTGCAGCGCCTTGCCGCAGCCGCACCCCCGCTGCGGATCCAGCTCCCTGATTACGCGGCTGATAAGTTTTTTGGCATTATCTACATTCTTGGCCAGGTTGCTCATCACCATTTCCAAAGTTACGCTGCCATGGTCCGGATACCAGCAATCGTAATCGGTAATGCAGGCAACCGTGGAATAACAAATTTCCGCTTCCCGGCAGAGTTTGGCTTCGGCCATATTGGTCATCCCGATCACATCCATCCCCCAGCTACGATAAAGCCTGCTTTCGGCTAAAGTGGAAAACTGCGGGCCTTCCATATTCAGGTAAGTGCCCCCTTTATGCATATTTAAATTCAGTTCTTTGCCCGAAGCATAGATCTGGCCGCTTAATTGCGGGCACACCGGATGGCTGAAAACTATGTGAGCGACGATCCCGGCATCAAAAAAAGTCATTGGCCGGGCCTGATTCGTCCGGTCCACGAACTGGTCCACGACCACAAAATCCAAAGGCTTCAGTTCTTCTTTAAGGCTGCCGCAGGCGGTAACAGAGATGATCCGTTCCACCCCCAGCTTCTTCATCGCGAAAATATTGGCCCGGTAATTTATCTGGCTGGGGGAGATCCGGTGGCCTACTCCATGCCGGGGCAGGAAAACCACTTCTTTACCTTCTAATTTTCCGATGGTAAATTTATCGGAAGGCTTTCCGAAAGGCGTAGTGACCTGTGCTTGTTTAATGACCTTAAGGCCGTCAATTTTATATAACCCGCTTCCGCCGATAATCCCGATCCTGGACATTCTAACTCCTTTTCTCTAGTTCCGCCGCGCGCCGGGCGGCTTTTTCCGTCGCTTCTTTAAGGGAACCTCCCGCACGCAAAATCTCCAGCCCCGCTTCGGTAGTCCCGCCCTTTGAGGCGACCATTTTTATTACTTCTTCGCAGGATAATTTACGCTCGATCAACATCGCGGCAGTTCCGTCCACTGTCCCGGCGGCCAGCAGTTCCGCTTCCCGCTGGTCAAAACCCAGGTTCACCGCCGCCTCCGACAATAACTTTACGAATTCATCGCGCTTAGTGACGGCATCTTTACTTTCTTTGATGTAAAAGCAAAAAAAGGCCGGCCCGCTCCCAGAGATCGCCGTGGCGGCATTGATCTTTGCCTCTTCTTCCACGGGCAACACTGAACCTAAATTGCTAAAAATATCGAAAGCCAGCTGCCAGGCTAAATTAAGATCCCCTTCTGTGGCGTTCTGCCCTTTAGAGATAACCGAAACCCCCCGGCCGATCTGCGCGGGCATGTTCGGCATAATCCGCACGATCCGGGCTTTGGCATCAAGGTAACTGCTGATATATCCTGAACTGATGCCGGCGGCAATGGAAATAAACAGTTTATCCGCGGCAAAAGGCTTGATCTCTTTAAGCAGCGGCTCAAAATCCTGCGGCTTAACCGCCAGGATAATAATTTCAGACTGCTGCACCAGTTCACCCGCTGTAGCGAAGGCGCCCATATTGATTAAACCGGAGGTTTTCTTTTTATCTTTATCGTAAACACTCACCGCGTATTTTTTGTATATACACTCGGCGATCGCCCGGCCCATATTCCCGTAACCGATAATTCCGACTTTTTCCATATCCACCTCTTTTTGGTTAAACTGTTTTAAGGCTCAAAGATCACCCTGCCCAACCGGAGGATATCCGCCCCCTCTTCAATGGCCACCTCAAAATCATCGGACATCCCCATGGAAATGATCCAGGCGGGATCAAGTTTATCCCGCAGCTGCCGTAGCCTGGAAAAATAGGGCCGCGCTTCCTCCGGCTGATCTGCCGCCGGGGCGATCGTCATCAGCCCTTTCACCTTCAACTGCTTAAATTTAAATATCTGTTCCACTCCTGCGGCCAGTTCCTCCGGCGCGAACCCGGTCTTACTGGGCTCCGGAGAGGTTTTCACTTCCAGGAGGATCTCCTGGACCTTATTGATCCTGGCGGCCTGCCGGTCGATCTCCTGCGCCAGACTCACACTGTCCACAGAATGGATCAATTCGAAAATTTTGAGCGCTTCTTTTACTTTATTGCTTTGGAGGTGCCCGACCATCTCCCAGTGCGCCCGGGGAAACAAAGTGAACTTTTGCGCAGCTTCCTGGACCCGGTTTTCTCCCAAATACTCCAATCCCAGCCCGATTACTTCCTTTATCTCTTCCGCGCTCCTGCCCTTGGTAACACAAAGCAGCTTGATCCCGGCCGGATCGGTATTGATCCTGGCGCAGGCGGCGGATACACGCTGGCGCACTTTTTCGATATTCTCTTTGATCATCTAAACAATATATTATACACAATTAAAATTAAGAAGCAATGGTAAACCACTAGGACTAGACTGGTATAGCTTAGGGTGAGTAGTGCGGGTGGGGACGAGTAGTGAGTTTAGTATTGGGAATTGGTAGTGGGTATTGCACTAACTACTCAACCTCACTACTAAACACACTACCCACCCTCACCCACACTACGCATTCCAAGGCAAGACAATCGGAAATAGGAAATTTTTTATATTAGAAATACTCTTGGTATACTTCTTTGAAGCGGTTAATAGTCTTCATGACCAGATTCTTGGCGGGTTTAACCATCGCCAGGGTGCCCACGGTCTTATTTTCCAGGTCCTCGCAGATCATCCCCAGGCAGGTCAGGTAGGTTAAATATTTTTGCGCGCTTAAATCGGTATTTTCTTTGACTAAATCGGCGACGAGCGGATTATTGATCCGGCCGATCGCTACCGGCATGCCGATCACGTTTTCCATCATCTCGATAAATCCTTCGGTCAATAAGGTCCGGCCGACCATGATGAAATGATCGACTTCATGCAGCGGAACCCGATGCTCCACCGCTTCCTTGATCTGCGTGCAGATCAGCCGGCCTGAATTACTGGCCATCGCGGCGACATCGCGCTGCCGAATCGGTTTGTAGAACTCGTCTTTCTTGACCAGGATCTCTTTATCCTCGGGAATATTATTTACCTCCCCGATCGCTCCGTAAGAACGCTTAATGTCTTCCGCCAGTTCAAAATTTATTTTTAACCCTTCGGAAAGTTGCTGGGTCATACTGGTCCCGCCTAAAGGCAGGATCTGCAGATTCTGCAGAAGCCCGTCCTTAAAGATCAACAGCTCGGTAACATCGCTGCCCACATCGCAAAATACGCTTGTCCCGCGTTTTTCTTCGGGGCCGAACACCGCTCTACTGGTCACCAGGCCCGAGAAAGATAACCCGCGGATCTCATATCCGGACTGGCCGGCCACCCGGCTTAAGCTTTGCAAAGAAGCCAGGCGCGCGCAAATCAGGTACAAGTCCACTTCCAGCCGGTGGCTGTACAAACCGATCGGGTTGATCACATTGCTTTTGGAATCGATAGAGTAGCTTGAAGGGATCACGTGGATTATCTCCTCCTCCAGGCTGGAACCCAGGATCCGCGCCTGCTCATTGGCCGCGGCGATATCCGTAGAAGTGATCACTTTATTGCCGCGTTCAGCAAGCGGAATGATCGCATGGCTGTGCTTGGTGGAAATATCCCTGCCGGAAAAATTGGTGTGGATGGATTTTATTTTTACCCCGGACTTACTTTTTAAATTTTTAAGGATTTTGGTCAGGCAGATAACCAGCTCGGTGGCGTCCACGATCAGGCCTTCCTTGACCCCGCGGGAAACCGCAGTCTCAAAAAAAATGTTGCTGATCTTGTTTTTATGAACCAAAGCCAGCGCCGCGGATATTTTATTTGAGCCGATATCCACGGCGCAGATATAACCGTTATTTAGCATTATTGAGTTTGATTAAAGGTTCCTTAAACCTGAGGTCGATATAGTTGAGATTATTCCATTCCCTGCGCTCCTGGAGCACGAGGCCTCCCAGGATAAGCATCTTTTGCCGGATATTGCTGGCGCCGATGCGCACTTCAAAACCCTGCCACTCCCCTTGAGGGGCGGCCAGGGTATAATTCACCGCTTGCCTGGGCAGCCCCAGGAAAAATCCGGCGCTTCCAGGACTACCTACGTCTATCCTTTTGATCGTCAAACCGCTGAAGGATTTATTCAGCTTGAATTCGTTGAGAATGCTCAAAGCCAGCCCCAGTTCGGAACGCTTGTAACTGAATCCTGCCCGGGGAGCGAAGATCTTAGTCTCTAAACCGTAAACCACCGGCAGCTCCGCGGCCTCCTCCGTTTCCCCGGGATAGAATAGCACCCCCTGTTCGTCGACGGCAAAGTTCCTGTAGAATTTAACCAGGGCCACGGCTTTACGCTTTAAATAATCTACGACGATGGTGTCGGGAAGGACCCGGGCGAACCTGACCTTGCGGCAATCCGGGCACTTCAAAAAAGCCTTACGCGCCTCGTACTTTAAATTCAAACTCAAAATGTTGCGGCCTTTCAGGTAATCGAATTGATTATCGGAATTCCTGACCACAACATTTTTTACCGAAAAGTAATCCGCGGTTGTCAGTACTTTCCAAATATAGCCTATAATAAAAGCGAAGGCAAGGAAAATTATTACCAGCAGGATGACGGATTTTACGGGTAACTCAGGTCTTCTTTT
This sequence comes from Candidatus Omnitrophota bacterium, assembly GCA_903852325.1. GTDB lineage: Bacteria > Omnitrophota > Gorgyraeia > Gygaellales > Profunditerraquicolaceae > UBA6249. Next base: position 28,738 of record CAINQO010000120.1, read on the forward strand.
TTTCATAAGCCAGTTCCAATAGTTTAAGACAAAGCCGGGTAAAATCGATACCGGCGACTTTTGCCGCCTTAGGCAAAAGGCTGGTGGAGGTCATCCCGGGGATAGTGTTTACTTCCAGGATATAAGGTATCCCCTGCGCATTAAGAATAAAATCCACTCGGCTATAAGCATAGCAACCTAAGAGTTTATGCGCCGCCAAGCCCGCCTGCTGCACGGCGTTAGCCAGCCGCTCTTCAAGCACCGCCGGAACAATATATTCCGTCAGGTTATCCTGATATTTGGCCGCGAAATCGAAAAATTTACTGTGGGGAACGATCTCCACTACCGGCAAAGCCCGGTCATCCAGGATGCCCACGGTAAGTTCCCGGCCGGGAATATATTCCTGAATAATTATACGGTCATCGTACTCAAAAGCAAGCTCAACTGCCTGGCGGAATTGCCCGGGCCGGTCGATCAGGGAAAGCCCGATACTAGAACCGTGATTAGAGGGTTTAACCACCAGAGGAAAATCCATCCGGCTGGTAAAATCTTTTTCTTTTTGGTAAGCGGAGTTTGCCAGGAATTGCGACCGGGGCACCGCTAATTTCCCCCGGGAGAACACTTCCAGGGAACCGATCTTATCCATCGCCAGGCGGCTGGCCGCCACCCCTGATCCGGTGTAAGGCAAACCCACCCCTTCCAGGATGCTCTGGATCCCTCCATCCTCCCCGAAACGCCCATGCAAAGCGACAAAAGCGCAATTCAGGTCATAGGTTTTCAACAACCGGGCATTTTCCTGCGGATCTTCGGTAACAATATCAATGGCCACCGCATCCACTTGCGCCTGGGAAAGCGCGGCATATACCGCCTTGCCGCTTTTTAAAGATATCTCTCTTTCTGAGGAAGGCCCGCCCATTAAAACCCCGACCCTGCCGAAATCCTTTATTTCCATATTCTGATCTCCGGTTCCAGCTGAAGCTTAAACCTGTCCTTTACTTTCTTGCGCATCAGTTCCATCAGCGCTAAAACATCCCCGCTTTTGGCCTTCCCCCGGTTTAAAATAAAATTCGCGTGGCGGCAGGAAATTACCGCTTTCCCGCGGGCTTTGCCTTTTAATCCGCAGGCATCGATCAATTTACCGGCAGAGGCCTGCTCCGGGTTTTTAAACACGCACCCGGCATTGGGAAGATGGTCCCCCTGGGAAGCTTTGCGTTTTAAAATAACCTCTTTTAGGTTCCGGCTGACTTCAGTTTTCGCGGCCCGCCGGGTTTCCAGCTCGGCCCAAAGGATGATCTGTTTATTTAAATTGGATTTGCGGTAGCCGAAAACAAGCCGCTTTTTCGGCAATATATTGAATTTTCCGGCATAATCCAAAACCCCTGCCCGCGCGACGAGCGACCCGATGGAATAACCCCAGGCCCCGGCGTTTCCGCTCAAACCACCGCCCAGCGTCCCGGGGATACCGGCCAGGAATTCCAAACCGCTTCTATTATGCTCGCGGCTGAATAAGATCAACGCATTTAATTTTATACCGCTGCCGGCAACAATGCAATCGCCTTTTAAAGAACATTTCCGGAAATTCTCATTGCTTAACCTGATCACCAGCCCCTTTAAACCGGCGTCGGCGATCAAAAGATTGCTCCCGGCGCCCAGAATATGCACCGGTATCCGGAAGCGGCGGCAAAGAACCAGCGCCTGCTGTAATTCTTTAAAATTTTGCGGTTCGAAAAAATATTCCGCCGGCCCCCCGATCTTAAAACTGGTCAAGCCGGACAGAATAACCCCGCGTTTTATTTTTTTACTTAAAGGTTTGGGCCAAAGCATCGCTGAGTTTAACAATATCCCCGGCGCCCAAGGTCATCACCAGGTCCCCTTCTTTGAGCATTCCCCGGACATGCGCCAGGATCTTTTCTTTGGGCAGATAAACCACCGGCTTGCCCGGTTCGCTGGCTTTTATTTTGTTTAGCAAAACCTGGGCGTTTACTCCGGCAATTTCCGGCTCGCTGGCGGCATAAATATCGGTAATGATCAAATAATCCGCCTGGGAAAAAGCCGAAGCGAATTCATCCTGGAGTAATTGCGTACGGGTGTAACGGTGCGGCTGGAAGATCACGATCTTGCGTTTTACCTCCAGGTTAGCCACTGCCGCAAGGGTCGCCTTTATCTCGGAAGGATGATGCGCGTAATCATCGATGACCATATATTTATCATCCCGGAATTTGATCTCCAGCCTGCGCCCGGCCCCGCGGTATCCTTCTAAGGCGGCGCGGATATATTTTAAATCCACTCCTAACTCAAGCCCCAGGGCGATCACGGAAAGGGAGTTGGAAATATTATGCCTGCCCCCCAGGGACAAGTGAAAACGGGAGATCAATTTCCCCTTTAGATAACAATCAAACTCGCTGCTTAATTGCCCGAAGGTAATATTCTTAGCGTAAATATCCGCCCCCTCCGCCAGTCCGAAGAAAAGCTGTTTTTGTTTGCATTCGCCCATTAATTTTAAAAGCTGGGGGTCGTCGGAGCAGGCAAAAACACAGCCCCCCTCCCTGGTGCGCTGGATGAAACGCTTGAACGCATCCAGTTCATTTTCAAAATTATGATAATAATCCAGGTGTTCCCGGTCGATATTGGTAATGATGGAATAAGTGGGAGTGTAGCTCAAAAATGAACCGTCGGATTCATCGGCTTCAGCCACGAACAATTCTCCGCTGCCCAGGCAGGCATTAGTGTTGATATTGTTTAGGATCCCTCCGATCGCCGCCGTAGGACAGCGCCCGGCTTCTAAAAGCATAAAAGAAACTAAAGAAGTGGTGGTGGTTTTGCCGTGGCTTCCGGCGACGGTGATCACGGTTTTATCCTGCATCAGCAGCGCTAAAGCCTGCGCCCGCTGGATCAAAGGGATCCCCAGGATCTTGGCCCGGTGCATCTCCGGATTTTCCGCGGTGATCGCCGAAGAATAAACCACTACCTCCTGGTCGATGATATTCCGGGCGGAATGCCCCAGGAAAATTTTTGCCCCCAGCGTTTCCAGCTCCCGGGTAATCCGGTTTTCTTTTAAATCCGAACCGCTGACCTTATAGCCGCTGTGGAGCATCAACCGGGCGATCCCGCTCATCCCGATGCCGCCGATACCGATAAAATGGTAATATTTTTTCATTTCAATATATAATTCTTCCAGCCTTCTTCGAGGGCATTGAAATCTTTAAAAGAATAAATTTTACTTAAGGCGCCCGGCAGGCTGCGATTATCCCGCAGCGCCCGGCAGAATTCCACAAATTGATCCTTGCCGAAGCAGGAGATCAAATAATTCACCAGGCTGTAAGCTTCCGCGTAAAATAACCTTACCTGCTCCTCGCCGGCCCCTTCGAACCGGAAATTATTCAAAGCATTAAGGCTCAGGTATTGGCCGTTGCGGATGATCTCGGCCAGGTCCCCCTTGATCAAACGGATATCCTTCTGCTGGTAGGTAGCCACCCCCTCCTGGAGCCAGAGCGGCACCGCCGGGTTGCGGTAACCGACCATCTCGATAAAAACAATGTGCGCCAGCTCATGGGGCAGGACATCCTGCATAAACCCCGGCGCCCCGATATAGCTTTGGATAAGCTTTACGCCGATCTCCACCTGCCCTCCCGACCAGCCGGAACTTTGCGTGGATTTCAGATACTCGTCCTGAGTATCGAACAAATATATCCTGGCCCGGTTATCCCAGGTCCAGAAATTAAAACGGTTAAACCCGAACTGGCTGCCGATGGAGTCGTAATATTCTTCGGCTTTGCGGGACAGTTCATTAACCATCTCCTCCGGGGCACTTTTGTAGAAAATATTAAAATGCGTGCTTTTGGAAACCAGCCATTGATCCTGCGCAAAAAGTGCCGCCGGCAACAAAATTACGCACAATAATCCGGTTAAGCGGATGAATTTTAACATAGCGTGTAAATTTTACATCAGGTGCGCGGATAAAACTTCCTTCGCCAGAAGCTTGGCGGCATCCGGCTGTTCCTGGCAGGGATACCCCCGGCGCATCTGCGCCAATCTTTGCGGGTCATCCGGCATTCGAGCGAATTCCACGCTCAGCCTTTCCGCCGTCAGTTCCTGTTCATCAATAACCAGCGCCGCCTTAAACGCTTCCAGCACCCGGGCATTGGCCGCCTGGTGGGCGTAGGCAAAAGGATAAGGAACCAGTATAGCAGGAATTTTAAATTTTTGAAGCTCCGCGATAGTGGTCGCCCCCGCGCGGCAGATTACCAGGTCGGATGCGCTGTAAGCGTATTGCATCCGGGGGAAAAAATCAAAAAGCTGATAGCGCAAGCCGCTGGCGGCGTATTTTTCTTTTAAGTCCCCTAAATCCCGGCGGCCGCAGATATGGATCACCTGCAACCGCTCTTTCTGCGGGTAAGCGGAAAACACTTCAAAACAAACCGCGTTAAGCCGCTGCGCCCCCTGGCTGCCGCCGGTAACCAAAACGGTAAACCCCTCTTCTTTGAAATTAAAAAACTCCCGCGCCCTTCTTTTATCCAACAGCTGCATTTCCCGGCGCAGGGGGTTTCCGGTCAGAACGATTTTATCCGGGGCAATATTCAAACCGCAGCCGGTGGCGCTAAACGATATCGCCACCTTGTCCACGAGCTTGGAAAGCAGCCGGTTGGCCCGGCCGCAGATCACATTCTGTTCATGGATTATGGTTTTGATCCTGAAAAACCAGGCCCAAAAAACCAGGGGCAGGGTATTCAAACTGCCGAAACCCACCACCACCTCGGGTTTAAATTTCAAAATGAGCTTAAAGGATTCCCAGGCGCAGCAGAAAAAAGCATACAGCCCGAGCAGATTTTTCTTGTTTAATTTCAGGCTTAAATTTACCGCGGGTAGATATTTTACCTGCACCGGCGCAATTTCCAGCGGATCAAAAATGGTGCCGCGCGGCAGCGCCAGGAGCAATTGCGCTTCGGAGTGCGTTAATTCTTGTACCAGGGCGACCGCCGGAAAAATATGGCCGCCGCTTGAACCGGTAACCACCAATACACGCATAGTTTTTTTAAGGATATTCCCCGCAACGGGCGATATTAATCAATATCCCCAGGCTGACCATATCGAAGATTAAAGAAGAACCGCCGTAGCTGATAAAAGGCAGCGGCAGCCCCTTGGTCGGAAAAGCTCCGCAGGAAACCCCGATATTAATGATCCCCTTAAGTGAGATCATCAGGATTAATCCCAGGGCAAGAAAATATCCGAACCGGTCCTGGGAATCCTTGATCACCTTAAGCCCCTGCTGGATAAAGATCATGAACAAAATAATTATCCCCAACGTACCGACCAGCCCTAATTCTTCTCCGATAATCGAAAAAATAAAATCCGTATGCGCCGCAGGAAGATAAAAAAGTTTCTGCTGGGAATGCCCCAGCCCCCTGCCGAATAAGCCTCCGGAACCGATGGCGATCTGAGACTGAATGATCTGAAAGCCCATGCCTTTAGGGTCCAGCCAGGGATTTAAAAAAGCCAGGATCCTTGCCCTCCGGTACGGAACGCTAAACACCAAAAAATAAAGCGCGGGGAGGCTGGAGAGCAACAAGGTAAGGATATACTTGCCTCTTACCCCGGCGACAAAAAGCATGATCAAGACCACGCTGCCCAAAGCGATCACCGTGCCTAAATCCGGCTGCAAAAGGATGAGTAAAACCGTCACCCCCAGCATACACACGCCGGGAAGAAACCCTTCCACCAGCATCTTGATCTTATCCTGTTTACGGGAAACAAAATCGGCGATATAAACAATAAGCGCCAGGTTAGCGAATTCCGAAGGCTGGAAAGTTTCCCCCAATTACGATTCCATGATTGCAAAAATCATCGTCCACCAGAAAACCCGTCACGAAGCTATCACCACCATGAAAAGAGCGTTAAGCGAATTCGTCATCGAACCAATCAAGACAACGATACCAGCTTGCATAGACATCCTATCGCACAACCTCTACCTGGAAAACAAGATCGACACCGGCTTTATAGAACGAAATTTCACTTTCTAAAACGCTTTGTAAAGTCATTTTCGTCCCGAAATTCATCCGCCAAAAGCCAATGAATAAAGTAACATAGTTCAAACTGCTGCTA
>CAINQO010000121.1 GCA_903852325.1 Candidatus Omnitrophota bacterium
CGCAGAGCCGTCTTTTTACGCGCATCTGCCTACCCTGACGGATCCGTCTTTAGCTCCTCCCGGTAAGGATATCCTGTATTTATTGATTCCTTTGGCCAATTTAAAAGCGCCCCGGGAAACCTTGGGGCAGGATCAGGAGCAGAGATTAAGGAAGCTGGTTTTTGAAAAGATAAATAAAGCCTGCGGATGCGATCTAGAAGAGCTGATTGAAGTGGAGCACCGTTTTTACCCCGAGGATTTCAGGGAAAGGTATAATGTTAAATTCGGCGCTACCTTTGGGCTGGCGCACAACCTGATGCAAAGCGCATTTTTCCGTCCCGCTAATTTTGATGCCCGGATAAAGAATCTGTATTATGTCGGAGCCAGTACCCAGCCGGGAGGAGGGCTTCCGGTAGTGATCGCCGGTTCCCGGATCGTTGCAGAGATGATCAGGCAGGCCCGATCGCTTTTAGCTTAGCGATAACTTCTTTAATACTTGACTCCGGAGTGGATGCCCCCGCCGTAACCCCCACGCTTTCGGCATTATTCAACCACATTTTTTTTATTTCTTTAGCCGAACTGACCCAGTAACTTTTTTTATTCAGGGATTTTGATATTTCAAAAATCCGTTTGGTGTTGGCGCTTGTCTTTGAACCGATAATGATCATTACCGAGTTTTCCAGGGGCATGGCCTTGATTTCATCCTGCTTCATCCTGGTCGGATTGCAGATCGTGTTATGGAAAGCGATCCGGGGGATGTGTTTGCGCAGCGTTTCCAGGATCTCCAGCACATTGTCCAGTTTCTGGGTCGATTGTACGACAATTCCGGCCCGGGCAATCTTTTTTATTTTTCCCAGGGGGATATTCCGGGGATAATCGATGACGATCACCGGGTTTTTAAGTTGTCCGACGATTCCCTGGACTTCATCATGGCGTTTGTCTCCGATGATGATCACCTGGTTTCCGCCGTTCTCCAGTTTGCAGGCGATCCGGTGGATTTCTTTTACCATCGGGCAGGTAGCGTCGATAATCCTGTAACCCAGCTTCAATGCCCGCTTTAGGGTTTTCTTTGAGCAGCCGTGCGCCCGAATCAACAGCGTTTTGTTTTTGCTCCGGCGCAACGAGTTAATCTTTTTGATCCCGGCATTCTGGATCTGCCTGACCACTTCTTCATTATGCACGATATCCCCCAGCATGAATACCGGATCTTTTGTTTTTGCGGTTTCCAGAGCGGTAGTGATCGCTTTTCTTACCCCGAAACAGAATCCCGCGGATTTAGCCAGATTGATTTTCATAGGTATTTACCCGAGAGTAATATTTTGGAAACGATGAGTATTTTATTTATCCTGCTTACCCGGGCGCGTTTCGAAAAAACATCGAAGTTGTTCTTTTGAATCGCTTGGAGTATCCCGGCGTAGATCCCTTGCATTAACAGCACTACAAATCTAGTACGGTAATTGTCGATAAGCTTGACCCCCGCTAAACTGTCCCGGTAAAACTCTTCACAGCGCTTGATCTGGAAACGCAGCAGGTTTTTGAAAGCCGCGTTGTTCTGTTCCAGAGATAATTGCCGTTCGGAAACGCCAAAGGAGGCCAGTTCCTCCTGAGGAAGATAGATCCTATCTCGTGCCAGGTCTTCGCTTATATCCCGTAAAATATTCGTCAGCTGCATGGCGGCGCCTAATTTTACGGCGTAACCCTCTGCTGTTTTATCCCGGCAGCCGAAAATCCTAAGCATGATCAGTCCGACGATGCCGGCGACCCGGTAGCAATATTCATAGAGCAGGGGAAAATTGGTGTAGCGTTTTAGTTCCAGGTCCATGCGCATCCCCTGGATCAGTATGTCGAAATATTCTTTCGGGATACGGTAAGTCTCCACGGTATGCCTGAAGGCAGCCAAAAGCGGCGTATCGATCACGTTTTTTGTATAAGCATCAGCTATCTTTTGTTCTAACTTGGCCAGCTCCTGCTGCGGGTCAGCTTTAGTCGGGTCATCCACGGTCTCGTCGCTTAAACGGCAGATGGCGTATACCGCGTAGCTGGCATATTTTTTTTCCTTGGGCAGAAAAAGCGAAGCCAGGTAAAAGCTTTTAGCGAAATTTTTCGTGATCTTTTGGGCTTCCCGGAAACCTTCCCGCAGTTTTCTACTGTCCATAAGACTATTCTACAATTAATTAATCTAAAGAAAAGCCAATTTTTATTATTGCCCGGATGTTCCGATTTTTAAGGAATCCGGAGAGGGGGGTAAACCGGCGAATTCCATTGCTAAAACAGCGGGAGAGGAATAAAATACTTACATGTCCAAGTATCTGCTGCTTCTAGCCGGGTCCCTTTTATTTCCGTTAGGGTTGAGTTTTTATCCTCCCCTTAAATTCTGGCGTAATTTCAAAGCGCTTTTGGCCACCTTAAGCATTATAACCCTGATTTTTGGCTCCTGGGATGTTTTTGCCGCCTGGCGCGGCCACTGGTATTTTGACTCCCGGGGGATCTGCGGGTTAAAAATAATCAATCTGCCCGTTGAAGAATGGTTGTTTTTTATGGTTATTCCGTTCTGCTGCATTTTTACCTGGGAGGCTTTAAAGTTCATCAAAGCTAAACTCAAATGAAAGAATATACTTGTTTAAGTATTATTTTTGCGATCCTTACCTTGCTGGCAGATAAATGGAGCAGGGTGAATGTTTTTAAACGTAAGGAGTTTTACCTGTTTATCGTGATTATTTTAGGTTTTAAATTCCTGGTAAACGGTTATCTTACGCAGTCCGGCATCGTTGTGTATAATCCAGAATATTTTCTCGGGATCAGATTAGGAAGCATCCCCCTGGAAGATTTTATATTCGGTTTCAGCCTGGTTTCTTTAAGCGTGATTTTTTGGGAGAAGTTCAAGGAGAAGAGGGAATGTTAAAGAAAACACTGTTTGCCGTTTTAATTTTAAGCAGTAGTTTTACTTTTGCCTATTCTATGGATTGGAAGGATTTGCACGGCCGGGCGGATAAACTTTCTTTAGCGCAGGCCCGGTCGGCTTCATCCGGTAACTCTGCCGCGGAAGGGCAGGATTATATCTTGGGTTTGGTTTATCTTAACCTGCACCAGGATCAGGCGGCGGGGGAGGTTTTTAATAAACTGTTGGCTGCCCATTCCGGTTTGATTGAGGCGCGCTGGGGTAACGCCGAAATCTTGCGCCGCAGGCATAATCTTTCTGCCGCTGAAAGCGAATTGAATGCAATAATCAAGATCGATCCGCAGTTTGCTCCGGCGCTCATCAGCCTGGCTTACATAAAATACATCCAGATGGACTTCAGGGGGTCTGCCGACCTGGCCGCCGGTATTATCCGGCGGGGCAGGGAACAGGCGGATCTAAGTAATTATGCGCGCGCATATGCTTTGTATGCCGGAGCCAAGGGGATGCTGGCGTATTACGGAGGGTTCCTCTCCAAGGCGATCGACGGTTTAGCGGTAAAATCCAATTTGGATAAGGCGCAGAAATTGCAGCCGGATGCTCCGGCAGTTTTGTTCGGTTTAGGCAGTTATTACCTTTTGGCTCCTCCGATCGCCGGAGGCAATCCGGCGAAAGCGCAAAGTTATCTGGAGCAGGCGGTCAAGGCCGATCCTTTCCTTGCCGACGCTTTCGTGCGCCTCGGGCAGTTGGCAAAATTTAACGGCGACAGGAAAAAATACGATTTTTATCTGCAAAAAGCCCTGGAAATCGACCCGCAAAATGAATTAGCCGAGGATGTGCTTGGGGGAAAATGTAAATTTATTTGCCTGGGCAGGTAAGTGTTTAAGTCTTGAGGATCTTTTGGGAGAAATCATTAAGCGTTTTTTTGTATACCGGATCCATGCTTAATGAACGGATTTGGTCCAGCGCCAGGGAGTAATGGTAGTCGATCTGGTTTTTGGCGTAAGCCAGCGCTCCGGTATCGGCAATGATCCGGCGCATTTTAAGCAATTCCGCATCTTTGACCAGCTTATTTTCCATAATTCTTTTGATGGTTAATTTGTCTTTTCTGCCGGCGTGGTTAAAGGCATACCAGACCAAAAGGGTCCTTTTGGCTTCTTTAATATCGGTGAGGTTGGATTTGCCGATCTCCTTGACGGTCCCGAAGGTTCCGATAATGTCGTCTTTGATCTGGAAAGCCCTTCCCAGGAGCATTCCGTAGGAGTAGAGTTTTTTAATCTGCCCGGATGCCGCTCCGGATAAAGTAGCGCCCATGGTCAGGGGAGAGGCAAAGGTATAGTTGGCGGTTTTATAGTCATAAATTTTATAGATGTCCTTGCGGGAAACCTGTTCGATCGGTTTAGCCCCGAGCAGGAGTTCGATAAATTCACCGCTGCCGGTATAGAGTGCCGCCAGGAAAAGCTTCCTTAATGCTTCTTCTTTGCGGCCCGCTTCTTCTCTGACAGCCAGAAAGGCGTCCAGGGCCATGGCGTACATTACGTCGCCGGCGACAATGGCCAGGTCTTCACCGTCAAATTTAATATTCTTGCTGTGTTTTAATGCCTCTTTGAGCAGGGTGTGCATCGCCGGCTTACCGCGGCGTTTGTCGCTTTTATCGATAATATCGTCATGGACGAGCATAAAATCATGCAGTAATTCCAGGGAGAGGGCACTGCGGTAAAGCCCGGGGGGAGCTTTCCTGGAGAAACCCAGGTAGCCGATACAAAACAATATCGGCCTTATCTTTTTACCGGGGCGGCAGATAAATTCTCTGATATTTTTAAAAAGGACAGGGGAAAGCTTGTTCAGGGAGTACAGCTTATCGATTGCGCCGGCGTAGGTCAGCAGCTCTTTTTCAATTCTATTTTTTATTTTCAAAAACATAATTTATGTTAACATATAAAGAGTGATTGTGCAATTAGTTTGGCCTTAAAAATGAAGAAAATCGCGATTATCGGCGCAGGCTTTGCGGGTTTAAGTTGCGCCGCAAAACTTTCCCGCTCCGGCCTTCCCTTAGAAATCGTCCTTTTTGACCGCAAGGAGGAGTTTGATTTTCTGCCCCTGCTTCCGGATTGTATCGGCAGGAATATCCGTCCGGAAAACCTGGCGAATGATGCTGCCGGGTTCTGCCGGGATCATAAAATCAGGTTTGTGCGGGAACAGGTCGATTCTCTTGATCTGGCGCAAAACCGCCTGAATACCGCGCACAATACTTACCCTTACGACTATCTGGTGGTTGCCAGCGGGAGCCAGCCTAATTTTTTCTCCAATGCGGATGCGCAGAGCTACGGGTATCCTTTAAATAATCTTGCCGATGTACGCAGGATAATCGCATTACTGCGGGAAGGGAATACCGAAAATTTCATTATTGCCGGAGGAGGCTATACCGGGATCGAAACCGCCACTAACCTTTGGCGGTATTTTAAAAACAGGAAAGAAAACAAAAAGATCATCATCGTCGAGCGGGCTCCGGCGATACTGGGGGCGCTTCCGGAGTGGATGAGGGCGTATGCCTCCGGAAATTTGAACAAGATGGGCATTGAGGTTTGGGTTAATGCGGTAGTGGAAAAGATCCTGCCCGGTAAAGTCGAGGTCTCCGGAGGCAGGGTGTTGGATCGGGCGGCGCTTTTTTGGGTCCCCGGGGTAAGGACCGCGGATTTTATCCAGAAGCTGGATCTGCCCAAGAACCCTCAGGGCAGGATCATTGTCAATGGATACCTGCAATGCGCAAAGAACTGTTTTTGCGCCGGAGATGCAGCTTTTTTTACCCGGGATAGTAATCCTTTACGGATGGCGGTCCAGTTTTCCTTTAACCAGGGGGCTCACGCCGCAAAAAATATCATCAAAAGTATAAAAAACATTCCCCTGGAGGAGTTCAGGCCACTGGATTTAGGATATGTCGTCCCGATGGCCAACAACCTTTCCTGCGGAAGGACGCTGGGTTTAAATGTCCGGGGGCGCCTGGCTACTTTTTTGCATTTTAGCATGTGCGTTTTCCGCTCCCGGGGCTGGAAGAATAAAACCGGATTGATCCGGGACTTATTAACAGGATAAAAAAGGAGGTAACAATGGTGGACTGGGGAATTCTGGTTTTAAGGCTGGGGTTAGGGATCATGTTTTCTGCGCATGGGCTGCAAATGGCTTTCGGGTTGTTTGGCGGCCCCGGGGTCAACGGTTTTTCGAAGATGCTTTCCGGGCTGGGATTTGTTCCGGCGATCTTCTGGTCCGGCGTGGCTGCTTACACCGTGTTGATCGGGGGGGTATTGTTGATTTTAGGGATCCAGGTCAGGGTCGCCGCCGCGTTGCTTTTGATCTTTATCCTTACCGCCCTGGTGAAGGTGCATTTAAGCAAAGGGTTCTTTATGGCTAGCGGGGGTTTTGAGTATAATTTTGTGATTGCCTCCGCCTGCATCGCGTTGATTTTGTCTGACGCCGGGCAATTGACTATTTTTAAATTAATGGAGCTTTGAGATTTCCATTGATTCCCGAAATTCGCGGTGCTACTATAATTATTCTTATATAATAAGGTTAAGGGGTTATTTTTACGCGGTAACCCGGACGGATTTGCGCATTTTTTTGGATACGTTTGGGGTTTAAAGCTGCGCTTGCCCAGGCGGGCGCCAGCCCGGATAAAAGAGCAGTAAATAATTCCATGATTAGATTCCGCAATTTAACAATTTTATTCCTGATTTTGTTTTTGCCGTTAAAATTAATGGCGGCCCAGCGTTCCGGGCCGGCCAAGCTCACTGTTTTTTATTCTCCCAGCTGCCACCGTTGCCTGGAAATAAAGCGGGAGGTCCTGCCGCGCATCGAAACCGAATTCAAAGATAAGGTCATCCTGGAATACCGGGATATCAGCGACATAGAAAACTATAAAATGCTTATCGGTTTATTGCAGGCAAGCAAGTTGAGGCTTGAGTTTGATGTCCCGCTTTTTTACCTGGAGGGCAGGTTTTTGACTTCCGAAGGCCAGGTTTACCCGAGGCTGCGGGATTTTATCCTTGAAGGGGTGAGGCGGGAGGAGGCGGTGCAGTCCGGCCCGGCGGACCTGGTGGAGCATTTTAAAAGTTTTGTCCCGGCGGCGGTGATCTTTGCCGGATTAAGCGACGGGATCAACCCTTGCGCTTTTACGGTAATCGTATTTTTTATTTCTTTCCTTGCCCTGCAGGGGTACCGCAAAAAAGAACTTATCCTGATCGGCGCGGCTTTTATTTTTGCGGTATTTTTGACTTATTTGGGTTTAGGGCTGGGGATATTTAATTTCTTTTACCACTTCCGGGGGTTCTGGTTAGCGGCGCGCCTGTTCAATGTGGTCATCGGGGTTTTCAGCATCATCCTGGGTATTTTGGCGGTTTATGATTTTATCCAATTTAAGAAATCAGGTTCCACGCAGGAGCTGATCCTGCAATTGCCTAAACCGGTGAAAGAGCGCATCCACCAGGTGGTGGGATTTTTTTACCGCAGGAGCCGGCAGGAAAAACAGCAAAATTTAAAACCCCCCTTACTGAAACTGGTGGCCAGCGCCCTGATTACCGGATTTTTGGTTTCTCTGTTGGAGGCGGTGTGCACCGGCCAGGTTTATTTACCGACGATAACTTTTGTTTTAAAGTCTACCAACCTTAAGCTGCAGGCCTGCGGTTATCTTTTGTTGTACAATATCATGTTTACCGTTCCCTTAATCGCCGTTTTTATCCTGGCGCTCCTGGGCACCAGCAGCCAGCAGTTTTCCGGTTTTCTGATGAAACGCATGGGGATAATTAAGATCCTCATGGTCATTTTATTTTTTGGATTGGGGATCATTTTACTTTGGAGGGCCTGATGCGCAAAAGAATGCTTATTTTACCGTTCCTTTTTTTACTTTTTCAGTTTAGTTTGTGTTTTGCAGCCGCACCGGTTGCCGCGGATAAACCGGCGGCGCCGGGTGCGCAAACCGCGCCGGATAAAGCCGACGATACCTGGGATTTCGGCACGGTGAAGCAGGGGGAGATCTTAAAACATGAATTTTTGCTTAAGAATAAGACCGAGAATATTATGGAAATAAACAGCATCCATACTTCCTGCGGTTGTACTGCTTCGGAGTCCGGTAAGAAATCCATTCTGCCGGGAGGGGAAACTCCGATCAAGGTAACCTTTAATTCCCGCGGCTACCTGGGGCAGGCGCAGCAATTCGTTTATGTCAACACCAGTGATCCTGAACTGGCGATCATTAAATTTACCATTAAGGCGAATGTCGAAAAGAAAAAATAAGGAAAATTTTTGATCAGCGTTAATTTTTAGGGAGGTTTAAACATGTGGTCATTGCAGTTAAGGATGTGGTTATTGGTCACTTTACTTTTCGGCCTGATCTACGCTTTGGTCGTGGTCATCGGCAGCAGTTTTCTGCACGTAACCGACTATAGCTTTTATCTGATCATTTCTTTGGTGATGATGGTCATCCAGTATATGCTGGGCCCCAAGATTGTCGAATGGAGTATGCGGGTAAAGTATATCAAAAGAGAGGAGAATCCCCGGTTGTTCCAGATCGTCGAGAGCCTAAGCGTGCGCGCCGGCATCCCGATGCCCCGGGTCGGCATTGCCCAGATCGATATTCCCAATGCTTTTGCCTTCGGCCGTTCGATTAAGGACGGCAGGGTCTGCGTCACTCGCGGTATTCTGGAGCTGCTCAACGACGAGGAATTAAAATCGGTGCTCGGCCATGAATTAAGCCACTTGAAGAACCATGATGTGCTGACGATCACCCTGCTTTCGGTAATTCCGATGGTGATGTACCGGATCGCCTGGCAGTTTTTATTTTTCGGCCGCCGCCGGGATGAACGGGGCAGTAACACCATGCTTATCGGCCTGGTCGCTTTCTTTTTTTATTTTCTCACGAACCTGCTTGTGCTTTATGCTTCACGGATCAGGGAGTATTTTGCCGATCAGGGTTCGATCCTTCTGGGAAACCAGCCTAAAGCCCTGGCCTCAAGCTTGTATAAACTGGCTTACGGTTCCGCCAGGTTAAGCAAAGAAGAATTAAAGGAGTCTGAAGGCTTAAAGGCTTTTTTTATCAACGATCCTTCGCAGGGGCGCAAGGAGGTCCTGGAATTGTCCCAGCTGGATTTGGATAAAAACGGTATAATCGATGCCTCCGAATTGGAGATGCTGCGTAACTCTTCAATCCGTTTAAACCTGGGGGATAAGCTGCTTGAACTTTTAAGCACGCATCCGAACATGCTTAAGCGGATCAAAAAGCTTTCCGAACACCGGTTCCCGGGTTAAACTGGAAATCGAAAAAGCGAAGCCGGAATTATCTCTCTATGGTTATGGATGATGCCAGGGGCAAGGCAATATTTTTTACCGTAGTCGCGGGCATTATCGGCATCAGCTTTACCGCAGATTTTTATTTCCGGAATACCGTTTTTTACCGTATTCAGCAGATTTGTTTCTGGCCGGCGGCCTTGGCGCTGGTCATTTTTCTTTTGCGGGGGAAAATGGTTTTGCGTCCCGGTTTTTCCCGCTGTTTTCCTGCCTTATTTTTAATCCTTTCCGGCGGCCTGTTTTTACGGTTATATAACATAAGCGCACTTCCTTTAAACCACGACGAGGCGCATACGACACTGCGCACCCTGTATTTGTTCCAGAATAATTATTTTGTTTCTTACGCGGGAATGCCGGTTGCTTTTTTAAAAGGAAAGGTCCCGGCATTGTTTCCTTTGCTTGTTACTGCGGCCGCGTGGCGGGGCAGCAGCCCGGAGATAATTGCCCGGTTGCCGGCGGTGGCCATCGGGATCCTGACCATTTACCTGACTTACCGGCTGGCTAAAGAATTAAGCGGTAAAAAGGCCGCCTTGGCGGCTGCTTTTTTTCTGGCGGTTTTTCCCTGGCACATTATCCAGTCCCGGGTGGGGGTAAGCGTAGTGCTTACCCCTTGCTGCGGGGTTTTATTTTTCCTGCTGTTTATTAAAGCGGTGAAAAAGCAGGATTACCGGTATCTTTATCTATCTTTTTTGACATTGGGGATTGCGGCATTTTGGACGTACACCGAATCCCAGGTATTTATTATTTTAGCGCCGCTGCTGTGTGTAGTTTTGCGAAAGGAGTTGTCCTGGGTCAGGCCGGTAGATATGCTGAGTTGTCTCTTGCTGTTTTTGTTAACCCTGTATCCTTTTCTGCCCGCCTGGGACAAGGCAGGATTTATCCAGAGTCAGTATTATCATTCGGTCGGCCTTCAGGGAAATTTAGCCTTCGGTATTTTCCAGCGTTTAAAAGAAGCGCTGAGACTGCTTTTTTGGGAAAAAAACCAGTTTTTCCTTTTTGCTCCCGGCCTTAAAGGGCCGATCATCCAGTTTTGTTTATGGCTGCCTTTGGCGCTGGGAATCCTCAATGCGCGCAAAGGTAAAATTTTAGCTGCGGTTTTAACGGTGTGGTTGTTGGGCGGAGTATTCTTTTGTATTTGTTTCGTGCGTGAAGTTGCCGATCGTTATTTTATCGCGATCGCTCCGGCGATCGCCATTCTTTTCGGTGCCGGCATAGCGCTTAATCGCTCTAAAAAGGTTGCGCTCCTTTGCGCTGCCGCCGCGCTTGCCGGATGCGGCATTTATCTGAATAATTATTTCGGCTATTTGCATAAGTTGCCCCTGGAATCTTTGAAGGTATACAGTTACGGTTCTAAAGAAATAGCGGATTTCCTTTCCCGGGAGCCGGATTTTATGCGCCCGGATTCAAAAACGGTCATTGAATGGAGGATGAGCCCGGTTGGGGCTTATTTTGTTTTTGGCGGCCGTAAAACGGGAAGCCCCCTGGAGTTGAGTTTTCTAAATAAGTTTACCCCTTACTGGGAGGGGGAGTTTCCGGTTTCTCCGCAGACCGTTTATTACTGCCTCTGGTCTCCGGAGTCAAGGGCAAATGACTGGGATGCTTTTAATTGCGGGCTGTATAAAAAATTTAAATTGCGTTTTCCGGAAAAAAATCCGGTAAAAACAATTTATTATCCCGACGGGGAAAAAGCGATCGAGATCTTCAAAGCGATCTAAAGAAAGATTAATTTATGTTAGGTTATTATTTAAGAAAACATATCCTGAAAAGGGAGCGGGGTTTTAAATGCTGCGCCAAGATAAAACTTCATCCTGACCATATAAGCATCCTGTCGCTTTTACCTGCTTTGATGGCGGCAATTTCCATTATCAACAAGCTATATTTGCCGGCCGCATTATTGGCCAGCCTGTCATTGGTGCTCGATCTTTTAGATGGAATCTGCGCCAGGATGAGTGCCCGGGAAAGCAGGTTGGGGGATTACATCGATGCCCTGGCTGACCGGTACAGGGAATTTATCTTTTATTTAGGATTTGCCTTGGCCGGCTATCCTTTGGAGGCTTTTTTGGCATTTTCCGGATGCGCTTTATTCAGTTTTGCCAAAGCCAGGACCGCTATGTGCGCGGTTATTGATGACCATGATTGGCCGGCGATCGGGGATATGGCGGATAGGAATATTGTGCTTATTGCCGGCCTGATCGCGGCCGGGATCAAGCCGGTGTGGTTTGCCGGATACGATGTGCTTTCCTTTACCTTGATTCTGATCGCTTTGTTCACCCATGCCGGCTTTTTTTACCGCATAAATTATGCCAAAAAAATCATCCAAAAGGCAGATTAATCCGTAAATCTTAGCCTGTTTTCCGTCCTGCGGGCATCCTGTTTTGTTTTGACATAACCCCAAATTTACTATATAATTACTAATCTATGGATATTAATGAGATCAGAGAACAGAGAATCGCTAAATTAGAAGCGTTAAAGGCAAAAAACGTCTCCGCCTACCCGGCTGAGACCGCTTCCCATATTACGGTCGCCAAGGCCCTGGAGGGGTTTGAGGAAGGCAAAAAAGTTACTCTCTGCGGGAGGGTTACGGCTAACCGGGGGCACGGTAAAGTCAATTTTATGGATTTAAGGGATGTCACCGGCAGGATCCAGCTGTATGTGAAGCGGGATATTATCGGGGAAGAGAAAGCCGCCATTTTCGAACAGCTGGATATAGCGGATATTTTAAGCGTCAGCGGCGAACTTTTTAAGACCCACACCGGGGAACTTACCTTAAAAGTCCAGGATTTTACGGTTTTAGCCAAAGCGTTGCGCCCGCTGCCTGAAAAATGGCACGGCTTAAAAGACGTGGAGCTGCGTTACCGCCAGCGCTACCTGGACCTGCTGTCCAATGAAGAGGTAAAAAAAGTATTTTTAATGCGCGCAAAAATTATCCAGGCGATCCGCGGTTTCCTGGATGCCCGGGGATTTTTAGAGGTGGAAACTCCGATGATGCACGATATCGCCGGAGGCGCCGCCGGGAGGCCGTTTAAAACTTTCCATAATGAATACAGCATGGACCTGTTTTTAAGGATCGCTCCGGAACTTTATTTGAAGCGCCTTCTGGTCGGCGGGCTTGACCGGGTTTACGAGATCAACCGTTCTTTCCGCAACGAAGGGGTTTCTACCCGGCATAACCCGGAGTTTACCATGCTGGAGGTTTATCAGGCTTACGCCGGATATGAAGATATGGTTACCCTGACCCAGGATTTGATCTGCCATGTGGCCAAAACGGTTACGGGCAAGGAAGAACTCCCTTACCAGGGTAAGGTCATTGACCTGAAAACCCCCTGGAACAGACAGTCTTTTGCCGGCCTGGTCAAGGAGAAATTCGGGATCGAGCCGCAGGATGAACCGGCGGTGATGCTGCATAAGCTTCAGTCTAAGGGGTTGGCCAAAGATAAGGATCGCCTGAGCCGCTCCCAGATCAATAAGATCGTCGAGGATGCCCTGGAAGAGGATCTCCAGGTGAATCCCACGTTTATTACGGATTATTTTACCAGCCTGTGCCCTTTAGCTAAGGTAAAAAAAGATAACCCGCTGATCTCGGAAAGATTTGAATTGTATGCGGGGGGGATGGAGATTGCCAACGCCTATTCGGAGTTAAATGACCCTTTGGAGCAGCGCCGGCGCTTTGAAGAAGAGGTCGCCAACGCCGATCCCGGAGAAAAAAAGTGCGTGGATGAAGATTATCTTCTGGCTTTGGAGCACGGGATGCCTCCGGCCGGAGGATTAGGGATCGGGATCGACCGGCTGGTGATGCTCTTATGCGACCAGCCTTCAATCCGGGATGTAATTTTATTTCCTCTGCTGCGCGCGCAGGAAGAGCAGGGGGCCTGATGTTTTCGGAACTCTGGCTTAGCCAACGGTATCTGCGGGCAGGCAAAAAAGAAAAAATTATTTCCATCACCGCCCTGATCTCGATCGTCGGGATTGCCATCGGAGTGATGGTTTTGATCGTGGTGATTTCGGTGATGAGCGGTTTCGACCGGTTCCTGGAAGACAAAATGGTCGGGACCAACTCCCATCTTTCCCTGGAGTTTTATAACGGAGTAAAAGACCCGGAGGCGGTGATCGCTAGATTAAAAACCCTGCCTTATGTCCAGGGGGCTTCTCCTTTTATCGACGGACAGGCGCTGGTTAAGGCGGGCAAATCGATTTTCGGGGTGGAGGTGCGGGGGATCGACCCTAAGCGTCAGGGGGAAACTTCTAAAATTGACCAATATCTGAAATCCGGCAGCTATGACCTTGCCGGCAACGAAGTAGCTTTGGGCGGGGAACTGGCTTTGCGCCTGGGTTTGGAACCGGGCGGGACATTGAGCCTGATTTCCCCGGTGACTTTAAGTAAGACCGATTTTCTGGTTAAAGGAATTTTTAACAGCGGGATGTATTTATACGATTCCGGCCTGGTTTTAACTAGCATCAAAGGGGCGCAGGATTTTTACAAAATGCCCGCCACGGTAAGCGGTATCGCTGTGCGCGTGCCGGATGTTTATAAGGTTGAAAATATCAAGAGCAGGCTGTACGGGGACATCACCGGGTTTGGCGCTTACCAGGTGCGTACCTGGATAGACGCCAACCGTAATTTCCTGGAAGCATTGAAGTTGGAAAAGATCGTGATGTTTATCGTAGTCACCATGACCACGGTGGTGGCGGCATTCGGGATAGTCAGCACCCTGATCATGTCGGTGATGAGCCGGACCAAGGATATCGGGATATTGCGTTCGGTGGGGGCCAAAACCAAAAGCATCCTGGAGATTTTTATTTTCCAGGGGATGGCGATCGGGGTTATCGGGATATTCTTCGGGCTGGCCTGCGGCGTGGGGCTGGCGCTTTCGCTGGATAAAGTGGTGGATTTGATTTCCAAGCTTATCGGCAGGAGCCTGATTCCGCAGGATATTTATTACTTTGACCGGATCCCGGTAAACATTAATTTTAGCGATGTAGGCCTGATCGTAATTTCGGCGCTGGCGATCACTTTAGCCGCCAGCATTTATCCGGCATTTTACGCCAGCAGGATCATTCCCAGCGAGGCAGTCAGGCATGAATAAAGAGATCCTTTCGGCAAGGGGCATCGGGAAAAGCTACCGGGAAAATGCCGTGACTCTTGAGGTATTAAAAGAGATAAGCTTTTCCGTGATCCCGGGGGAATTTTTAGTGATCCAGGGGCCCAGCGGCGCGGGCAAATCTACCCTGCTGCATATTTTGGGCGGGCTGGATGATCCTACCGCCGGATCGGTTTTCTTTCAGGGCACCGATATTTATGCCTTGGATGAAAATGCCCGCAGCGTCTTGCGCAACCAGCAGGTGGGTTTTGTCTTCCAGTTTTTCCATCTTTTGCCCGAATTGAGCGCGCTGGAAAATGTTTCCCTGCCGGGGATCTTGAAGTCCTGGTGGGAAAGGAAAAAGAGTCAGCAGGCGGCGCGGGAGATCCTGGGGCAATTGGGGTTATCCGCCAGGCTCACCCACCGGCCGGGGGCTTTAAGCGGAGGAGAGCAGCAAAGAGTGGCGATTGCCCGGGCGCTGATCAACCGCCCCCAGCTTTTGCTTTGCGATGAACCGACGGGTAATCTGGATTCTGAGAACGGCCAAAATATTTTAAAGCTCTTAGTCGATCTTAACCGGGAGCAAAAGATCACGATTGTTCTGGTGACGCATGACCCGGCCCTGGCTGCTCAGGCAGAAAGGGTGATCCATTTGAAGGACGGGCACATTTTAAATTAGCCATTATCAGGGAGGAACGGATGAAGATTTATATCGACGGAAAATTTTACGCTAAAGAGGACGCCAAGATCTCCGTGTTTGACCACGGGTTGCTTTACGGGGACGGGGTTTTTGAAGGGATCCGTTCATATAACCGCCGGGTATTTAAATTAAGCGAACATATCGACCGGCTCCTGGAATCGGCGCAGAGCATCATGTTAAAAGTCGGCATGACTAAAGAGCAGCTGATCAAGGCGACGGTAGCGGCCCTTAAAGAAAATAAATTAGAAAATGCCTATATCCGCCTGATCGTTACCCGGGGGCCCGGGGACCTGGGGCTTGATCCGCGTAAATGCTGCCAGGGGTCGACGGTGATCATTATCGCCGACAAGATCAATTTATACCCGGAAAAAATGTACCGGGAAGGTCTGGCGATCGTGACCGTGCCTACGGTGCGTAACTTACCCGAGGCGCTGAACCCGCAGATAAAATCCTTGAATTATCTGAACAACATCCTGGCCAAGATCGAGGCGGCTAACGCCGGATGTGACGAAGCGATCATGCTGGATTCCCTGGGGTACGTGGCGGAGTGCACCGGGGACAATATTTTTGTGGTGAAGAACGGGCACCTGTATACCCCGCCGCAGTGCATGGGGACTTTGCGCGGGATCACCCGGGATTCTATTTTAGAGATCGCCCGGAAGAACAGGATTGAAACGCACGAGCACGTGATCACCCGCCACGAAGTTTATATTTCGGACGAGTGTTTCCTTACCGGTACCGCGGCGGAGGTTATCCCGGTAGTGAAAGTGGACGGCCGGGTCATCGGTTCCGGCAAACCCGGGAAACTTACTTTAAGCCTGATGAAGAAGTTTAAAGAGCTCACGGTGAAAAACGGAGTGAAATATTAAAGATGCTTTGTGATGTTTGCGGGAAAAATCCGGCTACCGTTCATTTGACCGAGATCATTGATGAAAAAATGAACGAACTGCATTTGTGCGAGGAGTGCGCCAGGAGCAAGAGCGCGGCGATGGAGCAGCAGTTCGGTTTAAGCGACCTGCTGGCGGGGATGGCGGATTTC
Organism: Candidatus Omnitrophota bacterium; assembly: GCA_903852325.1. Lineage (GTDB taxonomy): Bacteria > Omnitrophota > Gorgyraeia > Gygaellales > Profunditerraquicolaceae > UBA6249. The sequence goes on from CAINQO010000121.1 coordinate 16,029, forward strand.
GAAAAGTCCGCCAACAGCAAAGAAGAAGAGGTCAGCGCTAAATGCCCCAGCTGCGGTTTAACCTACGCTGATTTTAAGAAGATCGGCAGACTCGGCTGCGGGGAGTGTTATAACGCTTTCCGCAAATACCTGGCTCCTTTATTAAAACGCATCCACGGTTCAAACCAGCATATCGGCAAGAACCCGGGGAAAGTAAAAGCCCCGGCTGCTGCCGCCGTCAAGCCGGCGAGGAAAAAAGCCGGCAGCGCGGGTCTTACGGAATTAAAGAACCAGCTGCAAAAAGCGATCCAGCAGGAGGCTTTTGAGGAAGCGGCGCGCCTGCGCGACCAGATCAAAGAATTGGAAAAGAAAGAAAAAGAATAATGCAGATCAATGATTTGATCAATCATACCAGCGAATGGCTCAAGGGCACGGGGCCGCATTCGGATATCGTCATCTCCAGCCGGATCCGCCTGGCCAGGAACCTGAGCAAGTATCCTTTTCCCCACTGGGCGACCAAGCCGCAGTTGAATGCGGTGATGCAGAAGTGCAGCCAGGCAATGGAAAAAGTGGAGGAGTTAAAGGGGGCTGCGCTTTTTATTCTGGCAAATCTAGACAGTATCGACAAGCAATTTCTGGTCGAGCGGCACCTGATGTCCATCGAGCACACCCAGAAGACCGAGCAGAAGGCGGTACTGGTCAACTCGGAAGAAACTATCGCCGTGATGATCAACGAAGAGGACCACCTGCGCATCCAATTGATGCAGTCGGGTTTTAATCTTTTTGAGGCCTGGGAGATCATTAACGGCATCGATGACGCTTTAGCCAAACTTTTGGATTACGCCTATTTTGAGGATTTCGGTTATCTTACCGCCTGCCCGACCAATACCGGCACGGGAATGCGCGGCTCGGTAATGCTGCACTTACCGGCCCTGGTGATGAGCCGGCAGATAGACCGGGTACTGGCGGCGATCTCTAAATTGAGTTTTACTACCCGCGGGCTTTACGGGGAAGGCACGCAGGCCAGCGGGAATTTTTTCCAGATTTCCAACCAGGTTTCCCTGGGGCACAGCGAAAACGAGATCATTGAAAATATTAACGGCCTCATCCGCCAGATCATTGAACAGGAAACGCAGGCCAGGGAAATTATGCTGGCCAAAAGCAAAGAGGTCCTGGAGGACAGGATCAGCCGTTCCGTGGGGATCCTAAAGAATGCCCGGATCATTACCAGCCAGGAAACGATCGAGCTGCTGTCCATGGTCAGGTTAGGCAGCGACCTGGGGATGGTCAAGGATATCGACCGGCGCACGATCAACGAACTTTTCATTATTACCCAGCCGGCGCATTTGCAGAAACTGGAAAACGTTAAACTTTCCAGCGACCAGCGGGATCTGAAAAGGGCGGAGCTGATCCGGAAAAAATTAAATTTAATGACGGCATAATTTGCCGCGAATTAACTCCCGGTATTTTCTTGGCGAAACCAAAGAAAGCGCCGGAGCTTATCTTACAGTTTATTAACGGAGGGTTTTTCCATGTTCAATCGGTTTACGGAAAGAGCAAGAAAGGTAATTATCCTGGCCAAAGAGGAGGCCCGGCGTTTTAATCATGATTATATCGGCACCGAACATATTCTGCTGGGGTTGATCCGTGAAGGTGAAGGGGTTGCCGCGGCGGTGCTGCAGAAATTGGAAGTTTCCCTGGAAAATATCCGCCTGGAGATTGAAAAATTAGTCCAACCCGGGCCGACCACACAGATCATCGGAGATATTCCTTTTACCCCGCGGGCAAAAAAAGCTTTAGAGTTGGCCGCCGAGGAAGCCCGTTCCCTGGGGCACAACTATATCGGCACCGAGCATCTTTTATTAGGGCTGATCCGCGAAGGTGAGGGGATCGCCTCGCAGGTGCTTTTAAATTTAGGAATGGATTTAAACTCCGTGCGCAATGAAGTGATGAGCCTCTTGGGCTCGGCTTTGCCGGGAATGAACGCCCAGGGTGGGCAGGCTTCCAAGTCCAAGACCCCGGCTTTAGATGCTTTCGGCCGGGACCTTACCGCATTAGCGCGGGAAAATAAATTAGATCCGGTAATTAACCGTAAAATGGAGATCGAACGCGTAGTCCAGATCTTGAGCCGCCGTACCAAAAACAATCCGGTGCTTTTGGGGGAGGCCGGGGTGGGAAAAACCGCGATCGTCGAAGGTTTGGCGCAGTTAATTATCGCCGGCAATATCCCGGAAGTTTTGCGGGGGAAACGTATTGTCGTCTTGGACCTGGCTTTGATGGTCGCCGGGACTAAATACCGCGGCCAGTTTGAGGAAAGAATCAAAGCAATCATGGAAGAGATCAAGCGTTCCCAGGATGTGATCATTTTTATCGATGAGCTGCATACTTTAGTCGGGGCCGGGGCCGCTGAAGGAGCGATCGATGCCTCCAATATCATGAAACCTTCCCTTTCCCGCGGGGAGATGCAGTGCATCGGAGCAACGACGATCAATGAATACCGTAAATACATCGAAAAGGACGCGGCGCTGGAGCGCCGGTTCCAGACGATCATGGTGGAACCTCCGTCGGTAGAGCAGACGGTGGAAATCTTAAAGGGGCTGCGCGATAAATACGAGGCGCACCACCGGGTTACTTTTAAAGATGAGGCGCTGATGGCCGCAGCGGTATTAAGCGACCGCTATATCACCGGAAGATTCCTGCCGGATAAGGCGATCGACCTGATCGATGAAGCCGGTTCCCGCAGCCGCCTGAATGTTTTGATCGTTCCGGATAATATCAAGCGGGTAGAGGCGGATGTCGAATCCCTAAGAAAAGAAAAAGAAGCCTATATCAAGAGCCAGGATTTTGAAAAAGCCGCTTCCCTGCGGGACCAGGAGCGCACGGTACGCCAGGAGCTGGAACGGTTGAATAAAGAGTGGAGCCAGGCGAAAGAAAAAATGCGCCCGGAGGTTACCGCGGAAGATATCGCCAAGATCTTGGCGCAGTGGACCGGGATCCCGGTGTTTCGCCTCGAAGAAAAAGAAAGCGAAAAATTACTGAAGATCGAAGAGGAGCTGCACAAGCGGGTGGTCGGCCAGGAGGAAGCGATCCAGGCGATCGCTAACGCCGTAAGGCGCTCCCGGGCAGGGATCAAGGACCCCAAGCGGCCGATTGGTTCCTTTATTTTCTTAGGGCCTACCGGCGTGGGCAAGACGCTTTTAGCCCGGACTTTAGCGGAGTTCATGTTCGGAGATGAAGAGGCATTGCTGCAACTGGACATGTCCGAGTACATGGAGAAATTCAATGTTTCGCGCTTGATCGGAGCGCCTCCGGGATATGTGGGATATGAAGAGGGCGGCCAGTTAACCGAGCGGGTGCGCCGCCGTCCTTACGCGGTAATCCTTCTGGACGAGATCGAAAAAGCGCATCCGGATGTTTTTAACCTCCTCCTGCAGGTATTCGAAGAGGGCAGGCTTACGGACAGTTTCGGCCGCAAGGTGAGTTTTAAAAATACGATCATCATTATGACCTCCAATGTCGGGGCGGAACTGATCCGCAAAACCGGCTCCCTGGGTTTTAAGGCACAGAAAGAAGAAGGCACTTACCAGGAGATGAAGGAGCGGTTGCTGGAAGCGGTCAAACATACTTTCAAGCCGGAATTCCTGAACCGGATCGATGATATTATCGTCTTCAAGCAATTGATCCGCGAGGATCTGACCAAGATCATCGATATTGAGATCAGCCATGTTATCGAGCGCCTTAAGGAGCAGAAGATATACCTGGAGGTCTCTCAGGAGGCCAAGGATCTTTTGATTGAAAAAGGGTTTGACCCGGTTTTCGGCGCCCGGCCCTTAAAAAGGACGATCCAGCGGTACTTGGAAGATTCTCTGGCCAACGAGATCATTTCCAAGAAATACAAGGAGGGCTCTTTGATCAAGGTAACGCGTAAGAACAAAGAGCTTATTTTCGACTGATGCTGACAAAGTTTTTTATAGAGTTAGGCCGCCGGATCCTTTCCTTCATGTATTTTTTCGGAGGATTGGCCAGCCTTTCCGGACAGACAGTGTACCAGGCGCTCAAACCGCCCTACAATAATTACCGCATCTTTGAGCAAGCCAAGAAAGCCGGTTATGAAAGCCTGCCGATCGTTTCCGTGGTGGCTTTATTCATCGGCGTTATTTTTGCGCTGCAATTCGGTTATTTCATGCAGCAGATCGGTTCGGAGATGTATATCGCCAGCCTGGTGGCTCTGGCGATCGTGCGCGAATTGGGGCCGGTGATCACCGCCCTTATCGTTGCCGGCAGGGTAGGGGCGGCCAATACCGCCGAGCTGGGTTCGATGCAGGTCACCGAACAGATCGACGCTTTGGAAACCCTGGCGACGAACCCGATAAAATACCTGGTAGTGCCGCGGTTCGTGGCACTGAGCCTGATGTTGCCCCTGCTTACCATTTACGGAAATCTTATCGGAGTGCTGGGAAGTTACACGATCTGTGTTGCCAAGCTGGGTATTACCAGCAGTATGTACCTGCATATGACTTTTTCGGCGCTGCGGTACAAGGACCTTTTTACCGGATTGTTTAAGTCGTGGATTTTCGGGATGGTGATCGCCCTGGTCAGCTGCCATGAAGGATTTAACGTCCAGGGCGGGGCGGTGGGGGTAGGAAAGGCGACTACCCGCTCGGTAGTATTCAGTTTTTTGATGATCATTGCCGCGGACTGTTTTTTTACCGCTTTATTTTATTTCATTTTTCCTTAAAAACTTATGATCAAGATCCAGGAATTAAGCAAAAGTTTTAATCATAATTTAGTTTTAAATAATTTGAGCCTGAATGTGCCCTCGGGACAAACCTGCGTGATCATCGGCCGCTCCGGGTGCGGGAAATCCGTTTTATTGAAACACATTGTCGGGCTGTTAAGCCCGGATAGCGGCAGGGTCCTGGTCGAGGATAGAGAGGTCGGGCGCTTGAAGGAGCTGGAATTGGTCGCCCTGCGCTCAAAGATCAGTATGGTTTTCCAGGGCGGGGCGCTTTTTGATTCGATGAATGTTATTGAGAATGTGGGTTTTAGCCTTATTGAGCACACCAAAATGAGCTTTTCCGAGATCAGCGCCCGGGCCAAGGAATCACTGGCCCTGGTGGGTTTGACCGGTATCGGTAATCTCATGCCGTCGGAGTTAAGCGGAGGAATGAAAAAGCGCGTGGCTTTGGCGCGGGCAATTTGTATTAAGCCGGAGATCATCCTTTATGATGAGCCGACTACCGGGGTCGACCCGATCACCGGCGACAGCATCGATGAGCTGATCCGCTCTTTGCACGATAAATTAAAAGTTACTTCGATCGTCGTCACGCACGATATGAAAAGCGCTTACCATATCGCGGATAAGATCGCCATGATGTATAAAGGGAAAATTATTCTGGAGGGGACTCCGGAACAGATCCAGAGCACCTCCGACCCGGTAGTGCACCAGTTTATTAACGGGCTTTCCAAAGGCCCGATCACCGAGGCGGACGGAAGTTTTAAATAAATGGAGGCTTAAATGATCTTCGGCAAAACTAAATTAGAATTGAAAGTGGGCACCTTTGTCTTTATCGGCTTGATTATCCTGGTGATCTTTGTGTTGTCGATCGGAGGGTTTAAAACCTGGACTGTGGGGTACCGGGTGAACCTTGTTTTTAATTTTGTCAACGGGGTAAAGGTGGGCGCCCCGGTACGTTTTGCCGGGGTGGATGTGGGAGAGGTTAAAAAGATTATCCTGCAGCCTAAACCCGAAGAAAACCGTACTGCGGTCTGCCTGGAGGTGTGGGTTAAGGATAATGTGCACATCCCGCTGGATTCAACCGTATGGGTCAATACCCTGGGCTTATTGGGGGAGAAATACGTGGAGATCATGCCCGGCAAGGATTATTCCAAGATCCTTAAAGAGAACGAATCCCTGGTCGGGGTGGATCCGGTACCGACGCACCTATTGTTCAGCAGCGCCGGAAACATCATGAATAACCTGGATACCGGGATCACCCGCATCGTCAACAAGGAAGGGTCTTTAGGAAAACTGCTTTATGACGATAAGCTTTATAATGAACTGGACGCGCTGGTTACCGATGTGCGCAAAAATCCCTGGAAACTTTTGATCAAAACCAAAGAAAAGAAATAATTTCCGGCAGGCTCCGCTGCGCAAGACCGGCAGATAAAGGGGGAGAGAAAAATGTTTAAAAGTTTTATGAACAAAAGGGTGGTTAGGAGGAAAGAAGGAGTTTCTCCTTTAAAGTTTTCTCCGGCGGATAAAGAGGAAACGGTTTTAGAGGCCTTGATCCGGGATATTAGCGCCACCGGTTTTTCCATCGAGACCAAAGCGGTGCTCAGTAAAGACCAGTTGATCAAGGGGGAAGCCGATTTTCCTTTTTTAGAAGGGCAATTGAAATTTACCGGTAAAGTGGTGCGGGCGCAAAAACTGGCGCCGGATAAATACATTTACGGTGTTCTTTTTGAACAGGTCGATCAGGAGATCAAAGAAAAAATAGAAAAATATGTCGAAAGCACAGAATTGGATACCCTGTTGATGCGGGCGGTAAAAAGAGGGGCGCAAAGCGTGCACTTGGTGGTCGGTAGCGAGCCGGTCTGCCGGATTGACAACCGTATTTCGCATTTGGATGTAGCTCCGATCACCTCGCAGGAAATCGAAAGCATGGTTAATTCCGTGCTTAATGAAAATCAGAAAACCGAGCTTAACCGGGAGTGCGAACTGGATTTTGCCTATATTTTGCCCAGCACGCAACGGCGCTTCCGGATCAATATTTTTTTTGATAAAGGCAACCTGGCGCTGGTCGCCCGGATGGTTAATACGGAAATTAAAACCCTGGAACAGTTGCGCCTGCCGGAGGTTTTAAAGAATATCGTGAACAAGAGGCACGGAATGGTGCTGGTCACCGGGCCGGTGGACAGCGGAAAATCCACTACCCTGGCCTGTTTGATTGAAAATATCAATATCAGCCGGGAAAGCGTGATCATTTGTATCGAGGAGCCGATCGAATATATCTATACAAGTAAAAACAGCTTGATCTGCCAAAGAGATGTAGGATTAGATACTCTGTCTTTTACCAATGCCTTGAGGAGTTCATTGCGCGAGGATGCGGATGTGGTTCTGGTCGGGGAAATGCGGGACCTGGATTCCATCTCCCAGGCGATCACCGCCGCCGAAGCTGGGCATCTGGTGTTCTCTACGATGCATACTTATAATGTCATTGATTGCATTAACCGGATCATCGATATCTTCCCGGCCAATCAGCAGACGCAGGTGCGCGTGCAATTATCCATGTGTCTTGAGTACGTGATCGGACAGCGCCTCCTGCCGTGCGCGGACGGCAAGGGCAGGGTGGTAGCGACGGAAGTATTGGTGGTTACCCCGGCGATCCGTAACCTTATCCGCGGCGGGCGCATTGAACAGATATATACTTACCAGGAGGCCGGAACCGAATTCGGGATGCGCACGATGGATGGTTCCCTGCGGGAACTTTATTCCGCCGGATTGATCAGCCGGGAGACTGCTTACGTCTTTGCTACGGAAAAGAAACAATTCGAAGGTTTTTAGCCGGAAGAGCAAAATAGAAATTTTATTTCATGAAAACTAAAACTGTCTTTAGCTGTTCAAGCTGCGGGTACCAATCCCCTAAGTGGTTAGGCCGGTGCCCGGATTGTAACAGCTGGAATTCTTTTACCGAAGAAGACTATACTCCGGTTTCCGCGGGAGCCAAAGAACGGGTCAGTTTGTATAAAGATGGCCCGGTGCTTTTAAAAGACGTGGTGGCCGCGGATGAAGACCGGTTAAAGACCAATATCGGCGAACTGGACCGGGTCTTAGGCGGCGGGATCGTCAAGGGATCGGTAATCCTGATCGGCGGGGATCCCGGGGTAGGTAAATCCACGATCTCTTTACAGGTATCCAATCATTTGACCAGGCAGGGGGCAGTGGTGCTTTATGTCAGCGGAGAGGAATCCGTCGCCCAAACCAAACTGCGTGCCAAACGTTTAGGAGAGGCCGGAAGCGACAATCTTTATATCGTTAATCAGACGGACCTGTCTTTGATTATCGAATACATCCGGAAATTAAAGCCCCAGGTAGTGGTGATCGATTCGATCCAGGTAATTTTTGACCCGGGGATCAGCTCTTCCCCGGGAAGCGTCAGCCAGGTAAGGGAGTGCGCCGGGGCGCTTACCCAGTTAGCCAAAACTACCGGGACCTCGATTTTTATTATCGGCCATGTCACTAAAGAAGGGGCTTTGGCCGGGCCGCGGGTTTTAGAGCATATCGTCGACACGGTATTATATTTTGAAGGGGACCGTTTCGCTTTATACCGGATATTACGGGCAGTGAAAAACAGGTTCGGCTCAACCAATGAGATCGGTGTTTTTGAAATGGCGGCTTCGGGTTTGGCGGAGATAAAAAACCCTTCGGAGATATTCCTTTCCGAAAAGCCGACTAATGTTTCCGGGACCACGGTCACTTCGATCCTGGAAGGGAGCCGTCCGCTTTTAGTGGAGATCCAGTCTCTGGTTTCCCGCAGCAGTTTCGGGTATGCCCGCAGGCGAGCGCAGGGTTTTGATTTTAACCGGCTTTCCCTTCTGGTGGCGGTGCTGGAAAAACGGATGGGGCTGGCGCTGGAGGCGGAAGACATTTTTATCAATGTCGCCGGAGGGATCAAGATAGAAGACCCGGCGGCGGATTTAGCGGTCTGCGCGGTGATCGCTTCGAGTTTGCGCGACCAGGAAGTAATTCCCCAGGCGGTAATCCTGGGGGAGGTGGGGTTGAGCGGGGAGATCCGCAGTATTTCCCAGGTAGTCACCCGGATAAATGAAGCGGAAAAGCTGGGTTTTAAGCGCTGCATTCTGCCCAAGAACAGTATTAAAAACCTTAAGATCAAAAAACCGAATATCGAGATCGTTGCCGTTTCGACTTTGAAAGAAGCTTTGGATATTGTTCTGGGGACAGCGGTAAAGAGCAAATAGTCCGTTTTCGCTTTAACTATGGCGGATCCGCCGCGTTTTGCGGTGGACATCATAAGGGGGGAAAATGAATTTATTATTAGCGCGGCTTTTATTTATTTTCGGTAGCATGTTTATCGGTTATGAAACAGTGCCGTTAAACCCTTTACTGGGGATATCCTTCGGGGCACTGGCAGCGATCTGCATGATCCTGATCGAGGTAGGATTACGCAAGGTTTCGGTCAGCGGCTTATCCAGCGCGGTATTCGGATTGATCCTGGGTTTGATCATGGCTAAACTCATCGGGGATGCTTTCAGCCTGGCCCCGGTGGATGCGGCAGCTCTTTCCCGGATCCGGGTGGGGTTAACTTTGATTTTTTGCTATCTGGGAATGGTGATGGCGCTGCGCGGAAAGGATGAATTCAGCATTATTATCCCTTACGTGCGCCTGCGCCGGCAGGACCAGAGCCAGGATGTGGTCCTTTTGGATACCAGCGTGATTATTGACGGCAGAATCGTGGATATCTGTAAAACGCGTTTTTTAGGGGGGAAAGTGGTAATCCCCAAATTTGTCCTGCGCGAATTGCAGCAGATCGCTGATTCCACCGATCCGATCAAACGCCAAAGAGGCAGGCGGGGCCTGGAGATACTCAATACTATCCAAAATGAACCGGGGATGGATATTACGATCCATGAGCAGGATTTTACCGAGACTACTGAAGTGGATGCTAAATTAGTTTTATTGGCCAAGCTGCTTGAGGCTAAGATCCTGACGGTTGATTTCAATTTGAACCGGGTCGCCAGTATCCAGGGGATCAAAGTTTTAAATATCAATGAATTGGCCAATGCGCTTAAACCGGTGGTTTTTCCCGGAGAAGAGATGCATATTAAGCTGATCAAGGAAGGTAAAGAGCACAATCAGGCCATAGGTTACCTGGATGACGGCACGATGGTAGTGGTGGAAGACGCCCGGCGCCTGCTCGGCCAGGAGGTCAAGGTCGTGGTTACCTCTGTTTTGCAGACCCAGGCCGGCAGGATGATCTTTACGCGGACCGATAAATAATGCTTAGCGCCATTCTCCTGGCCGCAGGAAGCGGTAAGCGCCTGGCCAGCGCGGTATCCAAGCCTTTAGTAAAAATAGGGGGGTTACCCGCGATAATCTATTCCTTGCGGGCGCTGGAGAAACATCCCCAAGTCGATGAAATTATCGTGGTCGTCAATCCCCGGAACCGCGCCGCGATATCCGGATTAACCGCGAAATTTCATTTTAAAAAAATTAAATGTTTTGTCCTGGGCGGATCGCTGCGGCAGGATTCCGTTCTTTGCGGCCTGAAAAACACTGCTCCCCAAAGCAGCTGGGTTTTGATCCATGACTGCGCCCGGCCTTTTATTGAGCAAGCCGACATCAGCCGGGTGATCCGGGCGGCGAAAAGAACCGGGGCGGCGCTGTTGGCGGTGCAACCCAAGGCAACGATAAAGCGGTCCGGGAGGTTAAATTTAGTGGAGAAGACTTTGGAGCGTGACCGGCTTTGGGAAGCGCAGACCCCGCAGGTTTTCCGCAAAGCGCTGCTTCTAAAAGCTTATCAAAGCAATCCGGCAAGTAAAGTCACCGACGACGCATCTTTAGTTGAGCGGCTCAAAGCCAAAGTCCAGCTTGTGCCGGGCAAGTATGAAAACATCAAAATTACCACTCCGGATGATCTGTTGCTGGCCGGTTTAATCTCGAAAAGGTTTAAATATGCGATATAGAACCGGTATCGGCTATGATATCCACCGCCTGGTTGAAGGCAGGAAGCTTTTTTTGGGCGGGATAGAGATCCCGTATATTAAAGGGCTCCTTGGCCACTCCGACGGGGATGTCCTTTTGCACGCGCTTTGCGATGCCCTGCTGGGGGCGCTTGCTTTAGGGGATATCGGGGAGCATTTTCCGGATACCGACCCGCAATACCGGGGGGCGGACAGCGCCGGGCTGCTTAAGACCGTAAAAGGCCTGGTCGATAAAAGCGGCTACCGGATCAGTAACTTGGATGTAATTATTATCGCTCAGGAGCCGAAACTTATTTCTTTTAAGCCGCATATGAAAGAAAAGATCTGCGGGATTTTGGGGGTCGATCAGGGGGTTTTAAATATCAAGGCAAAAACCAATGAAGGGCTGGATGCGGTGGGGCGCCTGGAGGCGATCGCCTGCTGGGTAAGCGCCGCGCTAATTGCTGGAGAATAAAAGATGGCTTATCTTATAAATATTTTAGTGATCGTGCTGGCAGCTTTCCTGGTCAAGCTTGCGTTTATTTCGGCGGTGTTTTACGCCGATATCAAGGCGGCGCAAAAAAGGGACCCGGCAGCCAAAAGTTTCCTGGAAGTGATCCTGCTTTATCCGGGGCTGCACGCTTTAATTTATTACCGGTTGGCGCACCCGCTTTATAAAATGAGACTGTTTTTCTTAGCAAGGATGTTATCCCAAATCGCCCGGTTTTCTACCGGGATCGAGATCCATCCGGGAGCGCAAATCGGCAAGCGTTTTTTTATCGACCACGGCCTGGGGGTAGTGATCGGAGAGACGGCGATTGTCGGCGACGATGTCCTGCTTTATCAGGGTTCCACCCTCGGCGGCACCGGGATCGTCCAGGGTAAACGGCATCCCACGATCGGTAACAATGTGGTCATCGGCGCCGGGGCCAAGGTCCTCGGGAATATCGTGATCGGGGATAATTCTTATATCGGGGCAAATGCGGTGGTGGTTAAAGATGTCCCGCCCAATTCTACTGTGGTCGGCATCCCCGGCAGGATCACCAAGCAGGACGGAAAGAAAATGGACACTGACCTGGATCACGCGCGCATCCTGGACCCGATCATGCAGTCGATCGAAGAGCTGCAGGATAGAGTCAGGAATATAGAGAAGAATAAATAAAAACCCTAAACTCGAAACACGAAACTCTAAACAAATTCAAAACTCTAAACTCAAAATCCAAAACATAAGTTTAGAAATTTGAGTTTGAAGTTTTGGATTTGTTTAGGATTTAGAGTTTAGGATTTAGAGTTTAGGATTTAGAGTTTAGGATTTAGAGTTTAGGATTTAGAGTTTAGGATTTAGAGTTTAGGATTTAGAGTTTAGGATTTAGAGTTTA
>CAINQO010000122.1 GCA_903852325.1 Candidatus Omnitrophota bacterium
CAGCGCTCCCAAAATAGCTAATTCTAAAATTGCCTGGGCTTTCCTGCTCCTCAACATTGTCCTTATCTCCTTGTAAAACTATTCCGGAGCCGTTGGAACATAGTTTGTATTTGGCTTAGGTGGATTCTCTAATGCTTTATCTGAATCTTCGCTTGCCTTAGATTCCTGATGTGATTCATACTCATAGAATGAATGATCGGTCCCGACCAGGCTCTTACTGCCTCCCTGGAATTGCGTTGAAGTCATATCTGAAGTTGAGGTCAAATTGGATGTCTGTACTGCTGGGTTATCCCCGGCTGACTGCTCACCGGAGATGACCGCATCCGTTAAATCTTTCACCTTACCCTGGATCCCGCGCTTGATATAAGTTTGCATGCCGACAAACACCAGACCCGCGATGCTAAGAATAAGCGCTAAATCCATCACACTCTGTCCTCGACGAGAAAATGTTCTTATCACAGATCACCCATAGTTTCATTGGTATGCTTGGTATCATCTATATTGCCTTTTTCACTACTGCTTGACCCGGAGGTAGACACAGAGGGTTGTCGCGGCGGCCATACGTTTGCATTAATGAGATCCCGTATGTAATTAAGTTGTTTATAATCCGCCTGCAGCCTGATCTCTATTTCCAAACAGTTGCCTGCCGGAGAGGCGTTATAGGACCAAGGCCAATTCCCGCTGCTGACCCAGCTTGCCACCTTTTCCCCCTCAGGATGCAATGCCAGATCAAAAGCATTCATATCGTTATACATTGCCTGCATCGCCGCTTGTTGCTGATCATACAGGCCTATCGTAGTGTCCGTTCCTTCTAAGGCCTCATTTTTTTCACCGACAGGATGTTCCGGGTTCTTAGTGGTAGTGGCGCTTGCGGAGCTATTTGAAGACCGTGCTGCTTTATGCTCCGTATCGCTATGAATAGCTGTCTTCCCCGGCGCATACTGGCTTTCGCTGAGCTGATCCGCCTGAGAACGTACCTGCCCCTGCTTGCCGCGGCCGATGTAAACGATAATCGCGATGATCGCCGCGGCGACAATACCAACCAAAAAAATATATTCCAGGCCTAATTGCCCGCGCCTGGTTACTGAGATCTTTACCATTTATTTACCGTTTCACTCCCATTCTTTGTCGTTTGGTTATCCCCGGCCTTGTCAATTGTGGTTACTACCGATCCGCCGGCGGACTGATTCTCAGTTTGTTTCAAATATCTGTGCGTGGTAAAGTTTGAAGTAGTGTTTCTGGCTTCGTACTGTTCTCCTACCTGATCAGTGGCCGAACGCAATTGCCCTTCCGAGCTTCTTTTCATATAAACGCCCATCGCAATTAACGCCGCGACGACAAACCCCAACAAAATAACATATTCAAGAGTGCTCTGCCCCTTTGTCTTTGACAACATAACCACCTCCTGATTTCACTATTTTTTACTACTAATTCGCGCCATCAACATTCTTGGTTGTCTGCGAACCCCAAGTACTGGTAACCTGTCCGCCAGCACCAATGGATCTCTGCACCTCTCCCCCCGTTCTGGTGTCGGTTATATCATTAGATGTTTGGGTTGTGTTCAAACTGCTTTCTTGATAGTACGGTTCATATTGGTCGTGGGTAAACATTTTATCCGGCTTATAGTCTACCGTACCTTTGATCTTGGCCTGGATTCCACGCTTGACATAAACCTGCATTGCCACTGCGGCAGCGATAACCAGCCCGATAACAATCGCGTATTCGGCAGTACTCTGACCCGTTTTTTTTCGCCTTAACATTTTCCTACCTCCTTAAAATTAAACTTTACTTGCCGTGAATTACTGCCAGCGGCTGCTTATGCAAATTAAGCGCTCTAGATTAATTTGCATAAGTATGCCTAAAAAATAACCCGCTTATTGGCTATTCAGAGCGGGCAATTCGGGCACTACTTCGTTTCCTGATTTTGTGCGCACATCATAATTAACTTCCGTATGGGTCTGTCCGACCCCCTCCACTCCAACACTCTGATACTGATTTACGTTGGTTGTTGCAGCATAATGGCTGGTGGTCTGCCCGGCTTCATACTGCTCCCCTACCTGATCCGAAGCCCGGCGTAATTGCCCCTGAGATCCTCTTTTCATATAAATACCCATGGCAATCAATGCGGCAATGACAAAACCCAGCAAAATCACATACTCAAGGGTGCTTTGCCCTTTTAATTTCGCACGCGACATATTACCTCCCACTTTTTACCCTATCCTTAAAATGTTGCTCACTTTACGGATTAGTTTCCATTGTACACAATATCCGTAGCACCAGCCCTGTTCGTCGTCTCATTTCCAAGGGTTCTGGTAACCCCGCCCCCTAAGCCCATGCTAGTGGTATCCGTAGAATCTCTGGTTGTAGTCATCGAGTTCGTAGTCGAATACTCCGGCTCATATTGGCCACTTTTAACTGTATTCACGCCGAAATCACCATCATCATTGTTTGCTATCCCTGTAATATCTATTTTTTGGTCGCTGGCGTCTCTTACCTTAGCCTGGATTCCGCGCTTTACATAAACCTGCATCCCGACTACCGCGGCGATAACCAAGCCAATCACGATGGCATATTCTGCCGTGCTCTGAGCTTTTTTCGATCGCCTTAACATTTTCTTACCTCCTTAAAATGACCCGCATTACTAGACATTCTTTTTGGTTAGTTGAAATTAACTCTCCCCACTGTCCCCTGCATCGTATTCGATAAAGAGTCATAAGTGGTGACCAGTTTGGGTTTGAACATTGCCGCCACCGCGATGATCGCTCCAACTACCGCTGCCAAAATAATCACGTATTCCAATGTGCTTTGCCCTTTTTTAAACTTTTTCATTTTTCCTCCCCTAGTATTAACGTTCTGCCTTGTAATAATTTAATTCCTGCTGCTCCTGTTTCATTCTGGCGTTAGCCGACCGCATCAGGTAGGCGGTCATCGCTACCAACGCCGCACCTACGATCATGATCAGCATCGTATACTCGACAAAACTCTGCCCACTGCGAATACTTAACGCTATCCTCCTTTGCCTCATTTTAATTCTTTTTTCCTCCGTTTAATTAAGGTCCGTCTTTTTCCTAAAAACACAGCTTGCAACTATTTGCTGGAAGACTTGGTCGATAAAGCCGCGTTCATTGCCCGCGATACATAAGCAGTCATTGCAATTAACGCTATGCCCACGACAATAATTAACATCGTATATTCGATAAAGCTTTGTCCGTTTTTTATTCCGAAAAATATTCTCGGGGGCCTTTTAGTTTCTCTATTTTTGACCGTCATCTTTTCGCCTCTATTATTTAGGCGGCACATAAACTGTATTATAAATCCTGGCCAGGTCCGACCGGAACACTGTCCCCGCCCCGACGATCGCCGCGGCGACGATCGCCAAAATAATTACATATTCAAGCGTACTTTGGCCCTTTTTTATTCGCAGGAACATTTTGCCCTTCCGGAGCTTCAATTGCTTAAAATTACACTTCCACACACACTTTTATACCTTAAATATACCACCTGAAAATAAAACAATCAAGATTAATTAACCCCTTATTTGAAAGCGCTTTCAAACCAAATCCGCTGCCCGCCGGGAGAATTAATCTGGCGCTCATTCAGGCGGCAATTAAGGTATTCCAGATCCTTGAGGAATTGATAATCCTGGCTGACCAGGGTTTTCACCTTCATCCGGTTTTCTCCGGAGATCAGCTTGGCGGGAATTTTGTAAAAACAATCGCTGGTTGTAGAAAGGTCTTTTTCCCTGTATTCCGTGGGCAAAAAGTGCCAACGCAGGTAGGCATCCAGCATTTTAACGTAACCTGCCAAAATACCGGCCATTTCCAGATTCACCCCGGCCGTGTCCATATTGAAGCTGTCTTTAGGAAAAAATCCCTGCTCTGCTCCCGTATAAGTAAAAAGCTCGATTTTACGGGTAAAATCCTGGAAAGCTTCTTCGAAGTTAGGCCAGCGGCTAAGATAAAACCCGGCTAATTCATCCAAGCCCATGGCGGTTTCCGCGCTGTTAAGGATAACCAGCCGGATTTTTTCCTTCAGGTCGGTTTTTACCGCACAGCCTTTTAAAGTGATGCTTTGATTTAAGGAAGCCCGGAACAGGTCAATCTGGATTTCCCCCAAATACAAATCCCGGTCTATCTCTTTAATGTATTTTAAATTAAAATCCCCGATCTTCCTAACTTTACGGCTGGTAGTAAATTGCCAGGGCCAAAGCCCGAAAATCAGGGAATAAGCGCTCTGCTGATTTACCGGCAGGGTATCCAACTCTTCCAATTGGTTGCCGAATAAAGTCAGGCTGTCCGGGCGGTTATCCTTGGAAGCAAAATTTAAAAGCAGGGTGAAGAAATCCTTGGGGAAGATATCGTAACCCGGAGGGGAGAATAAAACTAAAGGCGCTCCCTGCAGGAAATACCGGTTTAAATAATTTTTTAATTCCGCCGTAATATTGGAAAAATCGTAAGGAAAACGGGTCCCCGGCCAACTGGAATACAATTGGCCGTCCAAATGAATAAGGCTACCGTCGGTAAAATGGAGCTTCATCCCTTTAGCTTCGGCAAAAACGTTGGCAATGGTTTTAGCCGTATCCACCCCGATATCGGGAAGTTGTTTGACCTGCGCGTAATAATTGTTTATCTTCTCCTGGGGATAACGCACCCCGATCAAATCTCCCAATGTAGTATAAATATCCTTGGTAAATAAAGACTTGAAGATCATCGCTTCCGTGAGCCGCAGGGAGTCTGCCGGCGCCGTCCCGGTTGCCCGGCTGATAAGCGCATTGATCTCTTTACTGCCTCCGATCAAATTGTCCAAAGCCTTAAGCATCATTGCCCCTGAGCAGAGCCTGTCCTGCGGCAGGATCTCGGCGGTAACGGGTTCGGCTTGCGGCGGGGGGACCGTTTCTTCCCTTTTATCTGCCTGCTGGCTTGATTTTTGTTTTTCCTCCTCCGCTAATTTCGCCCACTTTTCTCTTTCCGCTTTTAATTCTTGCGCTGCTCTTTCTTCTTCTAATCTGCGGGCCTCCGCGGCCGCCTGGGCCAGCCTCTCCAGATCCTTAACCCTGGCTTCCTCCAGGGATTTTAAGTGCGCCACTTCCTGGGCGGCTTTTTCTTCGGCCAGCCGCCGCGCCTCATCTTCCACTCTTCTTTTTTCTTCGGCTTCTTTAGCGGCTTTTTCCAATTCCCTGAGCCGGACTTCCTCCTGGGCGATTCTTTCTTCTTCAAGCTTGCGGGCCTCTTCAAGTTTGCGTTTATTTTCCGCTGCCTCCTGCCCTAACCGCTCCTGTTCCTTAAGCCGGGCTTCCTCCTGGGCGATTCTTTCTTCTTCAAGCTTGCGGGCCTCTTCGAGTTTATTTTTGTCCTCTATGTCTTTGGCTATTATTTCTTCTTCGAGCCGGCGTATTTCCTCCTTACGCTTATTTTCCGCAGCCTCCTGCTCTAGCCGCTCCTGCTCCTTGACTATGGCATCCTGCGCAGCCTTGGCTTTCTCCGCCTCCCTGGCGGCTTTATCTTCGGCAAGCTTTTCCTTTTCCAGATTCTGGGCAATATCCTGGGGAAGGCTGCCAAGCCTGGTGGTCTCAGTTTCTTCAATGACCGGCAAAACAGGCATTTTGAATTTCTTTTTCTTTTCCTTGCGCCTTCTGCCGATAGGCATGCTCAAGGCATTTTCTTTGAAAACCGCGTTTATGCTGGATTTAGATACCTTAATATGTAGCTGCTCAAATATCAGCGAGGTTAAGTGCCGGCAACTTAGGGCAGGATTATTCTGTTTATTCTCAAGAATAAAGTTTAAGACTTCAGGTTTAAGTTTATGAACAACTCCCATTGATCCTCCAGATTGGACAATTCCTAATTAACTATAGCGTTTATTTGTCAGTTTGTCAAGCCAGATTGGACGTTGGTGAGATGGATTAAGTGCGTATTTTTGGAAGAATTAATCTAGCAACTGAAGCTGATCATTGGGCTGGGTGTTGGCAAGGTTCAATTTTCCGGCCGGCAACTCGATAATCTTGGCAGAACGCCAATATATGGGGGTGATTCTATTAGGCTTGAGCACGGAAATAGTCCGGATTACCCGGTAATCCTTGTCCACGAAAAGCACATCTATATCAAACTGCATAAAAAAGGTATGCACGGAATTACACGGGGACAGGAGCATTGCCTGGCCGGGAAGAAGGCCTTTCCTGCCCAACAAACCCTTACTCCTTTGAAAGAAAGACGCGCAGATCAGGAGATTTTCAGCTAAAACCGTGTTTTTAGTTTGATTGATCAGGCGCATTAAGAATTACTGCGGTTTGGTAGGCCTAAAGATCTCATCCGAGATGACTACGCCGCGGACGCGGATTTCATCCATAAAAGAAGGCTTATATCCGGTGGCGGTAAAATATCCCAGGACCTTGCCTTGGGTATCCACTCCGGTTTGTTTAAAAATAAATACTTCATTTAAATTGATGTGCATCTCATCCTTCATTCCCGAAACTTCCGCGATCCCCAAAACTTTTCGCGAACCGTCCGAGAGCCTGGCAGTATGCACGATCACATCCACTGCCGAAGCAACCATTTCGCGGATCGCCCTGGTCGGCAGTTCTATCCCCGACATCAGGATCATCGAATCCAAGCGCGACAACACGTCCGAGGTGGAGTTGGCGTGGACTGTGGTCATGGAGCCGTCATGCCCGGTATTCATTGCCTGGAGCATATCCAAAGATTCAGTTCCGCGGCACTCTCCAACAATGATCCTATCCGGACGCATACGCAAAGTGTTGCGGAAAAGGTCCCTGATCGTTAAAGCCCCCTTACCTTCGATATTGGGCGGGCGGGATTCCAGCCTGATCCAGTGCCGCTGGTTTAACTTTAATTCCGCGGCATCCTCCAGGGTAATGATTCGTTCCCCCTCCGGGATATATTCAGAAAGCGCGTTTAAAACCGTAGTCTTTCCGGAACCGGTACCTCCGGAAACGATCAAATTCTTGCGGCACAATACGCAGGCCCGGATAAAATCCGCCATCGCCGGGGTAAGTGAATTGAAAGCGAGCAGGTCGGCGGTCTTATACCTTTCCTTGCGGAATTTCCTGATCGTCAGGGTCGGGCCGGTCAAAGACAATGGAGAAATGATCGCGTTAACGCGTGAGCCGTCGGTGAGGCGGGCATCGACCATCGGTACGGATTCATCGATACGCCTGCCGATAGGAGCGATAATCCGTTCGATAATCGTCCTGACCTGGTCATTAGAAATGAATCTTTTATTAGTCAATTCGATCTTGCCGAAACGCTCCGTATAAATTTCATCCTTATTGTTGACCATTACATCGGTAACATCCGGGTCGGCCAAGAGGTCTTCCAGGGGGCCCAGACCTAAAGCCTCATCCAGGATCTCCTTGATCAATTTTCTTCTTACTTCCTGGGAGGGGATAAAGCTGCCTACCTCCTCCGCCAGAAGGTTGCTGACGATCGCTCCGGCCCGGTCTTTCAAATCCCTGGCTTTTTTGCGGTCGCTGAAAACTTTAAGGTCAAGCCGCTTAATGTTCATGCTATCCAGCAGCTTGCCGTGAATCCTGCGCTTAAGGGTTAGGATTTCATCCTGCTCCTCGTCGAGCTCAGGCTCAAGCACCTCTTCTTTTAAGCCCTGGGTTTCCCAAAACTGGCCGGATTTATCCGCCGCCTCCGGGGCTGCTTCTTTCATTTGGAGCTGGTCGATATTCTTGCGTTCGATAAATAACCCTTTATCCTGGATCAGGACGCCGGCCAAATCAAAGAAAGCCTGGGCAATCTTGGAGCGCGGGGAATTGATCACTACCGGCATTTCCAGGTTGACCGCCTGATTGACCAACTTTCCATCCGAGGGAATTTTCTGAATAATATCTACGGGAAGGTTAACCCGGATCTCCTGCCAGCTGATACTGGACAGGGATTCGGCACGGTTGAGCACAAGTTTGATCATATCCAAAGGAAAATGCAGGAACTGTAAAGTATCCAGCGCCCATTTCGTCTGGTAGATGGAGAGGATATCCGGAGTGACGATAAGCAAGATCAGGTTTGCCTGATTTACCGAAGCCAGGAATAGATCATTGAAATTTTTTCCGGCGTCTACGACAATATGGTCGTAATCTTTTTCCAGGAAAGCAAACACCTGGCCGATCTGGTCAGGCAACAGGTGCCCGGACTGCTGAGGCTTGAGTATCCCGGCGAGAAAATCAACGTTGTTAAAT
The DNA here is from genome assembly GCA_903852325.1 of Candidatus Omnitrophota bacterium. GTDB lineage: Bacteria > Omnitrophota > Gorgyraeia > Gygaellales > Profunditerraquicolaceae > UBA6249. The sequence goes on from CAINQO010000122.1 coordinate 8,201, forward strand.
TTGGACCTGACGACAAAATCCTGCTTTTTGGTAAGCTGCGGCTGTTTCTTGAGAAAACTCATCATGTCTGCCATACAGCTCTGGGGAGCTACTCCCAAGACATGAGCCATATCGCCGACCACCTGGGTATCCAGGTCGATTACGCAGACCCGGTGCCCTTCTCTGGCGATGGAGACCGCTAAATTGGCGGCGATCAGGGTTCTGCCTACGCCGCCCTTAGTGCTGAATATCGCTGTTATTTTTGCCATTTTATTCCAGCTGGTAAACTATCGGAACATCCACCCAGATTTCTTTTGACTTTATTTGAGGCAGAAAGGGCGGATAGGGAGAGGTTTCGCGGGCAGTTTTCAATGCCGCTTCATCCAACACCTGGTAACTGGAGGTTTCTTTTACTTTCGCGTCCAAGAGGTCCCCTTGAGGCGAAAGCTTGAGGCTTAATTTCACCGCTCCCTGGAATCCGGCCTCTTTAGCCGGAGCAGGATAAACAAGGTTGTCCACGATCTTTTTCTGCACCAGTTTGGAGTATTTTAAAACCGGGTCCTTGATCTTGTCATCTCCGACCGCCGGAGCGCGGACATTAGCGAACCGGGGCTTGATTTCTGCTTCCGGTTTATGCGCCCCTTCTTTATTCACTATGCTGGGGGTCATGATTATAAACAATTCCGTATCATCGGCATCCGAAGAGGTCGAATTCGAACCGGAAGTAGTCGTTCTTTGCCTGAAAAATAAACCTAAGATCGGAACATCGGAAAGCCAGGGGACCCTTTTTAATTCTTCCGTCGATTTTTTCTTGATCAATCCGCCGATAGCCATTGTCTGGTTGTTATCCAGGAAAACCTCGGTAGTAGCGGAACGCTTGGTCAATTTATATGCCAAGGCAAACGATGTCTCCACGGTATCGCCTACTTCGCTGACCGTCATATCAAGATTAAGGCGGATGCGTCCGGTAGTGACATCCATAAGCTGAGGCTTGATGTTGAGGATGATCCCGTATTCCTTATACTCTACCGAGCCGCTGGTGGTTGCCCCTACCGCTCCCGGAGTAGTCGAACTGGGGGTGGATACGCCGCTTAAGATCGGGACTTCTCCGCCGACGACCAGCTTAGCTTCTTTACCACTCTGGCAGGAAAGCCTCGGCCGGGAAAGGACCCGCGCTTTGCCTTCCTGAATCAACATATCCAACTTTAAAGTAAAAGCGTCGCGGGTCATATCCGCAACCGTAAATAATTTCGCCAGGGAAAAAGGATGCACCCCGGGGGCCAGGGCCATAGAGCCCACCTCGGTAAGATTGATCGAAGACGGCCAGGTAAATCCCAGGGTATCCCGGTAGCCGCGGTTTAATTCGATCACCTGGACATCGATATCAATGACCGTTTCCTCTTCTTTAACGGTAATTAAATCCACGATCTTTTTTTCAAGGGGAGCCAAAGCCAAGGCAATCCTCTCTTTATCTTTAGCGGATTTTACGCTGCCCAGAAGGGAAACCCTGTCCTCTTCGTCTTCGGCCTTAGTATAAACATCCGGTAAGTCCAGTGACGCCAGGATACTATCGATCCTCCGTTTGATTTCCTTGGTCTCTTCCGCGTACACTTTTAAACGATAAGCCTGCTCGCCAAACACATCCCAGATCACCAGGGTAGTGGTTCCCGGAACCTTGGGATTGAGCGTTAATTCGCTTTTTGTAACGTTGACGATATCGGCGATCGCCGGATTCCCGATCGCTACTTTCTTGGGCGAATTTATCGAAATGGTCTGGGTTTGCCCCACGTAAAGGGTTAATTCTTCTTCCGCAGAGTCGGCGCAATACCCCTTAAAAGATAAAAACGTTATAAAGGCGGCTATGCAGAACAGGCCAAAAGATGACTTTCTCATTTTTCTCCTTTTATTTTGATAAAGGGACTCTTTCTTTGGACAACCCGCGCAAAACTTCAATATATTCATTAGTATCTATTACCGGAGCAGATGCTTCTTTCTGCGGCATAATATATTGAAAAAATGTGTCCCAGGTAGCCGGAGCGGCGGGTTCGATTTTGGCGTCGGCAGGAGAACGCATTACCAGGCGCATTTTGCCCTGCTCCTGAACAAAAGTGATCAGGTTTGCTTCTTTAGGTTCAAGTGCCAAAGTAATCAGGATATTCCCCCCGCCGGAAGAAGGAGCGGGAACGCTTTTTTCCGTGTATCTTCCGACCGGGGACGCCGGACCGCCGAGATTCTGCCCCACAGCCAAAACCAGAATGTTCTGAAATAAAGGCACCACCGCGGTCTGACCGGTAACTTTACCGTCCGCGCCCTGCACAGGTATCGCAATTACGGCTAATACGTCGACGTAATCCCCGGGCTTAATCATCCCGGAAAGAGAAGCGATATTGTCCGCGACGATAGTAATCGCCCTTTTGCCCGCAGGAGTCGCCCCGGCCAATCCTCCGCTATCCGTTTTCCTTTCACTCATTAATTTAGAGAGGCTGATCTGTTCCCCCCGGGATATCGGGGCGACGGTGACCATCCCTGAGATCCTGTCTAAAGAGGTTACCGCCTGCGGTTGGACAAATTTATTCGGCACAATCGCGGTATCAAACATCCCCGCATCAATAACTACCCCCTGCGGGATATCCTGCTTGGCTACCAGGACCGCGGTCTGGCTGCTTTGCATGTTGGCAATCGCCGCTTTGGCTTTTTCCTGCAAAACCTGCTGCTGCTGATCCAGGTACAGCTTGGTCATGACAATCGCCATTACCCCTAAAACTATGCCGCTTATTAAAATAAGCTTTTGCTTTTCAATGGCCATTATTTTATCTCCCCATCGTTTATTTCAATTTTAGCATCACGGGAAAGTTTGCTGATCAATTCTTCCAGCGCCTGCTGCTGTTTCAAGAAAACCAGGCCCCGGTTAATATCATCCCACAGGTCGCTTAACGGTTTCTGCTTCCCGCCTTTTTTAGCTTCCAATTTGACTATTGAATAACCGTCGGGGGTCTTGATTATACTGCTGATCTTTCCTGCTTCCAGAGAATCCGTAAAAACCGCGGCGTCAAATTGCGGTGATTTTTTCCCTTTCGCAATGAACCCAAGCTCTCCTCCGTCCTTCGCGCTGGCGGCCTTAGAGTTGCTCCTGGCGATAGCGGCGAAATCGGCGCCCTGCAAAAGCTGGATCAGGATATCCCGCGCTTCCTGTTCACTGCCGACGACAATTTCGGAAACCTGGCGCTGTTCCGGCTCTTTCAGCTGATCCTTATAAGTATTGTAATAATCCTCCACCTCTTTGGAGGAGGCGGTGATATTTTTGGTGATATTTTTGATATCCTGCAGCACCATCAGGTCCCGCTTATTTTTCTCTACTGCCTGGCGTACCTCTTCGCTGCGGTCCAGCCCCTGGTCCAAAGCGTGCTGGTAAATCAATGCCCGGCGCACAATTTCATTCTTCAGGTAATTGACCTTCTGGTCCTTGGTGGTAATTTTTAACTCCGGCTTCTCCGCCGGGACATTGGCATTATAAATAGCGATATCCTCGTTAAGGTCATCTAAGCCGATGGCGATATTGTTCACCCTGGCGACAACCGGCCCCTTAGGCTCGATTAACGGGGCGCTCACCGCCGCTTTTACTTCCACTTTTTTCTTCGCTCCCAGGTTAAGCTTATCGCATCCTAAAATGCCTGCGGATAATAAACCGATCATCGCAAAAAAGATTATCTTGCTTTTCACCAATACCTCCTTGGTTGTTAAAAAATATTAACCTTTATCTATTTCCTGGATAATTTTAATTAAAATATCGGAGATCCTGCCGATGGAAAATAAAACAAAAAACACAAAAATATAAAAACCTAATACGATCGCGCCCATCCAGCGCGGGTTATTGCCCA
>CAINQO010000123.1 GCA_903852325.1 Candidatus Omnitrophota bacterium
ACTTTTTTCTACTTAAACTTTATCCGCCTGCTTTTTATTTTCGAGCCAGAGACCTAAAGCATCATTAAGGTAATCTTTATCTCCGTTTTTCTGCTGATGCCTGCACTCTGAACATTTGTCCCCGTAATTCAAACACCTCAAATGATAGCCGCAAATACTCATCGTGACCCGCCTTTTCCGGTTGCTTATTTCTTTCTTTTATTTTCAAATGCAATCGCAATAAGGTCCACTAACGCCTGATCATTAAAAGGTTTTTGTAAATACCCTGCGGCGCCTGCTTTCAAAGCCCTTTCGCTGTTTCCTCCGAATTTTTCCGCCGACATGATAATCACCGGACGCCTGGAGCCTGATTCGCGAAGACGCTGCAGCGCCTGCCAGCCGTCTAAACCCGGCATATGAATGTCTAAGATCAAACAACCTGAAGCGCTGTTGGGCACAGCGCTAAAAAAATCTTCGGCACAGATGAAGCCCTTCGCGTTAAAGCCGTAGGTCGCCAGTAAAACGCTCAGCGCGCGGCACACTGATTCATCGTCATCAACAATAAAAATTTGCTTGTTATCCAGCGTCATTTTCTCCATGCCCATAAGTTGCATATTTTTACTTCTTGCCTGATTATTTGCCCTACTTTGAATTATTTGGTTCCGTAATTTTAGCGGGCTTCACTCCGCCCTCAGGATTAATAGACTCCAGGTATTCATATCCCGGCTGGCCATAAACCCTATTTTTATCCCGCTGCACTAACTTGCCGTCCGAAAAAAGCACCTGGGAATAGATAATTCCCAACGCATTCATCTTTTCTATCTTTGACCGGTTGTTATTCGGATACTCCCAAACATCGTATTCCCGGTTATCGATTATCATCTTGCTTACTTTTTGCGGCTGGCCGATCTTAGCCACCACCTCTGCCTTAGTCATCCCATATGTTAAATCTTTGTGTTCGGCTTGGTCAAAATTTTGAAAGACAAAACCGCACCCCGACAGCAACAGCAATAATAAAAAAACTGTCATTTTTTTCATCGCTACCCTCCCCGCAAAGTAAACCTTAGCTTATTTCTCAGGCCGGCTGTTTAGTTAAAACATCCGCCCGGTAAAAATCTCATTAACCTATTGTAGGGATTTATCAAAATTAAATCAATTGAACCTGGGTATAACCGTAGGTTTTCTTTTGCAGCAGAGAAATTCGATCTTTAGAGAGGATGCGGATTGTTTAACGCTGAGGAGAAATGAGGCCTGCTTTTTGAGCTAAATGAATAAGCTCGGTAACGGTTTTGGCTTGCATCTTCTGCATCACCCGGCCGCGGTGGACCTTGATGGTTTGCAGGGAAGTTCCGCGCTTTGAGGCAATCTGCTTATTCAGCATTCCCCGAGCCACAAAACGGAAAACTTCCAGCTCCCTCGGAGACAAGGTTTTTATCCGCCGCTTGATATTTTCCGTTTCGGCCTGTTTTTTATTTTGCGCCTTGCTTTTTAAAATGGCAAGGGTTACGGCATTAAGCAGTTTTTTTTCCGTAAAGGGCTTGGGAAGGAAATCGATCGCCCCGGCCTTCATCGCTTTGACGCTCATGGGAATATCCCCATGACCGGTAATAAAAATAATCGGGGTGATCATACCTTGTTTCGCCATTACTTCCTGAAGAGCAAAACCGTTGAGTTTCGGCAGGCGCATATCCAGGACCAGGCAGGACGGCACTTTTGGGTGCTTAAAAGCTAAAAACCCTGCTGCGCGGGTGAATGTCTGGACCTTAAACCCGTGCGCTTTCAACAGCAGGGACAAAGCTCTGCACACGGAAACATCGTCATCAACAATATAAATAATCGAACCGGAATTATTCACTTAAGTATTGTTTTTATTGATCGGAATAGTGAAATAGAATGTCGTCCCGCGATCAGGGTTATTTTTCACCTCCAGCCTCCCGCCATGCGACTCGATAATCGAGCGGCTGATCGACAGCCCCATGCCCAAACCATCAGGTTTGCTGGTAAAAAAGTGGGTGAAAAGTTTCGGCATGTTCTGTGCGGTGATGCCTGACCCGGAATCCCTGACCGAGACAATAACCGTATTCGCATTATTACGCGACGAACGGATCAATATTTCACGGGGGGCCGGGCTGTTTTCCATTGCGTCAAAACTGTTACTAATCAAGTTCAGGAGAACTTGCTGCAATTGTATCCGGTCCCCGTGGATTGACGAAAGGTTATTTCCTAGCTCAGGTTTCAAGAAAATATTCCTTACATTGGCATCGGTAGCCATAAGTGCTATGGTTTCATTAATTAAAACATTGATATCCAAAGGTTTCATTTCAGAGCGGCTCTTTTTTAACAGCGCGCGTAACCGCTGGATAACCGCCGCCGCCCGCTGGTCGTCATTAACAATATACTGGAGAATCTCCTGCAGCTGAGGATCCCTGCCGGCAAGCAGGCGCTGGGCAGCCTGGGCGTAAGAAAGGATCGCCGTGAGCGGCTGGCTGATTTCATGCGCCAGAGAGGAGACGAATTCCGCGAGTTTTCCGACCCGGGTAACATGCAAAAGTTCATCACGCTGCTCATCAACCTCCCGCTCCTTCTCCCGCATCAAAGTGATATCGGTCTGGATCCCTATATAGTGGGTGACGGCTCCATCGGTATCGCGCACCGGGGCAATGCGCAGCAAATTCCAGTATTTTTTGCCGTGCTTTTGAAAATTAAGCATCTCTCCGTGGAAAACCTTACCTCGGCGTAGCGTATATTTTATCTCGTTAATAATCCGCTGGTCCGCATCCGCTCCATAAAGCGAAAAATAATTTTCCCCCAGGATTTCCCTTTTTCCATAACCGGTCATTTTTTGAAATGACTGATTGGCATAGATAACCGGAAAGTTAGGTTTAAGGGCATCAACAATAAAAATGCCGTCAGCAGTCGCGTCCATCGCTTTAGTGCGGACGTGGACCTGCTCTTCGGAAACTGCC